>JAJKJU010000148.1 GCA_021153565.1 Rhizobacter sp.
AACTCCACCGTGTATCGCGCGCGGCGATTCGATCCGTCTTTCTTGCTCATCTCTCGTTCTCCATGAATGCATTTTCAGCTTCAGCTATGGAGTACGTTTTTTGGGGGCAAGGCCATTCGACTGTCGAGCGACAGATCAAGTCCTTGCTGCTCAAGGTTTCACGTCAGCGTCCCATACGAGGGTTGGACGATCTTCCCTTTGTCTCGCTGGGGCTGCTGCGTCGCTCGGCACCCGTGGTGATGGAGGCGGTGCGTGGCTTCTCACCCAATGACCAGCGACGGCCAACACCGCCCCCGATGTTCGGTGATGAGCAAGTTGCTGCCGGCGCCCATCGTCTGCGCCGGCTCAGCAGCAATCCGAATCGCGATGTGGCACTTCTCTACATCTTGCTCTGCACCGGGGCTAAGCCGCTCGAGATCGCTCGGATGCTGGTGCGCGACTATCTCAATCACGACGGAAGCGTCCGAGGCGAATCAGAACTTCGCCAGCAAGCCGCGATCGGTGGGCACGCGAGGCCGTTGTACTTCAGCTCAGCGCGCGCCTGTGCCGCTATCGACTCCTACCTCGAGGAGCGAAGCCGCCGCAAAGTGGGTTTGGGTTCGAAGGGAGCCTATCGGGGCCTGGATCCTGAAAGCGCGCTCTTCCTCACAGAGCATTGCCGTCCGTTTGAGGTACGTCCCCGCAGCGTCCGTGACCCCCGGCCTACCAGCCCGGTTCTCATCGCAACCTACCGAGTGATCCTTCATCGGGCTGGCTGGGAAGGCTTCACCGCCCAGGCGGTTCGCCGAATTGTCGCGCAGAGGTTGACGGAAAGGGGCGCGGACAAGCAGCAGGTCGGGCAGCTGCTGGGGCTGGCCAGCAATCGATCGGTCAAGCGCCTCTTGGAACGGCCCCCTCAGTCGTTGGAGGCGCTCGTGAAGGACTTGGTATAGCGCGCAACCCGGGAGCCGTCACATGGATCAAATCCGCTACTTTGTTCGAGGCAGAACCTATCCGTCCGGCGATCCCTTGCTACAGGACGCGTTGGCCCGCGTGTACGACTCGTCCGAGCGGCCGCGGTGCATGTGCGTGCAAGGTGGCGTCGAGATGTATGTCGCGAAGCATGCCGAGTTCGTGATCAAGCGTATGCCCGGCACGGGCCACCTGCACCACGTGGCGTGCCACTCGTTCGAGCCCGAGGGCGGAGTGTCTGGGATTGGCGAACTCATGGGCGAGGCGATCGTCGAGCATGCTCCGGAGCAGGTCGAGATCCGAACCGCTTTCGCGCTGGCGCGCACGGCGGGCAGGCCGCTACCTCGCGGTGAGCAGGCGGACGACCCACCGTCGATCAATGCGCCGCGTAAGCGCATGAGCTTGCGCGCAGTCCTTCACTTCCTGTACGACCGCGCCGGTGGTACCCGGCGATGCAGGGCCGCCGGTCCCAGTCGGTGATCAGCCGCTTCCTCACCGCGGCAGCGCGCGGTGTCATGGTGAAGGGCGGAACCCTCGAGGAGCGGCTGTTCGTGCCCGAACAGTTCCGGGTTCCGGACGCAGAGGAGATCGGAGAGCGCAGGCGACGCAAGCTGGCAATACTGCTCTCGCCCGAAGACGATGTGCAGTTCAAGATGGCCATCCTCATCGGGCAACTGACACTGCCTGTCCAATCAACCACGTACGGGCGCCGCATGACAGTCAAGCACATGCCCGACGTGCCCGTCTACATCGACAACAAGGCGTGGGAGAAGGCTGAGCGCGCATACAAGGCGATCCTCCAGGCCGTCGACGCCGACGTCGAGCACAAGCCCCACGTCGTGATGGCCGCGCTGATCTACGCGAAGCGCGAGCACACCTATCAGGTCGATTCGCTGACTTTGATGCTGGTGACCGACCAATGGATACCGCTGGACGGCCTGTACGAACTGCCGCAGATCGAAGAGCTGACGCGTCAAGGGCAGGCCTTCATCAAACCACTGAAGTTCGACGCAAAGACGGCGGCCGGCTTCCCCAATGTGTTGCTGCTCGACGCTGGAGCTTCACCGGTTCCCTTGAACATCGTGAGTCCGTTCATGGACGCCAAGGACCGCGCCATCAAGGAGAAGGTCATCAAGACGGCGGCCGGCGCGGCCTGGTGTTGGGAGACGGACAAGGAGATCCGCCTTTGCCGCCTCGCGTCAACACTTCGCGGCAGCCCCGGCCTGCGGCAGCTGGGGTTGACCAATCCGAGATTGCCGGCGACACGGGAGCAGCAACGTGCCAATGACTCCGGCGACACCCAGCACACGCAGCGCCGACGCCTTGGCGTACGCCCTCATCGATTCGGTGGCGACGCTCCAGCCGCGAGACGACCTGCGCGGGCGACCGGGACACGCTCCGATGTTCGTGCCGTTTCACCATGTCATGAGCAATCGCAAGCACTGCAGTGCCTGCTGGTCGGACGTGCTTCGCAAGCTAACGATCGAACTGCAGAGGATTCACGCAGACTCTCAGCCGATCCTCTACCTCGACAACGTCCCGGCGGACAGTCTTGCTGAAGTGTCGGAGCGTTTTCGGCACTTCGGGAAACCCGGCGCGATTTGCGGCTCGTTCTGCATACTGAGCCGGATTGAAGATCTGGGCAACGGCACCAGGGCCAAGTCCCGTTCGCAAGGGAAGCGACGACGGGGTTGATCTGGCGACAACTCCTGGGAGCATGAATCGGCAACCAAAGGAGGCCGATCATGTCAGAGGACACTGGTGCGCGATCAAAAGACAAGAAGCGGGGCAGGGTGCCCATGCTCTCGCTGGAGCAGTGCAAGCAGATCGCCGTGGCGTTCGACGGCACCACAGCGTGCATCGATGAGTTGCTGGCCACCTGGTCGAAGCTGAAGCCCGGACTCATGCGCCACAACATCGTCCAAGCCGCGAAGCGCGGAGGCTACGAGACCAGCAAGCAGCGCAAGTCGTGGGCCAAGCACGAAGACAAGTACATCGCGGAGAACTGGCACCGCATGTCGGCGGATGCGATTGCCGCCGCCCTGGGGCGCAGCTTCAATTCCGTCAACCTTCGTCGCAAACGGATCGGCATTGGCAGGTACGACGGAGAGGACCTGACGGTTCGCGACATCGAAGAACTGACCCGGATCGACCACCGACAGTGGCACGAGTTCATCGACCGCGGCTGGCTGCGAGCGCGCAAGCGTTCCCGCCGCCACGGGGCGGCACCAATCACCTACGTCTCGCAGCGTTCATTGCGCTCGCTCTTGGTGGCGCATCCCGAGGTGTACGACTACCGGGCAGCACCAAAGGCGACTCGGGTGGCGCTGGAGTTGGACGGCCTTCCCGATCCTCCCTCCTGGAAACGAGTGGTTTGCCGGTCGAATGCCTGGCATTCACAGGTTCGGCTGACGCAGGTCGGCAGGAAGGTCACGCACGGCAAGGCTGAGCTGGCCGAGAAGCGGCATTCGTTTCGCCATCGCTCGTGTGCCGAGGAGGGCGGCACGGCCTTCTGGAGCCGACTCTACGCGTTGCCGTCGTGTCCTCGGTGCGGTTGCCAGGTGTCCAGGTATTCGGAGGACGGCTTGTTCACGGACATGGATCCGGGCGACGACGAGGTCATCGATATCCAGGCCCGCAAGCTGGGGCTGGAGTGGAAGGAGGGAAAGCTGCGAAACGCGGCCGGAGAGGTGGTCGACGACCGAGACGTGATGGCGTGCCTGTTCGGTGGGGACCGCAGTGCGACGCGCTCAGTGAAGGCCTTCGAGAAGCTGCTGGAGGCCGGCCTGTCGCTGGTGACGTCGGACCCGGTGCCGCCGCAGGTCCTGCTGGACAACATCCTTGACCTTGAGCTTCGGCCTGATCAGGAGGACGCCCTGCGGACATTCGTGGACGCTGGCGCGATGACGGCTGCCCACGCCATGAGCTTCGGCAAGAGCACGCTGGGCATGATGGCCATGACGCGCATCGAGGGCAGACACCTGCTGATGGTCGACACCCAGCTGTTGCGCGATCAATGGATCGAGAAGCTCACGGCTCTCTTACCGCGCGTGGAGGTCACACGCTGGCACAAGCCTGCCAAACATGTGGTGAAGGTGTTCGATCGCGCCGACGCCCCGCGCTGCACGATCGACATCTTCAGCTACCAGACCCGGGCCAAGCTTGATGGCCCTTGGGTGGTGGGCTGTTTCGACGAGGTCCACCGGCTGCCGGCGGCGCGGGCCCACCGGCACGCGTTCGCGCGAACCCAGTACCGCATCGGGCTCTCATCGACGCCCGACATGCGGTGCGACGGCCGCGGTGCGTTCGTGTCGAAGATGACCGGAGCCTTGGTCGGGGGCGACTGGACCGCCCAGATGGAGTCCGGCGTCGTCAAGCGAATCCCCGTCAAGGTCCTCCTCGTCGAGGACCTCGAGCACAAACACGAGGTGGTCGGGGATCTCCTGATGCAACACGAATCGGTGGTCGTGCTGTGCGAGTCGATCGCCGACGGACGGGAACTTGAACTGAGATATGGCATTCCGTTCATCCACAGCCAGACCAAGAACAAGCTTCGTGTGCTGCGGGCGTCGAAGAACATGGTGCTTTCGAGGATCGGGGACGCCGGCATCAGCGTGCCGCACTGCGAGGTGACCATCGACCATTCGGGCCTCTTTGGATCGCGCATCCAAAGCCTGCAGCGGCTGGGCCGCTTGATGCATTCGGATCGGGCGCAATACCACTGCATTTTGATGACCAGCGTGGAGCGGCACGAGCGCTTTGCGGCCCGCGTTGAGGCCATCAAGGCGAAGGGGTTCCCGGTGACCGAGGAGGTCGCCGCGAGGAAGAAAGCGAGCGTCCATCGGCTGCTCAGTCCGGCGCTGCAGGTGCGCGTGTCCGCACAAGAGAATCCCTATCTGTCCATGCTGGGGTGGAAGAAGGACGCCTTGAGCCAGGTTGTCTGACCCGTAGCCTGGGACCATGGTGTTAGCGCCGGTGTAAATGCGCTGTTATTTGCTGGCGAGGACGCGGTTTTCGGCGGTCACGGGGTGCTGGAATGCAGTGTTTGAAGGACGAAGCGCAGAT
>JAJKJU010000149.1 GCA_021153565.1 Rhizobacter sp.
CAAAAGGCCCCTGCTCGTCGTTGCAAATGCTCGCCATAGCACGAGCTATGGCTGCGCTTTGCGCCTAGATCAGGCGCCTTTTGACGCGCTGCTCGGACACGCTCGAAATGCTCTCAGCTTCTGAAGCTGGCCCCGGCACGTAGAATCCCACCCACTATGGCTGACCCCACTCCCGCCGAAGTCCAGCGATTCATCGCCCAAGGATTGCCCTGCGAGCACCTCGAGGTGGAAGGCGACGGGCGCCACTTCTTCGCGACCATCGTGTCCAAGGAATTCGAAGGCGCGAGCCGCGTGGCGCGTCATCAAAAGGTCTATCGCGCCCTGGGCGATAGAATGCGCGAGCAAATCCACGCCCTGTCGATGAAGACGCTGACACCGGCCGAGTGGGCATCCGCCCCCGCCGCCACTCATCACCACTGAGAGGCTGAGAGTATTTCGATCATGCCCGCTCATCACGCCAAAAGACTCCTGCTCGTCGTTGCAAATGCTCGCCATAGCCCGAGCTATGGCTGTGCTTTGCGCCTAGATCAGGTGCCTTTTGACGTGCTGCTCGGACACGCTCGAAAAACTCTCAGCCTCTGAACCCAGCCGCAGTGTTCACTGCGGCTGGCGAGCCTGCGCCAGCAGGTTTGGTGGCCGCGATGAGCTTTGGGCAAGAGACGCTCATGGACAAACTTCTCATTCGCGGTGGCCGCCAACTCTCTGGTGAAGTCACTATTTCCGGTGCCAAGAATGCGGCACTGCCCGAACTCTGCGCCGCCCTGCTGGCACCCGAGCCGGTCACCCTGACCAACGTTCCGCGCCTGCAGGACGTGAACACCACGCTCAAGCTGCTGCGCAACATGGGCGCCACCGCCGAGCGCAGTGAATCGCAGCCTGACTCCGTGACCATCGACGGTGGCAAGGTCACCAACCCCGAAGCGCCTTACGACCTGGTCAAGACCATGCGGGCGTCCATTCTCGTGCTTGGCCCCTTGTTGGCTCGTTTCGGTCAGGCGACCGTCTCGCTGCCCGGCGGTTGTGCCATCGGCTCGCGACCGGTCGACCAGCACATCAAGGGCATGCAGGCGATGGGCGCCGATGTCCGTGTCGAGCACGGTTACATCATCGCCAAGGCCAAGCGGCTCAAGGGCGCCCACATCACGACGGACATGATCACCGTCACTGGGACGGAGAACTTCCTCATGGCCGCGACGCTGGCCGAAGGCGAAACCATCCTGGAGAACGCGGCACAGGAGCCCGAGATTCCGGACTTGGCCGAGATGCTCATCAAGATGGGCGCGAAGATTGAAGGGCATGGCACGGCGCGCATCCGCATCCAGGGCGTTGAGCGACTTCATGGTCTGGCGCCGAGCGTGGCCCACAGCATCATTCCGGATCGCATCGAGACTGGCACCTTCCTGTGTGCGGTGGCGGCCACGGGCGGCGAGGTGGTGCTTCGACGAGCCAATGCGACGCATCTGGCCGTGGTCATCGAAAAGCTGCGCGAGGCCGGCGTCACAATAGAAGCTGGCGATGACTGGATTCGTGTGAAGAGCGACAAACGTCCTCGGGCCGTGAGTTTCAAGACCAGCGAATACCCCGCTTTCCCCACCGACATGCAGGCGCAGTTCATGGCGCTCAACAGCATCGCGGAAGGCACGTCGAAAGTCACTGAGACGATCTTCGAGAATCGCTTCATGCACGTGAATGAACTGGTGCGGCTGGGCGCTCGGATCGAGGTCGACGGACATACGGCGTGGGTCGGCGGTGTGCCCGGCCTGTCGGGCGCGACCGTGATGGCCACCGACCTTCGCGCGTCAGCGAGCCTCGTCATCGCGGGCTTGGTTGCCGACGGCGAAACGATCGTCGACCGCATCTATCACCTCGACCGTGGCTACGACCAGATGGAAGCCAAGCTGCGCGGCATCGGCGCCGACATCGAGCGTACAAAATGAGCCCTGACGCTCACATTACTTCGCTGCCGCCCCCCGGAGGCGCGCAAACCGCCTCCTTTGAGCCGGTTCGGCAGGAGACGCGATGATCACTCTTGCACTGTCGAAAGGACGCATATTCGACGAGACCTTGCCGCTGCTGAAGGCGGCCGGGATCGAGGTGACCGAAGATCCGGAAAAATCACGCAAGCTGATCATCGGCACCAGCCGCCCGGATGTCCGCTTGGTGCTGGTGCGGCCCACCGACGTGCCGACCTACGTGCAATACGGCGGCGCCGACCTGGGCATCACCGGCAAGGACACGCTGTACGAACACGGCAGTGCCGGCCTGTATCAGCCGCTGGACCTCAAGATTGCCAAGTGCCGCATGAGCGTCGCTGTGCGGGACGACTTTGACTACGAAGCCGCTGTGAAGCAGGGTTCGCGCATTCGCGTCGCGACGAAGTTCACGACCATCGCCAGCGAACATTTCGCCAATAAGGGCGTGCACGTTGACCTCATCAAGCTCTACGGCTCCATGGAGCTCGCGCCGCTGACGGGCTTGGCCGATGCAATCGTCGATCTGGTGTCCACCGGCAGCACCTTGAAGGCCAACTACCTCGTCGAGGTCGAGAAGATCATGGACATCTCCTCTCGTCTCGTCGTCAACCAGGCTGCGTTGAAACTCAAGCGCGAGCACTTGCGCAGCATCATCGATTCATTCGCCAGCGCCATAGAACCATGAATGCCAAGATCCGCATCCTTGCCACCACTGCTGCCAACTTCAATCTTGAGTTCCAGCAAGTGCTGCACTGGGGGGCGGAGCAGGATCATGCGATCGAGGAGCGCGTGACGGGCATCCTCGCCGACGTGCACTCGCGTGGCGACGCGGCGCTGCTGGAATACACGAAACGTTTCGACGGCGTCGATGTTCCGGACGTCTCGGCTCTCGAGCTGTCGCATGCCGATTTGAAGGCTGCGCTCGATTCGATTTCCACCGCGCAGCGCCAGGCGCTCGAGGCCGCCGCGCGACGCATTCGCAGCTACCACGAGCGCCAGCTCGAAGCCTGCGGCCGATCCTGGAGCTATCGCGACGAAGATGGCACGCTGCTCGGTCAAAAGGTCACGCCGCTGGACCGCGTAGGCATCTATGTGCCGGGTGGCAAGGCGGCATATCCGTCCAGCGTATTGATGAACGCCGTGCCGGCCAAGGTGGCGGGCGTGGGCGAGATCATCATGGTCGTGCCGACGCCGCGCGGGGAACGCAACGCCCTCGTGCTGGCCGCTGCGGCGATTGCCGGCGTCGATCGCATCTTCACCGCTGGCGGGGCGCAGGCCGTCGGCGCGCTGGCCTACGGCACGGCGACGATTCCCGCCGTCGACAAGATCACCGGACCCGGTAACGCTTATGTTGCCGCCGCCAAGCGTCGCGTCTTTGGCAAGGTTGGCATCGACATGATCGCCGGCCCGAGCGAAATCCTCGTGCTGGCCGACGGCAGCACGCCGCCCGACTGGGTCGCGATGGATCTCTTCAGTCAGGCCGAGCACGACGAGCTGGCGCAAAGCATTCTGCTTTGCCCGGATGCAGACTACATTGCCCTCGTGAAAGAGGCCATCGATCGCCTGTTGCCCGACATGCCGCGCCGCGACGTGATCCGTGCCTCGCTGGAGGGCCGAGGCGCACTGATCCACACGCGCAGCATGGAAGAGGCTTGCGAGATCAGCAATCGCATCGCGCCCGAGCACCTGGAGGTCAGCGCGCACGATCCGCATCGCTACGAACCTTTGCTTCGACATGCCGGCGCAATCTTCCTCGGCGCGTTCACCAGCGAAAGCCTGGGCGACTACTGCGCCGGGCCGAACCACGTGCTGCCAACCTCGGGCACCTGCCGCTTCTCGTCACCTCTGGGCGTCTACGACTTTCAGAAGCGGTCGAGCTTGATCGAAGTGAGCGAGGCCGGGGCGCAAAAGCTCGGGCCGATTGCGGCCGAGCTGGCCTACGGCGAGGGACTGCAGGCCCACGCCCGGGCTGCGGAAATGAGACTGAAAGGAGCTGCGCAATGAACTCCGCGCTTCGAGACCGGATGAAGCAGGTGATTCGCCAGGACATCCAGTCCATGCACGGCTATGCGGTGCAGCCGTCTGCGGGCATGGTGAAGCTCGACACGATGGAGAATCCCTTTCAGCTTCCGCAAGAGCTGCGAGCTGAGTTGGGTGCGCGGCTGGCCCAGGTGGCGCTGAACCGTTACCCGGCAGAACGCGGTGACGTGCTGCGCGCCAAGTTGGCGGAGCATGCAAAGATGCCGGAAGGCTGCGACATCATGCTCGGAAACGGGTCGGATGAGCTGATCTCGTTGCTGACACTGGCCTGCCACGTTCCTGGCAACGTTGTGATTGCGCCGGTGCCGGGCTTCGTCATGTACCAGATGTCGGCCAAACTGCAGGGGCTGCCGTTCATCGGCGTGCCGCTCGACGCGAATTTCGAACTCGACTTGCCCGCCATGCTCGCCGCGGTGCGCGAGCACAAGCCGGCCTTGGTCTACCTCGCATATCCCAACAATCCAACGGCCAACCTCTGGAACGACGCGGCGATCGACGCCATCATCGAAGCCGCTCCCGGCCTTGTAGTGATGGACGAGGCCTACCAGCCCTTTGCGGCGCGCGATTCGATGGAGCGCCTTAAGCGCCACGAGCACGTGTTGCTCATGCGCACCTTGAGCAAGTTCGGCCTCGCCGGCGTGCGCATCGGCTATCTCATCGCACGGCGCGAACTGATTGCAGAAGTCAACAAGTTGCGTCCGCCTTTCAACATCAGCGTCTTGAATTGCGAAACCGCACTGTTTGCGCTGGAGCACGCGGACGAGTACGTGCGGCAGGCGGCGACCATCCGCGCCGAACGCGATGCGCTGCAAGGCCTTCTCCGTGCCATCCCCGGGGTGACGCCGTTTGCGAGTGATGCCAACATGATCCTCGCCCGCGTGCCAGACTCCAAGAAGGCTTTCGATGGCATGAAGGCACGGGGTGTGCTTGTGAAAAATGTCGCCTTCCTGCATCCGCTACTTGCAAATTGCCTGCGAATCACCGTCGGTACACCGGATGAAAATGTGAAGATGATCGAGGCTTTGAAGGCGAGCTTGGCATGAGCACGGAACGAAGAGCGGACGTGACCCGCAATACGGCGGAGACGCAGATCCGCGTCGCCATCAATATCGATGGCACCGGCGCCGCAAAGCTCGCGACCGGCATTGGCTTCTTCGACCACATGCTCGACCAGATCGCGCGCCACGGGCTGATCGACCTCGACATCGATGCGAAGGGCGACCTGCACATCGACGGCCACCACACGGTGGAAGACGTCGGCATCACCTTTGGCCAAGCCATGGCCCGTGCGGTCGGCGACAAGAAGGGCCTGCGTCGCTACGGCCATGCCTACGTGCCACTGGACGAGGCGCTGTCGCGGGTGGTGATCGATTTTTCCGGTCGCCCGGGTCTGCATATGCGGGTGGATTTCAAGAGCGGCATGATCGGCGCGCTCGACACTCAGCTCGTCTACGAGTTCTTCCAGGGTTTCGTGAATCACGCGGGCGTGACGCTGCACATCGACAACCTGCACGGGCACAACGCACACCACCAGTGCGAAACGATCTTCAAGGCATTTGCCCGAGCGTTGCGGATGGCGCTGGAGATCGATCTCAGGTCGGTCGACGTCATTCCCTCGACAAAGGGAAGCCTGTAATCATGTCCAGAATTGTCGCCGTCGTCGACTACGGCATGGGCAACCTCCGTTCGGTGTCGCAGGCGGTCATGCACGTCGCGAAAGACTCCGGCGTGGACGTGATCGTCACCTCCCGGCCGGACGAGGTCTACGCCGCCGAACGAATCGTCCTGCCGGGGCAGGGCGCCATGCCCGACTGCATGCGAGAGTTGCGGAATTCCGGCCTTCAGGAAGCCGTTCTCCACGCTGCGGTCAACAAGCCGCTGATGGGAGTGTGCGTTGGCATGCAGATGCTGCTTGCCCACAGCGAGGAGGGTCCGACCGACGGACTTGGCCTGTTCGCAGGCGAAGTGAAGCGATTCCAGCTCGAAGGCCGCCTCCAGCCCGACGGCAGCCGCTTCAAGGTGCCCCAGATGGGCTGGAACGGCGTTATCCAGACGCGTCCACACAAGATCTGGGCCGGCGTGCCCGACGGCGCATACTTTTATTTCGTCCATAGCTTCTATGCGTGTCCGTCTGACCCGCACCACAGCGTTGGCGAAAGCGAGTATGGAGAGAGCTTTACCTGCGCGCTCGCCCGGGATAACATTTTCGCCACCCAGTTTCACCCCGAGAAAAGCGCGGACCACGGGCTTGCCCTGTACCGAAATTTTCTTTCCTGGATTCCGTGACCAGACTCCTCATCCGCCTTCTCGGGCGCCCCTTCACATCCCCCACCTTCGAGCCTCTCGGCCATGCTGCTCATTCCCGCCATTGACTTGAAAGACGGCAAGTGCGTCCGCCTCAAACAGGGCGACATGAACGACTCCACCCACTTCGGCGACGACCCGGCGGCCATCGCCCGACGATGGGTTAATGCCGGTGCGAGACGCCTGCATCTCGTGGACTTGAACGGCGCGTTCGCGGGCAGGCCCGTCAACGAGGCGGCGATCAAAGGGATCCTTGCCGAGGTCGGCGATGAGATTCCAGTCCAGCTGGGCGGCGGCATTCGCGACCTCGACACCATCGAGCGCTACCTGGACGATGGCCTGAGCTTCATCATCATCGGCACGGCAGCGGTGAAGAGTCCTGGCTTTCTGAAGGACGCCTGCAGCGCTTTCGGCGGTCACATCATCGTGGGCCTGGACGCGAAGGACGGCAAGGTCGCCACCGATGGTTGGAGCAAGCTCACCGGCCACGAAGTCGTCGACCTCGCCAAGAAATTCGAGGATTACGGCGTCGAAGGCGTGATCTACACCGACATCGGACGCGACGGGATGCTGAGCGGCATCAACATCGATGCGACAGTCAAGCTCGCGCAGTCCCTGTCGATCCCGGTTATCGCGTCGGGTGGTTTGGGCAGCATCGCCGACATCGAAAAGCTCTGCTCTGTCGCAGGCGAAGGCATCGAAGGCGTTATTTGCGGTCGCGCCATCTATAGCGGCGATCTCGACTTCGCATCGGCACAGCGGCGCGCCGACGAGCTCAATGGCGCTTGAACCGCGTTGTGTGCGTCAGTGGTGGCGGCGATGCTCAACGCTGGTCGTCCACCTCACTACACTCCCGACCGAGCGGTATCAGCATTTACGCGGAGCACGGTCCAGTTCTGGCTGAGGTGTCGAAGCCCCACCGCGGGTGAGGCTTCGACACCTCAGCCTCTCAGCCCAAACGGACTCTGTGACGGCATCTTGATTTGCTACCCCCCACTTCAATCCCATGCTCGCCAAACGCATCATTCCCTGCCTCGACGTGACCGGCGGCCGTGTTGTGAAGGGCGTCAACTTCGTGGAACTGCGTGACGCAGGCGACCCGGTCGAGATTGCGGCCCGCTATAACGACCAGGGGGCGGACGAACTGACCTTCCTGGATATCACCGCGACAAGCGACGGGCGCGATCTGATCCTGTACATCATCGAGGCGGTGGCCTCGCAGGTCTTCATTCCGCTGACCGTGGGCGGCGGTGTGCGCGAGGTGGCCGACGTTCGCCGGCTGCTCAATGCTGGAGCGGACAAGGTGAGCTTCAACTCGGCGGCGGTGGCGAATCCACAGGTGATTCGCGATGCATCGGCAAAGTACGGTGCGCAGGCCATCGTCGTCGCAATCGACGCCAAACGCCGGCAAGGCGACGACAAGGTGGCACGTGGTGACGGGTGGGACGTCTACACCCATGGCGGACGCAAGAACACCGGCCTCGATGCCGTGGCGTGGGCGAAGCAAATGGCCGAGCACGGGGCGGGTGAGATTCTGCTCACGAGCATGGACCGTGACGGCACCAAGATCGGATTCGATCTTGAACTGACCCGCGCCGTGAGCGACGCGGTAAGCGTGCCGGTAATCGCCTCGGGCGGCGTCGGTAGCCTCGACCACCTGGCAGACGGCATCCAGAAGGGCGGCGCCGACGCAGTGCTCGCGGCCAGCATCTTTCATTACGGGCAGCACACGGTGGGCGAGGCGAAGGCGCTGATGGCCAGTCGCGGCATCCCCGTGCGTCAATGACGGCCGCGCCGCGCCGCGGACCGCCGCGGGAAGTCCGCATCATCGGCGGGCAGTGGAAGCGCAGCAAGCTGCCGGTGGCGGATCTGCCGGGCTTGCGGCCGACGCCTGACAGGGTACGCGAGACACTGTTCAATTGGCTCGGGCAGGACCTGGACGGCTGGCGTTGTCTGGATGCATTTGCCGGTAGCGGAGCGCTAGGTTTCGAGGCGGCGTCGCGTGGCGCGGCGGTGGTGGTTCTTGTCGAGCGCGAACGGTCACTGGTTCGCAGCTTGAACGAGTGTCGGGAGCGCCTTGGCGCGAATGCCGTGAAGATCGAATCGGCCGATTCCCTCGCCTTCATGCGTCGCGGCAGTCCTGCGAGCTACGAGCTGGTCTTCATCGACCCGCCTTTCAGCGCAAATCTCTTCGAATCAGCCCTTTCTGCCGCGGCGCCGTTGGTGGTGTCTGGAGGATTCGTCTACCTTGAGGCTGATCGTGTCTTCGACGATGCTGCAGTTGCACCCATTGGCTTGACGATTCACCGGTACGCCCGCGCCGGTGCTGTCCACTTTCATCTGCTTCAGCGAACGGCCGATTCCCGCGCCGCCTGAAACACCGGGCTACACTCGCGGCCGCAACCACACTGCGCAGGACGCAACTTGACCTCCGTGACCAAACTCACCGCCGTGTATCCGGGCACGTTCGATCCCATGACCCTGGGCCACGAAGACCTGATGCGCCGGGCCAGCCGCCTGTTCGAGCGACTGATCCTCGCGGTCGCGGCCGGTCACCACAAGCGCACGATGTTCACTATCGACGAACGCCTGGAGATCGCCCAGGAGCTGTCCAGCAGGTACCCCAACGTCGAAGTCATCGCCTTTCGCGGCCTTTTGCGCGACTTTGTGGTGGCTCATGGCGGCAAGGTGGTGGTGCGCGGCCTGCGCGCCGTGAGTGACTTCGAATACGAGTTCCAGATGGCCGGGATGAACCGCCAGTTGATGCCTGACGTCGAAACGCTGTTCCTTACTCCGAGCGACCAGTACCAGTTCGTTTCCGGCACCTTCGTGCGTGAAATTGCCACCTTGAGCGGCGATGTTTCAAAATTCGTGTCACCCTCAGTGAACGAACGGCTCAAGCGCCGCGTCAAAAGCAGTTCCAGCTAGCCCCTCTTCGAATAGCGTGCGCCATGGCCTTGTTGATCACTGACGAATGCATCAATTGCGATGTGTGCGAGCCTGAATGCCCCAACCTGGCGATCTCGATGGGCGTGGACTTTTACGAGATCAACCCAGCCAAGTGCACGGAATGCGTCGGCCATTTCGACGAGCCGCAGTGCGTGCAGGTGTGCCCAGTGAGCTGCATTCCGGTCAACCCGGCGCACATCGAGACCCAGCTGGCGCTGTGGCAGAAGTACCAGCGATTGCAGCAGGCGGCAGGGGTGCCGGCGTCGGCCGTCCGGCCGATTCCGCCCGGAGTCTGAGAGCCTGAGAGTATTTCGATCATGCCCGCTCATCACGCCAAAAGACTCCTGCTCGTCGTTGCAAATGCTCGCCATAGCCCGGGCTATGGCTGTGCTTTGCGCCTA
>JAJKJU010000150.1 GCA_021153565.1 Rhizobacter sp.
GGCGCAGCTTTGGGAAGCACGCCAGCAGGCGTGAACAAGGTCAGCGATTTCATGGACGGATTCAGGGTGGTTTGGGTGCAGGTAAGGACATGGCCCAAAACGGAAAATTATTCCGGGCCATGTCCTAAGTCGATTTCGACCGCCTCGCCAGCAGGAATGGGTTCGTCGATGGCCCCCTCCGGCCGGGCAGCCGCAGCGGAGTCAGCCCGAACGCCACGACGGTTCTTGTACATCTCTCGGCGCTCAGCGAAGAAGTTGCGCAGCACCTGGCCGCATTCGTGCGACAGCACGCCGCCGAGGACTTGGGTGTGGTGGTTGAGGCGAGGCTCGCCGAAAAGATCGACCACTGACCCCGCCGCGCCCGTCTTCGGATCGCTAGCGCCAAACACCACGCGCTTGAAGCGTGCATGCATCAAGGCCATGGCGCACATCGCGCACGGTTCGAGCGTCACGAAGAGCTCGCACTCCGGCAACCGGTAATTGCCAAGCAAGGTGGCCGCATGACGCAGCGCCACAATCTCGGCGTGCGCGGTTGGATCATGCTCGGTGATTGGACGGTTGTAGCCAGTGGCGATCACCTGCCCCGCGCGCATGATCACCGCACCCACCGGCACTTCGCCGACCAGCCACGCATTCTGCGCCTGGTCGAGCGCAATGCGCATCGCGTTCTCATCTGCAGGGTTGGTCGTCACTGTCGGATCATCACTTCTCGGCGGCTTCGCTGCGTGCGGCGGCCCCTTGCTCCAGGGCCTTGTTCACATCATCCGCCACGCGCTGCTGAAGCTGCTGCGATTTCGCACGGACGGTGCTCGCAGCCGGAGCAACGGTCGCCGTGTCGGTGCTCGTCTGCGCAGCAGGTAGCGTCGCGCCGACGTTGTTGACAGCCTGCAATTGCTTCTTGGCTGCAATGCCGACGACGGCCAGGACGATCAGAAGGGACACGACACCGAAGATGGCTCTCATCGTTCAATCTCGCTCAATGTTTCAAAGGGCTGGCCTCGCATGAAGTGCATTCTCGCGCAGGTGCAAACAAGTCCTTCGCAGGAACTCCCAGGCAGTTCGTGATTTTGGACCATGGCCAGAAGTCAGAGGCTGAGAGTTTTTCGATCATGCCCGCTCATCACGCCAAAAGCCCCCTGCTCGTCGTTGCAAATGCTCGCCATAGCCAAGCTATGGCTGTGCTTTGCGCCTAGATCAGGCGCCTTTTGACGTGCTGCTCGGACACGTTCGAAATACTCTCAGCCTCTCAGCCGTGCAACTGCCACCGCCCGAGCGGTGTGTGCTGGGTCCGACCAATCAGGCTATGCACAAGAACGAATTCGCGAACCGTCCAGTGGATCGTCTCGACAGTCTGCTGGGCTACATTGCGGTCGTCATAAAGTAAGGTCAGATGCGGTGTGTATTGCCGTTCCGGCCGGGCCTCCACACCACTTCTTGCCAACAACGCAGCCAGCTCGGTGTGCAACAACGTCACCGCCGCGCTGCCATTGCCCCCGCACAGAACAAACGGCCGGCCACCGCGTCTGCCGCCAAAACTCGATGCGCGATCGAACGCGATGTCGAAGGGCGCCATCGTCACAGCCGCTGCTGCCTTGGCCGACATGGAGACAACGTCCTGAGGCATGCCCGGGAAGTCGCCGAGAAAATGCAGCGTGACGTGGAAGCGCTCTGTCTTGAATGGGTTGCCGTTCAACCCATGCTCAACCCGCAGAATCTGCGCCAACCGTGCGATGCGCGCCGCACAAACGGCGTCCGGATAGATCGCGAAGAACAACCGATCGGTGAGCTTCGGCACGACGGGAACCCCTTCAACGCAAGTCGTCCGGACTCGCGTTCACTCCCACCCAATTAGCATTGGGCGGGGAAACACCAATGACAAGCTTTTCATGCCAGCCTCCATAGAAGATTCCATGAAAAATACCATGCCAAAGACAATCATCAGGTGCGCCCCTCATGTAGGGCAGATTTTCCCGCCGCCTCCAGCGCACTGGGCAGCACCACGATGGCCTCGAACAGATTGCCGGCACGATCATCGATGAGTTCGATCTGCGGCCAGGCCCGCAGTGCGCGCAGAAGGCCGCTGCCGAGCCCGCGATAAGGAAGGAGCTTGGCTGCGAAAGAAGCCAGGATGGGGTTGCGCATATTCGAGTTTCCGGCCTTGATGTTCTCAACGGTTAGGTTGTTGGGCAAGTGGCCGGGGCTGATGATCTCAACGCGATCCGCAAAAACCAGTACGCGCACCGGAGCGCTGATGAAGTAGTCACGGTGGACTAGAGCGTTGGCGACCAACTCTTCCCAGACGAGACGCGGAACTTCGGCCTGACCTTGGGAGTTGAACCCTTGCTCACCTTGCGTGGCGCGGGTGTTGGCAGCGATGAAACCCAGCGTCTGCTGGAAGACATCGGCCAGTTTGCCGGTGATGTCGCGGCTGTCGATGTAGCGCTCATCCTCGATCTGGGTGCCGACAAAGGCAACAGCTTTGACGATGAAGGCAGGTATCGCGTAGTGAGGCGCCTTTGCGAACAGCAGGCTACCCGCCACATTGAGCTGCCCCTTGTTCATCAAGTTCATGTTGATCAGCAACTGCGGCAGCGGCTGGCTGTGCTGGGCGAGCGGCTCGTTGAATTGCCGCTCGAAGAAGGCTTCGAAATAGGGCATGTCTACATCGCCCGCACTCAAGCCCGCTACGGGTGTTTCGTCGGCGTGCACCAAGCCTGCCTGTTGGAACAGGCGCTGCAGTTCCTCGCGCGAGGTGGCGCGGCGCTTGTCCGAGCCGCTCTTCACCCAGATGGCGCCGTTCTTGTCCATGTAAGGCTTGCTGAAGCCTTCTGGAACGGCAACCACCATCACCGCGCCATTGGGGTGCGGCACGTTCTCTGTGAGTGGGTTCACAGCGGGACGCACGTTTTGCGAGGCAGCGTTGGCGACGAGTTGGTTTAGGCGGGCCATATCGGCGCCGGACAAGCCGTGCACTGAGCCGTCGTCGTTCACACCGATGAAGATTCGACCACCTGACGTGTTGCTGAACGCGACGATCTCGGCTGCCAAGGCATCGGCATTGGTCATGTCGGCCTTGAACTGCTGTCGGCTGTCCTCTCCCCGGCTCAGCAGGTCAATCAGCTCTGTGGTTTCCATAGGTTGTAAACCTCTTTGCGACGGTTGAAGGCTTCCTGGCCTCCTTCCATGATGTTGATGATGGCTTCTTGCACCCGGCGAGCGTCGATGCTGCCGCTTTGCGTGGCGACCTTCTCGTCCTGGTACTTACAGGCATGCACTTGCTCCGCATCGCCCAGCACCGGAAAATTGGCGTTGTGGGTGGCGAAGATGAATTGGGCGTGAGGCTTCATTTCACGCAGCAGCTTGATCACATCGTCGTAGATGGTCTGGTTGTCCAGATCGTCTTCCGGCTGATCGATGATGATCACGTCGTTCTGGCGCTGACTAAGTACGTACAGCAGCAGTGCCGAAGCGCGCTGCCCGAGCGAGTGGTGTTTCAGTTCCTTGCCGCGATAGCGAATGACGAAACGGTTGGGCACCTTCCAGGTGACGAACTCGGTCAGGTTCTGCATGAAGGTCTTCTCGAAGGCCTCGGGGGTGCTGCCAGCCTTGACCAAAGCGCCCGGCAGGGCACGCAGGAGGCCGCCAAAGTCGGCATAGTCCGCCATCACTGCGCGCAGCGTGGTTTCGCGGATGTTGCTTCCCTTGAAGAGCTGCTGCATGAAGCTGATGGCGGCTTCCTTGTCGCCCTTGAAGTCGGCTTCGATCTGCAGAGCGGTATGGCCAGCGTTTACTCGGTCCAGCTCCGCCTTGATTGTGTTGAATTCGCGCAGCCAGAGTTCATTGAGTTTGTCGATCTCGGCGAACAGCGCGTCGCGGATGCTGGTCTGCTGTGATTCCTGCTTGGCCAGCGCCTCCAGCATTTGCTCCGCCTTGGTCTTGCGCTGCTGCTGGGCCAGAAAGTCGTCCGGCTGGATGGCCGTCATGCCGGTTTGCTTGAGTTCCTGGGCCAGTTGCCGTTCGACTTGCGCGAACTCTTCCTGAAGGCTCTTGCTTGCGCCTTCAAACTCGCTCTGCTTGGTCTTGAGGTGGCCCGCAATGGTGCGCGAGTCTTGCTCGATCTGCTTGAGCTGATCTACCTTGGCAACGAGCATGGAGAACTCGGCATAGTAGGCCGCGAAGAAGTCCGGGGTTTGCTTGGACACGTAGCTCGTGGCGTTGCGCAACTCGTCTTCGTGTTCGGCGATCAGTTGCCCCAGGGCACGGATGAAGTTGCCCACTCGCTCCTTCATGCGCGCCAGCGCAGTAGCGTCCTGCTGGAAGCCGAGGCGCTTTTGGAGCTTGTCTGCGACGCCGTGCTCCGCGAACTTGGTCAGACGGAACTTGGCATCGTTGAGTTGGGTCTCGAAGTCGCGCTTTTGCTCGGCGGTGTTGCTTAGCTTGAGCCAGCGCTGAGCAGCGTCGCGCACGCGCTGACGTTGGGCCTCGATTTCGTCACGCAGCACACGGAGCTTCTCGCCAACCAGTTTTTCCACCAGGTCAGTCTCGAAGCCTTCGCCGGTGCTGGAGAGGTCTTTCTGTCCGAAGTAGATTGGGCGGCGCAGTACGGTTTCCCGGATCGACACACCGGGCTGCAACTTACCGCCCAAGTAGACGTTCGGCGCTTCGCGGAAGATGCGGGAGATGGTGAATTCCTGCCCGTACACATCGCAGGCCGTCACCGTCACCTTGCCGCCGCTACCGAGGGTGTGGCGGATCAACTCATCCTTGTACTTGATGTCCTGCGCCTTCTCGCCGCGTGGAATATCGAGGGCGTAGCGCACCGCCTCAAGGATGGATGACTTGCCGCTGCCTCGTATGCCGATCAGCGTGTTGAGTTCGGAAGAGAAATGCAGCGTCTGCCCGTCGAGGACGCCCCCGTCGAAGTGAATGCTGCGGATGTGCGACGCCAGATGCTTGGGCGGCTCCATGGCTACTCGCGCAGCGGGATCGCTCAATGCAAACTTGACCGCCTCAAAGGACAGCTCGCCCAACTTCAGATAACTGGTCTTGCCCCGGCCGATTTCATCGATGCACTTGGGGTCACTGCCCTCAAGTTCGGCGGGATACCAGCTCTGCAACCAGCTTTGAGTCTTGGTGCGGCAAGGTTTGTCTTTGCCTGCACCGTCGTGCGTGCGAACCTTTTGGAAGCCCAGGGTTCTACGCCGGAAAAATTCGCTCTGCCCCAACTCAGTGAGTCGGCCGCCATCCAGTTCTGCCCACAAACCACTCGGTGCTTCGACATGGGCAAAGACGAGGAAGAAATCCCGGTGATAGCTTTCCAGCCTCTTGATTGTTTCCAGAAGTGACCATGAGGTTCGGCCATTCTCCTGCTCATACTGTGCAGGTGCTTTGCCTTCGAAAGCGCTGGTCAAGAAGGGGTTGATGTAGTTGTGTTCAGCAATCCATTCGTCCGAGAACACAACAAGCGTGTGGATGCCGTTGGCCCCGTCATTGACCGACAACTCGACGCCTGGCAGCAGCGCGATCCCCTTTTTCTGGGCCGTCCTGCGCAGTGCTTTGAACTCATCGAAGTCGAACTTGTTGTGATTGGTAATGACGCCAACTTGGATGCCTGCTTTCTCCAACGCATCCACATAGTTGCTGTTGTAGAAGTTGTCAGCGCCCGTGAACTTGAACTCGTGGTCTGCGCGGGTGTGCATATGGAAGTCTGCGCGAATCCACTGCGCCCCTTCTGCGAAGACAAAGGATCGAGCCCCTGAATGCTTGGGTGGCAGACCATCCATCATGACCCCTCCTCATTCTCTGACGGTCCCGCGATCTTGGGAAACTGCGAGAGCTTATGTTTCATAGAAGACATGTCAAACTCTGCCAACGCCGCGAACACATGCCATCAGTTGCCAGCCGACGCCATATACAGGTTCACTCCCACTCGATCGTCGCAGGCGGCTTGCTCGACACGTCGTAAGTCACCCGATTGATCCCACGCACTTCGTTGATGATGCGCCCGGACACGCGCTTGAGGAGGCTGTATGGCAGCTCTGCCCAGTCGGCTGTCATGAAGTCGCTCGTCTGCACCGCACGCAACGCCACCACGTAGTCGTAGGTGCGGCCGTCGCCCATCACGCCCACGCTCTTCACTGGGAGGAACACGGTAAAAGCCTGGCTCGTCAGGTCGTACCAAGTCTTGCCGCTGATCTCGTCTTTGGTATTGCGCAGTTCTTCGATGAAGATCGCATCGGCGCGACGCAGCAGATCGGCGTATTCCTTCTTCACCTCGCCGAGGATGCGCACACCCAGGCCCGGGCCGGGGAACGGGTGCCGGTACACCATGTCATGCGGCAGGCCGAGCGCGACGCCCAGCTCGCGCACCTCGTCTTTGAACAGGTCGCGCACGGGCTCGAGCAGCTTCAGGCCCAACGTCTCGGGCAAGCCGCCCACGTTGTGATGGCTCTTGATCGTCGTCGCCTTCTTTGTTTTCGCGCTGCCGCTTTCGATCACGTCCGGATAGATCGTGCCTTGCGCCAACCACTTGGCTGACTTGAGTTTCTTGGCTTCAGCCTGGAAGACCTCGACGAACTCGCGGCCGATGATCTTGCGCTTGGCTTCCGGGTCGGTCACGCCCGCGAGATGGCCGAGAAACTGGGCGCTGGCATCGACGTGCACCACCTTCGCATGCAGGCGGCCGGCGAACATCTCCATCACCATGGCGCCTTCGTTCAGGCGCAGCAGGCCATGATCGACGAACACGCAAGTCAGTTGATCGCCGATGGCACGATGGATCAAGGCCGCAACAACGCTTGAATCCACACCGCCGGAGAGACCAAGAATGACCTCCTCGTCGCCCACTTGTTCGCGAATGCGCGCCACGGCTTCGTCGATGTAGTTGCCCATCACCCAATCGGGCTTGGCTTTGGCGATGCCCAGGACGAAGCGGTTGAGCAGTTCGCGCCCCTGCGCGGTGTGGGTCACCTCAGGATGGAACTGCACGCCGTAGTAGCCGCGCGATTCGTCGGCCATGCCGGCGATCGGGCAAGATGGCGTTGAAGCCATCAGCTTGAAGCCGGGCGGCAGCTTGGTGACCTTGTCGCCGTGGCTCATCCACACCTTGAGCATGCCGTGGCCTTCAGGTGTCTTGAAGTCCTCGATGCCTCTGAGCAGTTCGGTGTGGCCGTGCGCTCTCACTTCGGCGTAGCCAAACTCGCGGTGGGTGCTGGCCTCGACCTCGCCGCCCTGTTGGACGGTCATGGTGAACATGCCGTAGCAGATGCCCAGCACTGGAACACCCAGGTCCCACACTGCCTGCGGTGCGCGAAGGTCATGCTCTTCGTAGGTGCTCGCGTGGCTGCCAGAAAGAATGATGCCCTTGGGATTGAACTCGCGGATGAACGCATTGCTCACGTCATTGGGGTGGATTTCGCAGTAGACATGCGCCTCGCGCACGCGGCGTGCGATGAGCTGGGTGACCTGGGAGCCGAAGTCGAGGATCAGGATTTTGTCGTGCATGGAAAACGCTCAGGCGGATTGGCCCACCGCTTGCGCGGCGAGACGGTTGCGGCGCATGCCGCGGAAGTGGAATATGGCGAGCACCAGCCCGCAAAGTTGCAAGGCGGCGCACAGATATAAAGGCGCGCCGATGCGCCAATCGCCACGCGGTAGATGGGACACCGCGCCGAGCAGCGGCGCACCGAGCACCGGTGCGACGACGGCCATGAGGCTGTTCAAGGAACTCACCGCTCCCATGGTCTGGCCTTGCATGCTCGCGTCGGCCGCGCTCGAAACGATGCTCTGGATCGAAGCAGCCACGGTAAAGCCGAGAAGATTGAAGATGATGAAGGCGTACATCATCCAGCCGTCCGTCGCCGCACCGTAGAGTGCATAGGCAATGGTCGACGAGATGAGTCCCATCACCGCGAGCCGCTGGGGGCTGTAGCGTTTGAGCAGGCGGCCGAGCAGCACGCCTTGCACCAACACCGACATGACACCTACAACTGCCAGCGACCAGCCGTTTTCCATCGGGCCCCAACCGAATTTGAAGGTGGTGTAGAGCACCCAGGTCGTGTAGAGCACGAATTGTGCGAGGCCGGTGCAGGCGATGACCGCGACCAGGTTGCCAGCGCCCCTGAGCTGAGTCAGGCCGTGCAGCGCGCTGAGGGGGTTGGCCCGTTTCCAATCGAAAGGACGACGACGTTCGGGCGGCAGCGATTCCGGCAGCACAAAAAAGCCGTACAGCAGGTTGAGCATCGCAAGTCCGCCCGCGAAGAAGAATGGCAGTTGCAGATGGACGTGCCCGAGCAATCCGACCAGCACGGGACCGAGGATGAAGCCCAAGCCGAACATCGCGCCCAGAAGGCCGAAGCGGCGCGCCCGATCCTCGGGCGGTGTGATGTCGGCGACGTAGGCATTGGCGACGGCGGCATTCGACTGCACTGCGCCGCCAACCAGCCGCACCGCGATCAGCATCCACAGCGCCGTGCTGAGCCCCGTCGCGAAGAAGTTGAGCGCCAGGCCGCAAAAGCCGAGCAGCAAGACCGGACGACGACCGAATCGATCCGACAAGGCCCCCAGGATCGGCGAGCCGAAGAAATTGGCAATACCGAACGCGAAGGTGACCGCGCCATACCAGAAAGCCTGATCCGCCTGCGATCCGGTGAAGCTGCCGACGAGCGCCGACAGCACGGGAATGATCAGGCCGATCGACACCATGTCGATCAGCACGGTAATCATGATGAAGCGCATCGCCGCGGGCCGCTTGGCGGCTTCGGGGGAAACTGCTTCTTTGTGGTTCATTGGCACGTGTCTGGAAACTGTGTGGTGGGCGAAGCGAAGGTCCGTGCATCCTGCTGAGAGGCTGAGAGTGGGCTCAGGATGCACGCGCCCGCGCTTTCCCCTCGCTACGAATCGGACCCCGAGAGGACCTCAGAGGCTGAGAGTTTTTCGAGCGTGTCCGAGCAGCGCGTCAAAAGGCACCTGATCTAGGCGCAAAGCACAGCCATAGCCCGGGCTATGGCGAGCA
>JAJKJU010000151.1 GCA_021153565.1 Rhizobacter sp.
AAACTGATGTGAAGTCATCAACACCCGTTCGCCCTGATCCTTCGATACCTCAGGACTGGGTCGCTTCGCGATCGAAGGGCTTGTGGAGCGTCGGGATGGGGTTTCGATACGCCGCAGGCGTACCCTGCCCTGAGGTATCGAGGGTCAGCCTGAACGGAAATCGGTGTCCGCAACGTGAAGCGTACACATCAGTTTGAATCGCACCCTTGTGCGCTGCCGTGCGACGCGCGGGCACGAGAAGCTGCTAACCTCGCCGCCAAAGTACAGGCGAGCGAACGTGAGCACATTGCAGCACATTACCGTCCTCGACGATGAAGCCGACATCACCCAATTGCTGGCCAGTTATCTGCACGGCCACGGTTTTCGCGTCAGTCAACTGCATTCCGGACAGGCCTTGATGGACCTGATGGCGGCCGACCCGCCCGACCTGGTCCTGCTGGACCTTGGTCTGCCGGGCGAGGACGGGTTCGCCATTGCCCGGCAATTGCGCGAACACTGGCACTGTGGGCTGGTGATCGTCACTGGCCGGGGCGATGCGATCGACAAGATCGTCGGCCTGGAGGTCGGTGCCGACGACTACGTGACCAAGCCCTTCGATTTGCGCGAGCTGCTGGCGCGCGTCAGGGCAGTACTGCGTCGCCTGGCACCTTCTGCAGCGCCGACCAATGCCACTGCGACCGCTGCAACTCCGACGGACCGAACCCGCCTTCAGTTCGCCGGCTGGGTGCTGGACAAAGCGGCACGGCGCCTGACAAGCCCAAAAGATGAGGACGTCCCGTTGACCACCGGTGAATTCGATCTGCTGTGCACCTTCGCGCAGCATCCCGGCCATGTGCTGTCGCGCGATTTCTTGCTCGAGCAGACCCGTGGCCGCGAAGCCGCCCCCTTCGACCGAACCATCGACGTGCAGGTGGGACGCTTGCGCAAGAAGCTGGAAGCCGATGCAGAAGATCCGCAGATCATCAAGTCGGTACGCGGTGCCGGCTACGTCCTGGTGCCACCGGTGACTGCCGCTTGAAGCCATGGACAAGGCCCGGAATAATTTCCCGTTTTGGGGGGCGCAGGGCGGGCGCGCTGCGGCGTTGCTCCTCGCTTGTGTGGCTCGCCACACGGCGCTAGTAGCGCCTTGCATCGCATCCCTCCCTGCGCCCCCCAAAACGGGAAATTATTCCCGGCCATGTCCATGAGCGTCCCTTCGCTACTTGGGGAAATTCCTGCACTGCCCTTCGGCATCGACGAGCACACCGTCTTCCGTTTGCTGTTTGTCGCCTATCCCGATGCGTTGTTGCTGGTGGACCAGGCCGGCGCCATCACGCTGGCGAACCCCATGGCCGCCAGTCTTCTCGGCTACACGGTTGAGGAGTTGAGCGGGCTGAACGTGGACGCCCTGGTGCCCGACAGCATTCGACCTCGCCACGCGTCTTTCCGCGAAGCGTATGGCCGCGCGCCCCGCCCTCGCCCCATGGGCACGCAGATGGAGCTCGTGGCCAAGCGCAAGGACGGCAGCGAGGTGATGGTCGAAATCGCGCTCAGCCCGCTTCAAAGCCACGGCCTGCCCTTCGTCGTGGCAGCCATTCGCGACATCGGTGCCTATCCACGCGTCAGGCAGGCCCTGCAGCGCGCCCGCTACGGCGAACACCTTGCGCAACTGGGCCGCCTCGCGGTCGATGCGCGCGACCAGCAGGTCGTGCTTGAAAGTGCGCCGGCAATTGCGGCGACGGCATTGCAGGTCGAGTTGGCGATGGTGTTGCTCCTCGATAGCGATCGGCAAGAGTTCCGGGTTGCGAGCGGTGTTGGCCTGCTTTCCGGCGAAGGAGTCGGTGCACGGGTGGCCAACCGTCCCGACACTTCGGCGGGATTCGTCGTGGCACAGAACTGTCCGCTCATCGTGACGGACTTCAGCCATGAGCAGCGCTTCACCGTTCCCGAGGCCTATGTCAAAGCCGGCCTCCTCAGCGCGCTGGCAGTGCCCCTGTCCGATTGCGGCCGGACCATCGGCGTGATGACCGTCCGGTCGAAGGGCCTGCAGCGCTTCGGCGACGACGAGGTGCGCTTCGTCGAATCGCTCGCGAATCTGCTCGCCAGCAGCTTGCAGCGCGCGCAGGCAGAAGAGGCGCTCAATCATGCGCAGCGGCTTGAAAGTGTTGGGCAATTGACCGGTGGCATCGCGCACGACTTCAACAACCTCCTGACGGTCATCCAGGGCAACCTGCAGGTGCTCGAAGAGTCGCCCGCTCTCGCGCATGACGTTCACGGCCAGCAATTGGTGGGTGCCGCCACGCGCGCCACGCGCCGCGCAGCGGAGCTCACGAGCAAGCTACTGGCATTTTCGAGGCGTCAGATGCTGCAACCGGCCCAGGTAGACGTGAGTGCTCTGCTGCATTCCTTGTCGGACATGCTCAGGCGCACGCTGGACCAGCGCATCCACATCGAGGTTGACGCGCCGCCATCGTGCCCGCCCGTACTCGCTGACCCGGTCCAGCTTGAATCGGCTCTGCTCAACATTGCCATCAACGCGCGCGACGCCATGCCAGAAGGTGGCACGCTGAGCTTTCGCGGCCTCGCCTGCGACTTTCTTCCGGACGAAGTGCGCGGCGAAATCGACGATACCGATGCGCGCGATGAATCCTTCGTCGCCATTGCAATCACAGACACCGGCATCGGCATGTCCGACGAAGTCAAAGAGCGCGCTTTTGAACCGTTCTTCACCAGCAAGGAAGCGGGTCGCGGCACGGGGCTCGGCTTGAGCACCGTCTATGGCTTTGTGAAACAGTCCAAGGGCGCCATCGCCGTCGACAGTGCGCCGGGTGCGGGCACCACCATCACGCTCTACATTCCATGTCCTCGGAATGTGGACGAGCCCATCGACGACGAAGAAGCCACGGGAGAAGTCGTGCGCCCGGGCCTGAAGGTGCTCCTCGTGGAAGACGACACCGAGGTTCGCAGCGTTGTACGGACCTTTCTGGTGGCGCTTGGATGCGAGGTCACCACGGCCGCAAGCGGCGAGCAGGCACTGCTTGAGCTGGGGCAGGCCGCCGATTTCGACCTGCTCCTCACCGACATCGCTCTCGGCCAGGGCATGGGCGGCACGCAACTGGCGACCGAGGCACAAGCCAGATTCCCGCGCATGGCGATCCTGCTGATGTCGGGCTACTCGTCCTATCTGCTCGATGCCGACCGCGATTCGCCACCGAGTTGGGAACTGCTGCGCAAGCCCTACACACGGGCCGATCTTGCGCGCGGAATTGCGAAGGTGACTTCATTTCACCAACTCTAGTGCAGTGTTTCACGCACGGAACATTCCCCCAGGCCACCCTCGGCCCCCGGACGAGTAACCCTTGGTTAAACCATGCCGGTTTTCGGCAACCGATCGGAAGGCGATGGTCGGCAGGGATCAGGTCACCTGAAAAGTCGCCGCTCACAGCCTCTCAGCGCGTCTGTCCTTTGTTCCTATCCGAAATCGCCGCCACGGAGATCCATGCAGTGACCGGCACCGGTTCGAATCCCTTGATGAAGAGCGCTTCACGCACGTCGGCGAGACTCGGGTCCGTGCTCGCCGCCGTGAGCGCGCGGCGCAGGGCGGCGAGCTCCTCCGGTGGGGTGTGACACGACGTCACCAGCGGAAGCCCGGGTGCCGATGCGGTGCTGCCGATCACTTGAAGCCCGTCGAGAAGATCCGGCCATTGACGCCGGATGGCGGCGAGGCTGATGCAGTCGATGGCCGCGACATCGGCCCTTTCGTCGCGCAGCAACGCCAGCGAGCCGCGATGCGAGCCCGATTCAACCTCGCACCCAAAGAAGCGCCCGTCCTGCGCCAACGGCGCTACCAGCGCCCGCAGCGCATGGCATCCGGAGTGTGATTGTGTGTCGTTGATGGCAGCGACGCGGCCGCGAAAGTCCTCGATATCCCGGCTTCGATCGTCCTTGCGTACAAGCAATTCGCTGCGGTAGAAGATGCCCTCGCAGCCAGGCGCCGTGTATTGAAAGGCGCCCAGCACCTCTACGACGCTCACGAGACGCTTGACCAGCGGATAGACGCAGGTCTGGCTCATCAACAGATGCGGATCGCGCCAATGGGCGTCAAGGTCGGCGGGCCACAGTGCAGCAGGCGGCACGCGTGCAATGCCCTCAGCCTGCATGGCCGCTGCGATGCCGCTCCACCACACCTGCACCGCAGCGGGATCGGCGTCGTACATCGGCAAAGAAGCGAGTCGCATCGAAGTGCTCAAGGATAGGTTGGCGGATGGACCGGCGAATCGACGGGGCTGAATGCATGGCGTCGCAGCGGCGAAGCGTAGCCGTGTATAAGAAACCCGCCGTTGCGCTGGAGCACACCCGGCCGATCGGCCAGGTAGAGCGTGGGGATGCGATACCAGGGCAGCTGCGGCATCTCGTGATGCACCACGTGGTAGTTGTTATTGAGGTACAGCAGGCGCCAGAACCAGCCAGCTTCATTGACGACGACGCGGTGTGCAGGCTGGCTCGCCGGCCGATGCTCGTAGAAAGACCGAAGCATCGCCAGTCCCAACGCTGGATAGCCGACCGCAAGCATGTATTGCAGCGGGCCGATGCCGGCATGGCGTTCCAGCGCCCACAGCAGCACTGCGAGCAGCAACGGATGCTGCGCCCACATACGCGTCTGGGTGAAGTCACCGCGCCAGGGCTTACGCACGATATCCAGCCAGGTTGGCACGATGACCATGGCCGGGCCCAGCAACAAACGGCCGATGACGGTACGTTGCGCGATCCACATCGGCCGAAGCCAGAGTGATAGCCTCTCGTAGTCTGCGGCGGCAATGTAGTTGCTTTCCGGGTCGAGCCCGGGTTGGGTCAGCGATTCGTCCCGGTGGTGCGCAAAGTGAGCCTCGCGGTAGAGGTCGTAGGGGTACCAGACGGCCAGCGGCGCCAGAGCCAGCAAGCGATTGGCCACAGGGCTGCGGGTCGGATGCCCATGCAGGAGTTCGTGCTGGAGGCTCATGAACCAGCACGCAACGATGGCCAGCGGCACGGCGCTCAGCGGCCCCAGCACCCTGAAGGACCAAACCACGAGCAGCCAGGTGGCATAGACAACCGCGATCAGCAGCCATGTCGGCCATTCGATCGAGTGACTGCCTGGCATAGCGGAAGTGCCTATGAAGCGCGGGGACATCGTGTCGACACCTTACCGGCGACACACTGGATCTCCAACGAATCAAAGCGAGATTACTTATGCGCCGCCTCGTGCCCGCCTCAGAGGCTGAGAGTTTTTTCGAGCGTGCCCGAGCAGCGCGTCAAAAGGCACCTGATCTAGGCGCAAAGCGCAGCCATAGCCCGGGCTATGGCGAGCATTTGCAACGACGAGCAGG
>JAJKJU010000152.1 GCA_021153565.1 Rhizobacter sp.
GCCGATGAAGTCGGCCAGTGCGTACTGGACGTCGGCGGCGAGGTTGGCCTTTGCGTTGTCGAGCTTGAACCACTGCCAGGTTGCGTAGCCGAGTTCGGCCAGCTTGCCGGACGGGAAGCCGCCGCGCGCGCCGTAGCCGATGCCGGGCAGCGTGAACTGCCGTGGGCAATGCGGTGCCAGCGCGTTCTCGATCGTTCGAATCGGGGGTGCGCACCGCATATCATGGGCACATGAACCCTTTAGAAACTTCACTGACCAACAACGAGCGTTTGCGCCAGCTGATCGAAGCGACAGGTGTCACTCAAGCAGTAGCACTCACAATCTTCAACCGTGGCTTGGGGCCTGCGGCCTACTCGATGGACACGTTCAAGGCGTATCTTGTGCGGCCGGACTCGACGAAGTTTCGTGCTCGCTTGGAACAAGGTCGAAGCTGCCGCCCGCGAGCAGTACTCCCACGCGAGCGATGAAAAGATTTACCAGATCACCAAAGCCACGATCGACAAGTCGTTGGCTCTGTCGGCTGGCAAGTGAGGAAGTGACACCATGAGCACCGAACGGCAACAAGCCGCCGCCCACATCAATGCCAGCACAACGGTTGCGATCGCCACCGGGTTGTGCCATCGCCGCTCCTCGACTGGGTCGAGCAGAGCAGCCCCATCGGCCGCGCGCGCACCCTCCGACGCAGTCTGAAGAAGACGGACATCAACCCCGAAGAAGACGCGTCAAAGACGCTGATCGGAAGAAAACGAAGGGCGAAGAAAACGCACGTTCACACCGGACCAAAATGCAGCAGATTCGAGTCGCCGCTCACAGTTCTTCGACACTTGCGCGCCCAACGCGAAGCCGCGCACCACCTGGGCTAGCAGCCGGTCGATGTCCCCGCGCAGATTGCTGGCGCCCAGCGCCAGCCAGATGAACTCGATTCGAATCATCGGCTGAACTCCCGCAGCAGCGCGGCAAGCGCCAGTGGTCAATGCAGCTCGAGCCGGGCACCGCCCGCGTTCAGCTCAACGCGTACCGAACTCGCCGTGGCATTGGGCGCCACGCGGGCCGCCACGAAACCACTCGGCCGCGATGCCGCCGACGGCTGCGCGCCGACGCCGTCAAGCCGCGCCTGCCAACGTCTCGCATGCGCACACCTGCTCGCCAACACGCGCAGCGGTACACCGTTCGCCTCGGCCCATACCTTACCTTCGCCCTCTGACCCGATGCCCGATATGCCGCCACCTGTTCCAGGCAGCGCTCCATCTGCTGTCGATCCATTCTCACCTCGTCTCGTTCGTTGATTGCCGAGACACGAGGTTCGCAGCTTCAACAACTTGACGAAAGATGGGTTCCCGGAACGCTTACGCCTGAGCAGCGCGCGGCCTACGCCGCGCGCCGATCGGGCAGACCGAGGCCGTCTTCGCACTGGGGGGACAAGGACAAGGCCATCGACGCAGCCGTCCTCGCCGGCCGGGTGTCGCCAGAGCAGGCACGCAAGGAACTGCTTGCCTACATGCCTGCGCACAGACGGTGCACGGTTTTATCGAGTCCCGCGTCTGGGCGGTGCACTAAGGGGTTGTACGCCCGAACTGGGCTTCATGCGGCCTTTTCAGGCTGGCCCTGTCGCGGCAGCAGATTGGCGTCGAAGCGTACGGACTCCACGCCGTCGGCGATCTTCGCGGCAAACGCACCGAGCTGTCCCGGATGGTTGGCAAACAGGGTCCCCAAAGGGCCAGAACAAAGACCGCGCACCGCCTCGATGATGAGCATATGGCGGACGCTCACGCCTGGGTGGCCAACTTCGTCTTTTGTCTCGGCGAGAGCGTGGTACTCGTAGTCGAGATCCTCTGCTTGCTCAAGGTCATCGTTGTTTGTGTCGGTCATTTCGTTTGGTTCCTTCAAAAGTGATTGGTTTCCGTCGCATCAAACTTGGTCAGTGCGTCGAATTGCTGGTTCGTCATTGCGTCGCTGACTCGATCAGTTCAGACGTGGCCGGCTCGTAGTCGTGAAGAGGTGGCAGCTCTGGCATCGCGGCCTCACCCGAACGCCAAACCCACGATGCAAGCTCGCTCTCCTTGACCAGGTCGGCAAGGGCGCGCTGGTATTCGTCACTGGCGTTTGGTGGCACCAAATAGAGCGCGACAGTTCGAGGCGTTGTGTCGGACAGGACAGCCGATGCCAGGGGGCGTGTCGAGGCCAGGTTGTAGCGCAGGCCCTTGGTGAAACGCCGGCCAGATTGCGTCAACGCGTCGAGCAATTGCACGTCGTGCACGTGTTCCACCGGAATCCAGTTGGAAGTCGTCACGATCAAGGCCATTTCTTCGATCGACGCGATGCCCGCCGCGTTGAAGCTGAAGGTGCCGACGACCACCAGATGGGTCGATTCGTCGGCATCCCACAGCGCCAGGTCGTTGGCGAAGCGTTTGCCCAGGCGTTTGTGCAAGTCTTCGGCGACCATGAACGGCATGTCCGGCAAGTGCTTGACGACCAGCTTGTGGCCATAGCGGGAGGGCTCGATGTGCTTGACCTCGCCGACGAGCATCATGAGCTTGTGAGTCCCTTGCGTCGGCGCCGAGACTCGCGAAAGCTTGGCGAGCCTGCGTTGCAGTATTTCGTCTTTGCGCTCGACTGAGAACGGTTCCGGGATGAAGAGGATGGAATCCAGCGCATCGCCTTTGGTGGCCTTGTTGCTCGCTGCCTGCATCAAGTGCTTCTGCACCACGTACCAGGACCGCTTACCGGCCATGGCCGGCGTCCAGCGGTTGAGGCCGGCTTGCTCCCACAGGTAATGCAAGGTACCGCGCAACGTGAGTTTGCTGCCGTCGGTGCGCACGCTCTCCGTCTCGGCACCCGTGGTCACCGGCGCCGCTCTGCGCCCTGCCTTTGAAAGACTGAAGTCGAGCTTGAGCGTGGTCAGGCCTGACTCGATGTCCTCCTGGATGGCGGCGCCAGCGACTTCGCCGAGGCCGGACAGCTCTGCCGGTGGCTCGAACGATTCGCAATCGGGGTGATGGTGACTGCCGGAGTTCGGCATGCGCTTGACGATGTGGCGATCACCGATGTGGGCAACGTACATCGCGACGCCATCAGGAGTGCAGATGCAGATCGGGCGCTGCTTATCAGCATAGGCGGCGGCCAGCTCAGCCGCCAGGCGCGGATCGTCGGAGGTGAGAACGGTCTTTTCGAAGCGAAACGATTGCATGGGATGGCTCTGGTTGAGGGGCGCCTGGAGCTCAGCGATCGCCGAGCTCACGTCCGGTGTCCCGTTGGCGCATGGGGGACACGATCTGCCGAAACACCTCCCGGATGTACGCCGGGTTTTGCGGCCGCTTGACCGCTGGGTCTGACACGCTGACCTGCGGCATGCTGCGTGCTGCCGCGGCATTCCACAGCTTCGGATCCAGCTTGTCGAACGCGAGCGAGTAGCCGGCCTCGCGGGCGAGCTGCGACATGTAGGTTTGCGTGGAACGACCGTTCCCTTCGGGGAATGGGTGCATGTGGTTCACCTTGATGTAGATCGCGGCCAGCTTGGTCGCGAAGTCATCGGACCCGAGACCCTTGAGGTTCTTCCACTCGCGCAGGTCGTCGGCGACGACGCCGGCGATCAGAGGGATGTGCTCATGGCGCGCAAAGACCGATTTCCACCAGGGTTCCAGTGGATCGGGTTTGCTGAAGTTCCGGGTGCGCTCTTTGCCGGCCCACTCGTAGAGGTCCCCGAAGATGTGCCTGTGAATTTTGCGCAGATGATCCAGGTCGAAGTTGCCCTCGATGGGTTGCAGCCTCAGCTCAGCGATGCGCACATCGGTGACGCGGTATTCGACCTCGCGCAGCTGCGCGCGATCAGTGATGCCGAGCTTGTTGTGATGCGTGCCTGTCGCCAGGTCGACATACGGATTCACGGGGCCGAGGAGGCGTCGCGCCGCGCCTTTGCTTCCTCGAGGATCTTCTGGACGGCATCGGGAATCGAGAGCATGCCGTCGACGATGTCCTTGCGCAGCTGCGCGTGGCCTGCCGGTTCGACCATGTTCTCCAGTGCGAGGATGGCCTTCGATTCATCCAGCGCAGCTTGGCGTTCTGCGGGGGTTGTCGCATTCTTCGAAGTCATGAGTACTCTCCAAACGGGCGCCGAGGCTGTCAGCGCACCAGGTACAAAACGCCGGCGGCCGTGACCAGTGCGGTGGCGGTCGCCGTCGCGGCATGCTCGACCCAGGTCGACCAGAAAGGCCGTGCCGGTTCTTGGGGCGAGCCCGCGGCGATTTCCTTGAGGGCTCGCAGGTGAGGAACCAACTCGGTCTCGAATGCCTGACGTGCGCAGGCCTGGATCAGTGCCTGCTGTTGTTCGGTGCTGTGCACTGCCGCTTCATTGGTGCGGCGCACGGCGAACTCGGCAATGCTTCTCATCGCCTCGCCCGACAGCCCGGCGACGGTCGATCGATACTGCTCCAAGGCGGTCTTGAGAGCGGCTGCATTGGTGGCGAGGCATTCGTTCGCGCTCGCGAGCATCGGCGCGGCGAGCTCGACGCGTTTGAGGATCTCGTCGAGCTCACCGGCAACCTGCGCCATCATGGCCTCGCGCAGCTTCCGGGGCTCGCTCATTGCAAGAACAACGCGCCGTAGGCCGCGTCAAGGTTCTTGTTGCAGGTCTTCGCCAGGCGCTTCATGGCGATCATGTTGATCGCGACGTCCTGTTCGTCCTCGTTGCGTGCCTCGCGCAGCTTCTGGCGATAGTCGGTGGTGTCGCCATTCAAGTCGCCGATCGTCATCTGCAGCGCCTTCAGGCCCGGGAAGATGTCGTTGGCGTAGATCACGGCGCCGTCGGGCAGCGTGGCTTCGCCGTTTTCGCAGAAGGCATACACGGCCGCGAAGTCATGGCGCAAGTCGTCATCCGTTTCGACCTTGTTGATCACCACGCGGATCTTGGACGGCGGTACGCCGATCGCGCGCAGGGCGCGGATGGTGTTGATCGTGTCTCCCTGCTGCTTGGCATCCTTGACCACCGGCACCACGAACCAATCGAAGTCTTCCTGGCTGTCGGCGTACTGCTGCATGAGCTTCAGGAACGCCTCGATGTTGGACGAGCCCACGTCGACGATGGCCGCATCGAGCTTCATGAGGCGCTGCTGCAGCTCCGCGAAATGTTGGCCGCGCACGCGAGACACCTCGATGCCATCACTTTCGGCGTCCATGTTGACGCTCTCGACGCTGAAAACAGGTGCGCCAAGACGTGGCTGAAGCAGGTGGGCGGAGACGGTGGACTTGCCGACGTTGCCGCTGAAATTCAAAACGCAGACTCTCATCGAGATCCCTTTCTGCCCTGGCGGGCAAGTGCATTCATGTCCTGGGTGGCGCTCAGGCTCTTGTCGACGGGGTGACGGTCATGCTCGCCATGCAGGGGAGAGGTCGAGGCCGGCGCCGGTTCGTTCGAGCCGGGCTGCCCCAGTACGGCCTTGGCCGGCGTGGCGAATTCGACAGGCGAGGGCGCTGCCGTTGCGGGCGACGGTGCGCCAGGTCGACGCCGTTGCCGCCACCGGCGCACGTAGGTCGACAGCATTGACGGGGTGATGTCGATGCCCTCCGACTTCTTCAGTGCGTCGACGATCTGCGCACGGCTGAAGCCCTTGGCGATCGCGGCTTCGATGTCTGGGAGCAACTCCAGGATTCGGCGCGACTTGGGGCGCGCCTTCTCGACCTCGGGCTGGTTCAGTTGCTCAAGAAAGCTGGCCATACAGGCTCCGATGTAGTCACGCTGCAAAGATATGATTCGAAATGATCACTAGTTGATGCGGATTGAGGTGATTATGGATTGAGATGAGCGTATTGAAATAAGAGATGTAGCCAAATGGATATTTAGAGTAGCAAAAGTGTACATACAGTACAGTCGTTTTGACGCGCCAGCTTTGCTGGCCGTGGAGTCACCAATGCTCGATCGCACCGTCAAACCGCACACCCCTGGACGCTTCGACAGAGATCGTTTCCATCACTTCGGCGTGGTGGTGCGGCTGCTGGCCGCGCTGGACGCCGTTGCGCTTCCGGCACTCGGGGGCTATTGGGTGAGCACTTGGCCGGCCAAAACGGGCGGTTTGGGGTTCTTCGCGGGTGCCGTGATGGCCCTCTGGGGGGCGAAGCGGCTGTCGCAGGCGGTTTTCGGGTTTCCCGACTACCGGTGGTTCTCGCGCCACTTGGTCAAGGCGGGCGCCGCCACCCTCATCGTCTGGGCTGCGGTTCGGGTCTTCGGATAGTGCGCGAAGGGCGACAGGGCCCTCACAGAAGGCACGGAGGGTGCGAACGAGCACCTGAGGATGGGGTGAGTGCTGCCGCGCCGCCCAGCACTGTCCCTGTGGTCAGGGACAGCGTTTGTCGTGTGCTGCACCCTCCGGCTTGACGAGGGTGCACCTGTCTGGTGGCTTGCGAAGCACCTCGCGGGACTTCTTCGCTACGACTGCTGTGGCCGACCAGGTGGGGCCGGGGCCTGCGCGAGAGTGTCGAGCACGATGTTCATGATGTCTGTCCCTTGCCGAGCGTGGGCGGCGGCGCGAAGCTCTGCAATCCGAATCGCCTCAACGGCTTTTGCCGTCGGCCTCGTCAGCCAGCTTGTGGTACTGCAACTGCCGCCCGTCTTCCGTCAGCGAGATGCCGAGGGCGCCCTTCGCCGCGAACGTTTCAGCTTGCTTCAAAAGATCGGAATAGGCCGCCTCTGCGACGACCCGGCTCTCGGTCGAAGTTTTGTCGGTCACGCGCTGGCGCGGCCAGCGAAGGTAGACGCGGAAGGTCATGAGGTTCATGTCCGCGTGTGTTGCAACGCGGGCGGGGTTGGATGCAGGCAGCATTTTGACTCTCCATTGTCGATTTTTGGATCGGGCTGGATATCTGAGGCTCCAACCCCTCCGTCATTTGGACGGTTCGGAGCTGAGTGCCTGGTGCGCGCGGTCAGACCTCTGCGTCTGTGTTGGCCGACGCATCAAGACGATGGCCGAGACGCCGTGCGGTCAGTAGCCATTGCATGAGCCGCACCGACAGCTTCAGCTCGAGATCGACATTGATCGAGTGACTGCGGTCACCGGCCAGTTCGTGAACCCACTGCTCCTCGAATTCGAGCGGGCGCAGGACCCGCCCCACCACGTCGACCAGCAATCTCATCTCGGGCTCTTGCCATCGATCGCCACCGCGCCTTCGAAGCGCGCAGATGAGCAGACACCCATCGCGGGCTTGCACTTCGAACATCAGAGGCGACGTCGTCGAGCAGGTCGAAAGACGTGTGACGCCGGCTCGCAGCGCAGAGAGATCCGGCACCAACAAGAGCAACAACGCATAGAGAACGGACTTCATGGAAACCTCCATCAGGACCCCGGGAAACCGCCCGGCACGGGTTCGTGTTCTAGGGTGGTGCCTTCATCGGCGGATCACCCGCGCCGGCGGCAGTTCGTCGGCCCACTTCTGGCGGGCATCGATTTCCATCTGTCGCACCAGCGCCATTTGCTCGGGCGGGAGGGTGACGGCCTCGGTCACCCAGCCCTCTGGGCGGAACGCCTCGTACACCTTGGTGGCCCACTGGTGAGCGAGCTGGCGGCTGGTGTCGTAGTCCTCGCAGACTTGCTCGAAGGTCTCGCCATCGACGAGCACGGCCCGCGCCACCTTCTGCGCTTTCTCGGACAGCCGAGGGAAGTTCGCCAAGGCGTGTTTGAACTCGCTCGCTTTGAGCGCGCCGGCCATCTTGGAAAGTCTTGCCATTGCAGAGCCTCTGTCGTTGAATGTCGCCGGCGCGCATCACGCCGGCTTGAGAATCCAGAACCACACGCCGAGCAGCGACGATGCCAAGAACGCGAGGTTTTGAACGGTCAGTCCGGGTGTCTTGGTCGCCACGCCGAACCGTATCCAGCAGGCATTCGACGCCAGGTAAAAGAGGAATCCGAACTTCGACCAGGGTCCGTGGACCGCGAGAAGCAAGGTGCCGGCGACGCCGGTTGCCGCGCCGGTCCACTGCAGAAAATTGAGGTTCGCCATGGGGTGAGTTCCGGGGGCTTTCAGCCTCGTGTTGTTCATGAATTTCTTGTGCTGTGGGTCCATCGATTGCGGAAGGGGTTGCCCCCTTCCGTCATCTCATCACCCGCGAAGCTTGCGCATCTCCTCGGCCAGCACCCAGAGCGCGCGGTTGAGCTTCACGCCCTGGTCGATGCCGACCACTGGGCGAGTGCGCATGGGACGGCCCGCCGGCGTGCGGCCCTGCAATCCGCCTTGGATCAGATTTTCCTGAACGCGGTTGAACGTGGTCCAGAGGTCATCTGATCGATCCTCGAAGCGCCACGGGGTTGCGTCACGCCTCAGCCAGAAGCAGTGGGGGCTCGGCGCTCGGCGCCCCTTCGAGCGTGAGCGTGATGCCGCGCGCTGCGAGCACTTGGTCTATCACCCCGGCGATCTTGTCGCCGGCGGCCGCGCTCCGACCCTCGCTGTCCTTCCACATCAGCTCGCGGAACGGATCGTCCCAGCGGCCGCACCCCTTGCGCGCCTCGGTGCGCACTTCCTTGTCAAGCTTCTCCGCCTGGTTGAACTGCAGCCAGAAGGCGTCGGACACGCGCTCGCTTTCAGGCGGCAGCCACTGCCGGTGCCGGCCGACCACTCGATTCAGGCGATCGACAAGGGCTTTGTCGCGAGCGAAAAAGTGGATGGTCCCGGCGCCTGGGTAGTAGCGGATGTCGAAGTAGCTCGAAGAGACGCGCTGACCCTGCCGGAGGTCGGCGTAGCGGTTCGTGAAGACATCGCACAGGCCTTCGGCCGGCTGGCATTTGCCGTCGAGCATCGCGAACACCTTGTCAAAATCAGCCAGCATCTGTTGCGTTTCCCACCTCGGCGAAGACCACGAGTCACCGCGGTGTCCAGGCAGGACAAAGCGCGTGGTTCGGATGCGCATGCCGCAGGTCCTGTGCTTGTCGTTCGATTTCCAACCGCGATAGAACACCGTGTTGTCGCTGTGGTAACGCGTGATGGTGTCGAAGACATCGCACGCCATGTCGAGCTGCATTTCCTGCTGGCTCTCGACCAAGCCGAGCAGGAAGCCGTAGACGTTGGTCTCGGTGAAGTCCAGCTTCTTGATGCTCTCGAACTGCGACTCGGCTTGCCGCTGCACCTTTTGGGAAAGCCGCGTCAGCGTTTCCGTGGACCGCAGGACCGAACTCCAAGCGCGGTCCTTCAGCGCGCCATAGCGAACTTCGAGGGTCTTGCGCACGTCCAAGGCCTCGCCGCTGCACAACGACCGCCCGTTGAGCTGGGCCATCGTGTGGCCGATCCTGTTGGCGTAGTGCGTGGCCACCGCCTCCATGCGCACGGCTTCGCGCATGGCCTTTGCCGCTGCGCGGAACGCCGCGCATTGCGTCTCGACGAACGACGGCGGCAGCGCCAGTTCGCCTGGCAGCTTCAGGTCGCTTTCCTCGTTCTTGTCGACCACCATCGAGGCCAGCAGGTCGCCGATCCAGTCGCGTGCACATTCGGCCGGCTTCATGTTAGCGCCGGTGTAAATGCGCTGTTATTTGCTGGCGAGGACGCGGTTTTCGGCGGTCACGGGGTGCTGGAATGCAGTGTTTGAAGGACGAAGCGCAGA
>JAJKJU010000153.1 GCA_021153565.1 Rhizobacter sp.
GAGGGCTGGGGTGAGGGGCCTGGGCCTCTGAGCAAACATGAACTTGTCATGCGTCAACCCCGCCTTCTTCAAACCTCGTAGGGGAAAAATTTGCTCCAACGCCCATCTTCCGCGTGTCCAGCGTACGTAAAGGTCAGCTCTGGGAGAGGGCTGGGGTGAGGGCCGTGGGCGGTGAATAGAGCCACGGGTTGCCATCCCCGAAGCCCCTCACCCAACCTCTCCCCAAAAGGGGAGAGGAGCCAATACAAGACCTTGAAAGGGGTGCCTCTGAGCTGCCTCTGAGCCTGCGTGCGTCCTTGCATCCCCGCTTTCCGCACGTTTCCCGCACCCCTGCGGAAAACCCCCGTAACAGATTTGATTCACCCCCTCGAGTGCGGGACGCGTGCTGACGAAGCCACTTGCAAACCGCTGATTCGAATCAGAAATTCATGGCGTCCGGATTGCCGTCGAAAGGGATCTATTCGGCTTGGCGACAGTTCGGCGTAGCAGCGGTGATACACCGGGGGTGCCCAGACGGCCCCGTGCCCCGACATTCAGTCCGCGGGCTCGCAATGTTTCCCTTTGGAATCAATGAGTTGTTCTTGACTGGCCAATCAGGCCCCGTTTCTGCAACCGGATGAAGCGGATTGGTGGAGTCATGCGAATTCCCAATCTCTTGAACAGATCAACTCATTCACATTCTGAGGAGCCTCTCCATGAAGAAAGCTGTAATGGCATCCGCCATCGCTCTTGCATTTGGTTCTGCATGGGCCAATCCGACCAACACTGGTACCTCTGGCGCAGATACGGCCACGACCGGAGACCAGACAGCGACGGCGACATCGACGCAAACGGGGCCCGGCCCGAACGCGAACGAGAATTCAACCGCTAAGCAGACCACTGATCAGAAGAACAACAAGAGCACCGGCGACAACCGCGACAACAAGGGCAAGGCGAAAGCCGACGGCACGGGCACGGCAGCAGCCAATAACGGCAGTACCGCGACCGCCAACTTCAGCAATTCGTTCAACCACAGCAAGGCGCTTGCTGTCAGCAAGCTGAGCGGATCGGTGAGTGGCAACACTGTGAGTGGCATAGGCAATGTCGCCACCAACTCTGGCAATGCCAATGGCGCCAAGGGTGGCCAAGGCGGCGATGGCTACGGTGGCAAGGGCCGGGGCGGCAGCGCCAGCGGAGGCAATGGCACAGGCGGTGATGGTGGCAACGCCACCGGAGGACGCGGCGGCAATGCTGGCGACGGCACCGGCGGCAACGGGGGGTACGGCTCGGGCGGTAACGGCGGAACAGCCACCAACGGCAACGCGACGGCTGGAGAGGCCAGGAACGGCAGCGCCAGGAACGGCAGCGCGACCGGCGCCAACGGCGGTGATGGCGGCAGCGCCAGGAATGCGCGCGCCGGAAGTGGCGGTGATGCGACGGCTTCGGGTGGCAACGCGAGGAGCGCGGGCGGCGGTGCGTTGGCTGGCAACCTGCAAGCCACGGGCGATGCCAGGTCCAGCACAGATGCCACCGGCGGCAACGCTACGTCGTCGAATGCATCGACGGCAGGGTCGGGCGCCGCTCGAAATGCCTCTCTCGGAGGCTTGTCGGCTTCAGGCCAAAGATCGGGCACAAGTGCGGACTCGGCGGGTCTGGGCAGGGGTGCCGGTGCATTGGCCGGTAGTGGCGCAATTGGCGGAGGCAGTACTTCCACCGGTGGCAACGGTGGCGACGGCACCGTGGATGGCGCCACAGGCGGCGCAGGAGGTGCATCGACCAGCGCAGGCGGCGCAGGAACGGCCGGCGCAGCAACCTCGACCGGCGGCGCAGGCACGGGCACTGGCACGGCGACCGCCGGCGCATCGAGCAACACCGCAACCAACACCGGCGGTGCGGCCACCGGCACCAGCACCGGCACGGGCGGCGCAGCCACCGGCACCTCGACCGCCACAGGCGGCGCGGCGACCAGCGGGGCATCGACTGCCAGCAGCGGCAGCAACACCGGCACAGCAACCGCGACTGCCGGCGCATCCACCAGCACGAGTGGTGCGACGACGGCGACGGCAGCAGCCGGCGGCTCGGCCAGCAACAACGCAGGCGGCGGCGGTGCGGGCGGCGCGGCAACGAACGGAAGCGCCACCAATGGCAACGCTTCGACCTCGGCCACGAACGGCAGCGCGACCGCCGGCAACGGCGCGTCGGGCACCGGTGCGGCTGGCGGATCGGGAACCGGCGGCGCCGGCGGTGCTGGTGCGAGCGCCACCGGTGGCGCTGGCAGCGGCGGCACTGGCGGTGCTGCCACGGCTGGCAACGGCACCGGAGGAGCAGGCACCGGTGCGGCAGGCGGTGCGGGCGGTGCGGGCGGGACCAACACCCTCAATGCTGGCACGTTCAACATGTCCAACACGATGTCGGCAACGGCGCAATCGGCTGCGGGGATCATGGTGATCAGCCAGAACACCGGAATCGCTGCGCTGACTCAGCAAAGCGTGAACGTCCAGGCCAACCTGAACGTCGGCAAATAAGGCGAACTCGCGCCGGGGGCTCTCAACCCCCGGCGCGTCATTTGCAAAGCCGGCAAAGGAACACTCATGAAAAACGCCAAGCGCGTCACTTTCGCAAGCGCCGCCACGCTGGCGACTTTGCTATGGATAGACCCGGCCATCGCCGATGTGCAAGTCACGTCATCGCCGGTTCCAGTGGGCGTCGCAACGACTTCGACCATCTCTGCTTCAACCGTCTCTGCTTCAACGGTTTCTCCTTCGAGCGATCTCTCGCCCTTGGTCGCGGCGCCTGCCGATATTCGGCGCAATCCATTCGGCGGCAAACCGATGGCCGCCTCCGCGCTCGCAGCAAAGCGAGGGGGTGAGAGCGTCTTCAATGACAACCAGTTGAAAGGCGTGGTGGCCAACAACAACGCCAGCAACCTCACCACGGGGATGAACGTGATCAGCGAGGGAGCGTTCTCCGGCTCAAGCGGGTTGCCTACGGTGATCCAGAACTCGGGCAACAACGTGTTGATCCAGAACGCGACGATCGTCAACGTTCAACTGAAATGACGCTTCAAGCCGTGATGAACTGGCCACGCATCCTGATCGTCGCTTTGCCCTGCCTTGCAGCTTCTGCTGCCGAGGCAGGCTCAGTCGATTTGCCGTATCAAATCGGCGGGGCGTACTCCGTCCCGGCCACGAGCATCAAAGAAGCGCGTTTCGCCGCGACCAATCGCCAGCAATACGATTTCAGTTGCGGCTCGGCGGCACTGTCGACGCTCCTCACCCACCACTACCGCTACCCGGTCACCGAAGACAAGATCTTCGAAGAGATGTACCAGCGCGGGGACCAGGCCAAGATCCGTATCGAGGGCTTCTCGCTGCTCGACATGAAGCGATATCTCGAAGCGCATGGCTTCGAAGCCGATGGCTTCCAGGAGCCGATCGAGAAGCTCGCGTCAGCAAACATTCCTGCAATTGTTCTGATCAACGTGGCTGGCTACAACCACTTCGTTGTCGTCAAGGGCGTGCGCAAAGGGCGCGTCCTGCTGGGCGATCCGTCGGGTGGAACGCGTGCTGTCACGCAGGCGGCATTCGAGGCCGCATGGGTCAACCAGGTCTTGTTCGTCATCAGCAATCGCCTGGACATCGCAGCCTTCAATGTTGACGCTGATTGGCGCGTGGCACCGAGCGCACCAATCAGCGGGGCGATCGGCAGGGAAGGGCTGGCCGGCATTGTCATGCCCAAGCTCGGTCCCTCGGACTTTTGACCATGATCGGATCGACGTGCGACACCAACCAAAAAAACTCGCCCTGCTGATCTCGCTGATCGGAGCAGGCGTGTCGCCTCTGGCGAGCGCGCGCACCGATGAGCGGATCGTTGGCGTTGGCCTGACACGGTCTGCCATTGACCAAGTGCTCGAAGCCTCTGCCACGGCGGACCTCGACCGCACCCGGTGGTCACTGAATCCGATTCTGCGAATCGACGAAAGCGAGTTCGATCTTGCGCGGCCACTGGAGGCGTTGTCCACGGCCGACTCGAGTAACGAGAGCAGCGAGAGCAACGAGATCAGTGAAGTCAGTGAAGTCAGTGAAGTCAGTGAAGCGCCTGGCACACAGGACGGCGAATACAGCGAGATCTGCGAATACTGCGAGGAGGCCAAGGCTGCACCTGGGTATGGGGAGCCAGCCGATGTGGCGGTTCAGCGTGTGGCGGTTCAATCTGCCAAACCTGAGCTGGCCGAGGCCGCGTCGATTGACCCGAGACTGAACGCAAATGCCCGACTGCAGCGAGCGCGCGCGTTCATACAGGGCTTCATAGCGAAAAGCCAGACGGTCGAGGCGGTCGATGAGGACGGCGGGCCGGGCGACGCGAGCCAAAAGCATGTGGCCACGCTCCGGTTCAACGCCGGTCCATTGGTGCAGCCCGATGCGCAGCCGTCGTCGGCCTATGCGGATCGCCTGATGGAAAGGCTTGCCGCTGTGAAGCTGAAAAGCCTGGACCCTTGGGGCGGCGAATTCGAAGCTTTCGGAGATCTGCGAGGAGTTTCCTCCAAACCGCAGGCGTCGCGTGGCGAACCAAGTGCAATGAGTGCGGGGCGCAGCGAGATCTTGCCCGCCACGCATGCCGATAAAGTGCTCGCGACACTATTCGAAGTCAGGTCCGCACGCGAAGCAAAGGGCATCGACATCGATCTCACCCTGCCCTTTGAAGCCGCTGCGGCCGCTTCGACTTCGATCAGCAAGAGCAACCAAGTGCAATCCGTCATGGGCCCAACACCATTGCCCGTGGCCGAAGCCGCCGAGCGCAAGGTCCGGCCCAACCCATTCGGCGGCGAACAAGTGGCATTGAGCGAGGAGTCCCTCAACGGGGTGCGCGGAGGCTTCATCACCGAGGGGCTGAACATTTCATTCGGCATTGAACGCGCGATCTATGTCAATGGAACGCTCGTCACCACGACCAGCCTGAATGTTTCAGATCTGGGCCGGATCAGCGCCGGCCGCGGCACGACGGCACTTGATACCGGAGCGCTCGCGCTGGTTCAGACAGGCGCGGGCAACACCGTGTCTTCCGGGGCGTTTTCCGCAGGGTCCATCGGCGCCGTTGTGCAGAACAGCCTCGATGGGCAGAAGATTCAGAACGTGACTTTGATCAACGCGACGGTCAACAGCCTGAGCGTGCTGAGAAGCTTCAACCTGCAGTCGTCACTGCGTGGCGCAGTGATCGATTCGCTCAGGCGTTGAAATAGCAGCCTGAGGCCATGAGCAGCTGGGGGCCGCACGGCGTCGGCGCTTGGCATTGACCGTCTTCTGCTCGAGAAATTGCTGCAGGAAGGCGATTTCGCCCATCGGTGGATTGAACCCATCAGTGATGGCTTCGAAAAAGCATCGATGACATTCGCCATTCCGGCAATAGGTTCGTTTTCCCGACCTCGACAGCGCCGCATTGGCCGAACAATACCGTTTGGCTGAACCTTAGGCGGTGACGGAGAGCTTGCACCCAACTCCCGTTGACGGGCATTGGAAATGCTCCCGGGTGATGAATTCAATGAGCTTCAGTTTGAAAAAACACGCAACCCCAACGACCACACTTGAACCTCCATGTATTCCAACAAAGTAAGCGTTACCGCAGAACCTTGCCAAAGCTCAGTGGCCAAGGACCGCAGTGATGGCAGTAGTTCCGGACGAGCACGCCAGTTCAATACCCCACCTGCCGCTCCTTCTTCCGCCTCTTCTTCTCGATCGAGCACTATCGTCGATGAACTTCGCAACTCTCCCGCCTCTTCTGCTCGCGCCTCTTCTACTCAAAGTATTTCCACCCGACGGTCGTCGAAAGCTTCAATCTCGACCCATTCAAAATCCACCAGTTCATCGCGGTCCAATAGCTTCGTTGTACGAGGCGAATCATCAGTTTTGACTGGCAGAGATACGCGGGATAGGACAGGTATGGGGCATTTCAATGGCTCATCGTCGCAGACACCCACTGGTTCGGCAGGGCGCGGGATTCTTGGTCCAGTCCCTGGCTTTGCAGCTCGGGGAGCAGCCGCTGTCCCGGATTCACGCAACTTTCCGCATCTGCTGGACAAGCAGCCCAAAGGCTCATCGTCGAAGACACCCACTGGTTCGGCAGGACGCGGGATTCTTGGTCCAGTCCCTGGCTTTGCAGCTCGGGAAGCAGCCGCTGTCCCGGATGCATTCAACTTCGCGCATCTGCTGGACGATCAGCAAAGCTATCCACGGGAAGAGCTGAACGCGAGCATTGTCGACCAATTCAATGCCGGCATAGTCTCCGTCTCCGCAGACAATGTTCAGCTGGTCACATCGGCCTGCTTTCGCAGCGCAGTCGGCAACGACTGGAATGCTGCAGTGGCCTGCTTGCAGGCCTTGAGCCGCTGCCGCGATCCGCGGACAGGGAAAGGGGTCTTCCCCGACACGATCACCTTCAACGCCGCGATCTCGGCGTGCGAGAAGGCGGGACGGGCGGACAAGGCGCTGAAGCTGTTCGATCACATGCAAACCCACGGGCCGGCTTTCAATGTCTTCCCCGACACGATCTCCTACTCAGCCGCGATCTCGGCGTGCGATAAGGCGGGATGGGCGGACAAGGCGCTGGAGCTGTTCGATCATCTGGAGACCCACGGGCGGGACCGCGATGTCTTCCCCAACACGATTACCTACAACGCCGCAATCTCGGCGTGCGATAAGGCGGGATGGGCGGACAAGGCGCTGGAGCTGTTCGATCATCTGGAGACCCACGGGCGAGCGCGCGATGTCTTCCCCAACACGATTACCTACAGCGCCGTCATCTCGGCGTGCGAGAAGGCGGGACGGGCGGACCTGTATGCCAACTTACTGCTGAGTGGGATCAGCGGAGTTCCAGGCAAGCCTGATACCAAGGTTTTCAAGCCGATGCTGGGCTTTGATCCTCGCCGGAACAGACTGGACTCGCACCAGCATGTCGCCCTGATTCGGCGGACCGATCCATCGTCGCGAAATCCGGCCATCCACCCTGCCGTGGCCCGGGCGATCTTCCATGTCTTACTCAAGGAGCCCAAGAAGATATTGGGGCCCCATGCGGAGGGAATCAACGACAAGACGGTGTTCATAGTGGGCCAGCACGGCGTGGGTTCAGTCAGGGACGCCATTGCCGAGTGCATGCGTGATCAGGGCTGGACGCCTGTTCCGCGGCTACGGAGCGGCATGGCCAACCATGGTTGCCTGGTGGTTCAGCCCCGGCAGGAACTGCCGGGGGGCCATCCAGGCGCGGGCGATCGCAAGCTGAATCTGTTCGCCCAAGAGTTCAAACCAGGAAAGCAGGGGAATGGGGATGAACTGCCGTAGGGCTACGGTGTCGTTTGAACTTGCTGAAGTTGCCTGATTGCGTACGTGTCCACTAGATTCTTGGTGAATACGTATGCATCACTATCAGAAGGTGATCGGCGTCCGCACAGTCAAACTCACATCGGGCGTGTCGCGCGTGAGGCCGGCACCCAACGAAACGCTCAGCGTTCGCTGACTATTCAAGCGATACGAAAAGCCGAGCAGCAAGGTGCCGAGTTGCACGCGCACTGAGTCGGCCGGCGCCACGCCATTCACCTTGATTCTGCCGACCGAGCTGTGGTCGTAGCCGATGCTGAACGAAGACTTGTCATTCAAGCCCAGCCCCATGCCGAAGTTGAAGCCAAACACGCCCCCTGGCGCGATCGTGCCCAGATTTTCGGGACCGGAATCAGTCTGCCGAGTGACATTGGTCCGCTTGAAGCTGTGCAGGTAGCTGGCTGTTCCGAAGAACACGACCGGGTCCGACGGAAACAGCGCGGTCAAGGCCGGCTGGAGCCCATAGAAGCCGGAGCCGGTCGGCAACGTACTCTGCAAGTCGCTGCGCAGGCCCGGAATGTTGCGCACGGTCTCGACTTCGAATGGGTCTTTGCCCGTGCGCGATTTGAAGCGAAGACTGCCGACGAAATAGGGCTTGTCGACCCCGCCATCATTGAGCTGATATCGTCCTGTGACCTCGATGTCGCCGACGCCGGAGCCGCTGGCTGCGAACGCGCTGTCAGCCCCCGTTCCCTGGAACGGATCGCGTCCGATGCTCGTGTCCGAACGGTACACATACGGCACGCGTGCTTCGAGTTCGAAGCGATTGGTCAGGCCGTAGCGGCCGGTCAAGGTGGCGTTGAACGTGTTGCGTTTGACCTCCCGCACATCAATCAGGCCGATCAAGATTGCCGGAATGACGGTGTACCCGACCAGTGCGATCCGGTTGCTCGACGAATACGAATATTGAAGCGAAGGTTCGAGTACGCCTTTGCCTTTGGGTGTCAACACGCCCGGCTGCTCGAAGATCTGGGCGACCGCAGGCGCGCGGCCATCTGATTCAGGAGCTTGGCCCACGGATGTCGGTGCGGCGGCATCGCTCGGCGAAGCTTGGGCAGTCGCCTCAGGCGCGATGCCTCGGGCGCGCTGCGACCCAAGCACCTCCTGATCCAGCGCGCGTTTGACTGCATTCAGGTTGGACTCTTCCTGCGCCACTGAGCGCTTCAATGCGTCCAGTCGCGTGAGCTGCTCACTCACTTGGCGCTGCAGTGCGTCCAGTCGCGCAGCGGCATCATCCGGCGGGTCGGCAGCCTGGGTCGTACCCGCTGTGGCGAGCAGAGCGCATGCGACTGCGCCGAGAGGTACAAATCGTGGTGATCGCGTCGATTTCATCGACCCTCCTTGGTGGGCCTGCACGTTATGCGGACGTGATGCGTGCGTCAAGGATTGTTGACTCGACACTCATGCTTGAGTACCCCTTGGTCGCGGTTCGGGTTGACGATAGGCAGCGCGGTCGAGTCTGGAATGGACGCCGTCTCATGTTTGAGCTACACGAGCGATCGCGATGCGCTGCATGCGGCGAGGACGCCCAGCGGTAGGGCGCTGTCGCAAGCTCAAGGCCGGCAGCGTGAGGCGGTCGGTGGTGACGACGCTGCCGCATTGGAAGTGATTGCCCGAGCAGATTGCCGCCGCGCTCAAGCGCGTGTTCGCCGACGAACGTGAGCGGAAGGAAGTCCAACAAGAACGACATGGCCGATGCCGAGGCAATCTGCGAAGCGGTGGCGCGGCCGAACATGAAACTCGTCGCGATCAAGAATGCCGAGCAGCAGGCCGTGCTGGCCTTGCATCGCGCGCGGCACGGCTTCGTGAAGGCGCGCACCGCGCAAGGCAACCAGATCCGCGGGCTGCTGGCCGAGTTCGGGCTGATCGTCCCGCAGGGCATTGCGCACATTGCCAAGCGAGTGCCGGAATTGATCGAGGATGCCACCAATGACTTGCCGGGGTCATTCCGATTGCTCGTGCAGCGCGAGCTCGATCAGCTCAAGGAGCTCGATCGACAGGTCAGTGAGATCGAGGCTGTAGGACCGGTACCAAGTCAGTCTGTCTCCACCAAGGTGCTTCGAAGCACGTACAACTGATCAGACCTTGGTTCGCACATTCCATCAGGGACGGCAGGCATATGCCTGACATCAGAGTCCGGATACATGGCCGCAATCTTCTCCTTTTATTCGGACCTTCGGCTGGGCGGCAGACCCCCACTTTCGGTCGCTCTCGCAGGCCAGCGCGTTTCGGAATTTAAGGTACGAGGTCGGCAGGACTGGAGACAGGGTGCGAATTTCGGAATTTGATGAACTACAGGGTTGTAAAGGCGCAGACGTAGCATAATTTCGGCTTTCAAGAAATATAGCCTTCGATGTCGACTCGAAGCCAGACCCCGCGCGTCAGGTGACGCCGCATCTGGTCGTCAACGAACACTTCTGCATGTCCTTGGCTCGGCGCATGAAGCTGCCGGTCGCGGAAGTTGGCATCTATCGGACACCGAGGCCGGTACTCGTCGTTCGCCGGTTCGACCGGCTTGTCGTGCAAGGCGTCGGGGAAGGTGCCGCGCATGGCGCCAACGAGCCCACCGTGCAGCGCCTGCACATCATCGACGCCTGCCAGGCCTCGGACCTGCCCGAGAGCTACAAGTACGAGCGGAATTTGGGAAGTGGCGAGCACGTCCGCAATATCCGAGAGGGCGTGAGCTTCCAAATGCTGTTCGAGCGCGTCGAGCAGACCGTCAACAAGGCCGTGGCACGCATGACCCTGCTCCGATGGGCCTTGTTTCAGTTCCTGATTGGGAACTGCGACGCGCACGGCAAGAACTTCTCATTCTTCGTGCGCCGCGAGGGGCTCGACCCGGCGCCTTGGTACGACCTGGTCAGTGTGGATCAGTACGCAGGTATCGACCACGAGTTGGCCATGGCCTGGGGCGATGCGTTCTCGCTGGACGAGGTGGGGGCGTTTCAGATGGCCGACTTTGCGCAGCGATGTGGGGTCGACAGGAACCTACTGAAGCGCGAGGCCGCGCGCCTGGCCAAACTGGCGGCGGAACACGCGCCGGCACAGGCCTTGGCGGACGACTACATCGACGACGGTGAGCGCGCTTTCGCAGGCCAACTCCGTGATTTCGTGGTGGGACAGGCCACCCGGTTGACCAGGCTCGCCAGCGAGGCAGCCAAGATAAAGCCCGAGTTTCTGTGACGCACTGGGGTTCGCCACACGGCGACGTGCCGGTTCAGTCGCAATAAGGATTTCGGCTCGCGGTCATGCGGTATTTTCAGCGCGTCTCCAACCTCCTTGTAAGTTCTCGATGTGCGTGCCGAGCGGGCCGTCAATGTGCTGGAACATGTGCTTTGAGTCGCGGAACAGGAACGGCCGGGTCAGGACCTTGACCGAAGGCACAGCCTCGGCCAGCGGCGCAATATTGAACTCAGCGAGATCGAGCTCGCCAGCCTTCATCATCTTGACGGCTTTGGGTTGGTCCCCGAGCACGCCATTGGAGAAGACCTTGATCTGGACCCGATCCTGGGTACTCCGCTGGGCCGGCATAGCGTGGAACACTGCACCAGGAGTATTGCCGGGTCAGACCGGCCCGCTCGCGCAATCAAGCATCCCGCAGCGAAGCTTTCAGTCAAGAAACCTGGCTTCCAGCTTCAAGATGTCTTCTAGATAGAAAAACTGGCGAGTACGCACAAGTGCCTTGCAGAATTCTTTCGTATTGCCCGCTCGCTCGGCATCACTTTGGCTGTATAGGTCTACCCGCTCCAGAGGCACGGCCTCCAGATCCGTCAGTAGTTCCACGTCAGTGCCAGAGTATCGATTGATGGCATCCAAGGCGGCCATGACCTTCTCCACAGAACCGAAGTTGACACCAGCAAGAAGCGCTATGGCGTCGGCACTGACGACATGCGCGCCTTTGTGATCGATGGTAGGTTTGCCCGCGCGAGTGCGATTGATAGTCATAAAAACACCCCCAATTGAAAGTTGTCACGTGGCATGTCGCCTGGATGAAGTTGCCTGGATGAATATCGCGCGCTGATCCGATGATTCACGCGAGATCGACAGCTGCTTTTTCTCTACCGGATACCGGATGCCGATGTCGCTGAGCGCGACATCGGCATGGCCTTCCAAGCAGATCCTCGTATTCAGGATCCGATCAACGATCAGCTCTTGCGGCGTCGAGCCACGACGCCGAGAACGCCGAGGCCCACGAGCATCAGCGCATAGGTTTCGGGCTCAGGTGCCGGCGCCACGATGCCGTAGATCTGTGCCTGGGCAAGGCCTTGACCATAGTGCACGTTGCGATTGCTGTTGCCGGAGGAAAAGCCAACCCCCAGCGTGTCGAAGTTGATCGAAGAGATGCCGCCGGTCACCGCAGCCCCGTTGAACTCATACAGGCTGACCGCGTTACCCGCTTTGAGCGAGAGCACGAACGGCCCGGACTGTTCCTCAAAACCAAGCAGCCCAGAGCTTGCGGAATTGCCGCCGGTAATGTCGATGGCCGTCAAGCCGCTCAGTCCCCAGACGGAAGAAATTTTGGCGGCTACCTCTGCCTCCTGGTTCAGAGTGTTCCCACGAAATGAGCCAGCGCAGTCGACATACCATGGTTCGCTCGTCATGCCTGTACCGTGACTGTCGCAGCTCACATCCGCAAAGCTCAATGCAGCATGAGCTGAAACGCTGCACATGACACAGGCGCTGAAGGTGGCAGCACCGATGCAGTGAAGTCGAAACTTGTTCATAAAGTCTCCAGTAGATAAGAAGGGTTTGTTTCCAATAGACCAGATAGTGTTGGAAGAATGGTCACCTCCAATACTTGGCGAAACGAATTTGAAAAGGCCCACGCCTCACGCCAAGTTCTTGTCAGGGACGCAGCACAGCAGCCACCAATGAAGAGCCTTCGCAGGCATTGCGTTCAAGGCAAGCCGCCGTTCGTACCCAGTCTTGACCCAATACCACGCGCACGTCCGATCGCAGATCGGTGCTGGGCGTGGTGTCAATCTGTGCGGTCATCCGAAGCGCCTGCGCTACGCGCAGTGCAGCCTCCTGTTGCCCGGAGCGGTAGTGGATCACCGTGCGCTGCTGGTCATAAGGCCGCCGGTTGGTCAGGCGTTCTACCTGCAGGCCTTCGGCGGTCAACCATTGCTTCAATCGCGCGGCAGCTCCTTTGATCCCGTTGCCGTTGCTCAATTCCAGCCGCATGCTGGTGCCCGGTACATGCGACTCAGGCTGCGATGCAAGCAGGTTCGCCGAAACGCTTGGGTCCGGGGCCTTCATCGGCAGGCTGCTCGAGCCGGAGATGTCTCCGGTCAGGAACGCAGGCACTGTCGGGCGGTCGTTCATCCGCAGATCGACCGGGAGTGGCGCGGCAGCTGCAACGAATGGTGCAGGCACACGAATTGGCGTGCCTGGCGAAACCGGATCCGCCGTGCTTGCCGATACCGGCGATGCAGATGCTGCCGCCTCAACGCCAGTCGCAAGTGGAGTCGATTCGGTACCCGTCACGTCGCCTCGGTGATTCGCCAACTGCGGCTTCCATTGCGCCAAGGCTTCCTGCAGGTTGGCACGTGCGGTCACGTTCTCGCCGTCAAGTGTCAATGAGGTTTGCAAGGCACTGACCGCTTCCTGGGGTCGACCGGCGAGCAAGAGCACGAGGCCCAGATTGCTGCGGACGTGTGCGCTGTTCGGGTCGATGCCGACGGCATTGCGAAAGATGGCTTCGGCCTCTTCGAGGGGATGGCTATGCGCCAGTGCAACACCCAGCGCGTTATAGGCCTCCATGTTGCGCGTGTCGGCCGCAATGGCCTTGCGGTATGCATCGATTGCCCTGTCCCATGCCTGAGACCCGTCGTAATAGCGGCCGAGCGTGTAGTAGGCCTCGCTCGATTGAGCGCCGTGCTTCACATCCAGCACGGGTTCGACCTTCCATGCGAGGCCCTGCTTTTGACTCACCGAGGCGCAGCCCGCAAGGGCGACCAAGACAGCCGCAACGACCGCGCCGTGGCGCCATCGAACGCCGCAGGACGACGCGCTTGCTGGCTTGTGATCCGCAGCCGGCGGTGACGCGCAGGCTCCAGCTTGAAATCGAACACGCATGGCGATGCTCCTTCAAAAGTTCGTGCCTTGTGTCATTAGTTGGTGCCGGCCATGGTGGGCAGCAGCACGCGATAGATCTGGATCATGGCCGGTCCCATCAGCACCAGCATCAGCGACGGAAAGATGAAGAAGATCAGCGGGAAGAGAAGCTTCAACGCAATCTTGGCCGCTGTTTCTTCCGCCTTTTGACGCCGGCGGGTGCGCAGCATGTCGGCGTGGACGCGAAGTGACTGCGCAATGCTGGTGCCGAAGCGCTCTGCCTGAATGATCATCGACACGAAGCCATCCACCTCTTCCACGCCGGTTCGAATGGCCAGGTTGCGCAGGGCGCGCTCTCTGGGCGCTCCTGCCCGCAATTCAAGGTTGACCAGCCGCATCTCGTCGCTCAGGACCTCGCTCTTGTGCACCATGTCGTCGGCCACGCGGTTGAGCGCCGCCTCGGTGCCCAGGCCCGCCTCCATGCAGACCGTCATCAGGTCCAGCGCGTCGGGAAAGTTCTCGAAGATCTCCCGCTGCCGAATGAAGACGAGGCGTGACAGCACGACGTTGGGCAAGTAGTAGCCGATGGCCGCTGCCACCAGCAACCAGAACAAGAGCGAATTGCCAGAAGCGCTCCCTGGCATGAACAAAGTCAGCGCCACGAAAGTCAGCATCGGCAGGCCGATTGCCAGAACGGTTTTCGCACCGAAAAAGGCTGCGGGCGCCGAGGCGCTGCGAATGCCAGCGTGGAGGAAGCGACGCCGCAGCGCCGAGCCTTCAAAGCCGGCCTCGGGCATCGACAGCTTGCCCAAAGGCCTGATCGTGCGTGACACGCGATCGAGCAGACTTTCGGATGGTGCCTGGCCCGCCGAAGGCGCACCGAGCATTCGCTTCATCCGATCGGTGGCGGCGTTGCCGCCAGCCAGCTGAAAGAGCCCATAGGTCAGCGCCACGGTGCTGACGAACACGAACACCAGAATGCCGATTTGCATTGTTGTCATGTTGATCTCCTCAGAGTTTGAGAGCCAGCCATTTCAAGGTCTTTTGCACAGTCTGGTATTGCTCCCTCTCCCTCTGGGAGAGGGTTGGGGTGAGGGCCGTGGGCGGTGAATGGGGACATGGGACTGCCATCGCCGCAGCCCCTCACCCAACCTCTCCCCAGAGGGGAGAGGAGCCAATGCACGATCTTGAAAGGGCTGAGGTTGAGAGCGTGAATTGCTCCCTCTCCCTCTGGGAGAGGGTTGGGGTGAGGGCCGTGGGCGGTGAATGAGGACACGTGCCTGCCATCGCCGCAGCCCCTCACCCAACCTCCCCCCAGAGGGGAGAGGAGCCAATGCACGACCTTGAACGGGCTGAGGTTGAGAGCGTGATGAGCGGACATGATGTAAATGCTCTCAGCCGCTCAGACTCGAATCTTGATGATGCCGCGCATCCACCACACGCCGAGCGCCATCATCACGAGAGCGCCGCCGACCATCTTCAAACCGACGGGGTCGGTCCACAGCACATCCATGAACTTCGGGTTCACGATGTTGATGAGCGCGCCAACGCAAAACGGCAGCAGGCCGAGAATCCACGCCGACAGCTTTCCCTCCGCAGAGAGAGTGCGAACTTCTCCCATCAGCTTGAGCCGGGCGCGCACGATGCCCGAGATGTTGTCGAGCAGTTCGGCAAGGTTGCCGCCCGACTCGCGCTGGATCATCACGGCGATCACGAAGTAGCGCAGGTCGTCGATCGGAACTCGATCAGCCAGGCGCATCAAGGCCTCGTTTTGCGACATGCCGAAGTTTGTTTCGTCGTAAAGCATGCGAAAGTCCTTGGCGATAGGTTCCGGCATCTCGTCGCCCACCATCTTCACGCCGGTCGGAAAGGCATGTCCGGCGCGCAGCGCGCGTCCCATCAGGTCAAGCGCCTCTGGAATCTGCCGCTCGAACAATCGCAGGCGCTGCGTGCGCTTGCGACCCAGCCAGAACCAGGGCAGTGAGGCCAGCACGGCGCCAAGCAGCAGAGAAAACGTCCATGGCTTGACCAGCACGATCGGCACAATGACGCCGATCAAGCCAAGCACAGCGCTGTACAGCAGCATCTCGGCAACGCCGCGGCCGGTGCCCGAAGTCTCCACATAGCGCAACAGCTCTGGCCCCTTGGGCAGGCCGGCCAAGACGCTGTCATCGATCCAGTTCCATCGCCGCACCGCGGCGCGGCGCTCGATCGACGTGACCGCTTGCGTGCCGTGCTCTTCGAGTGTTCGCAGGCGAGCTGCGACCCGCTTGGCCTCTGCACTGTTCTTCGAGGCCCAGACCTGGTAGCCCCCCTCGATGGCGAGCACCACCGCCACGAACAGCAGAACGAAAAATAGGACGTAGCTTGGGTCCATGATTCACTCCATCCGCCGGCTGGGGTCGAACAGCGATTCGGGCAGCGAGATGCCGCGCGAAGTCAGACGCTCCATGAAGCGCGGCCGCACCCCTGAGGCCTGGAAGTAGCCCTTGACGGTGCCGTCGGTCTCCACACCCGTCTGCCGGTACGTGAACACCTCTTGCATCGTGATCACCTCACCTTCCATGCCCGTCAGCTCTGAGATGCTCATCACCTTGCGGCGGCCATCGGTCATGCGATTCACCTGCACGATCACGCCGATGGCCGAGGCGATCTGCGCCCTCGCCACCTTGGGCGGCAAGCTTGCGCCGCTCATCGCGAGCATGTTCTCCAGGCGGCCGAGTGCGTCGCGCGCGGTGTTGGCATGGATGGTCGTCATCGACCCTTCGTGGCCGGTGTTCATCGCCTGCAGCATGTCGACGGCTTCGGAGCCGCGCGTCTCGCCGAGGATGATGCGGTCCGGCCGCATGCGCAGCGCATTACGTACCAATGCGCGTTGCGTGATTTCGCCCGTTCCCTCGATGTTCGGCGGCCGGGTTTCCAGACGCACCACGTGGGGCTGGCGCAATTGCAGTTCCGCCGCATCTTCGATCGTCACGATGCGCTCGCCCGCGTCGATGAAGCCCGACATGATGTTCAGCAGCGTTGTCTTGCCGCTGCCTGTGCCGCCTGAAATGAGCAGGTTCACCTCGGCGGCTGCCAGCGCCTGCAGCACCTGGGCCATCTCGGATGTCAGGGTCTTGTATTCAACCAGGTTGTCCACCGTCAGCGGCACCACCGCAAAGCGGCGGATCGACATCACCGGGCCATCCAGCGCCAGCGGCGACACGATGACGTTCACGCGCGAGCCATCCGGCAAGCGCGCATCGGCCATCGGACTCGATTCGTCGACACGGCGGCCCACCCGCGACACGATCTTGTCGATGATCTTCATCAGGTGGTCGTCGTCGGCAAACGTCACGTCCGTGAGACTCAGCTTGCCGCGCCGCTCCACGTAGACCTGATGGGCGCCATTGACGAGGATGTCGGAGATGGTCGGGTCGGCCAGCAGCGGCTCCAGCGGCCCCAGCCCAAGCATCTCGTGCTGGATGTCGCGCACCAGACTGCGCCGCTCCAAGGTGTTGACGACGACGTTTTCCTCGCCGAGCAGCCGCTCCACCATCACGCTGAGTTCTTCGCGTAGCCGCTCCGGCGACATGCCTTCCATCGCTTCCAAATCGAGCCGGCCCAGCAGCAGCTGGTGCATGCGCGACTTCAGCTGCTGATAGGCGTGCGACGCCTGTGCCGGCGTGTCGACGGCGCGCAATTCCATGCGTGGCGCCTCCATTGCAGGTTGCGCAGCAAGTTGTTCTCTGAGTTTCATGTTGACCTGCCTTGGTTGTGTCATGCGTGGCTGAACAGACCCGACAGCCAGGTTTCCTTCCTGGCCCCTTCCACCGGAGCGATGGACTGCGCAAGTTCCAGCAGTCCACGCGCCACCGGGTTGTTGCGCGACAGTTTGTCGATTGGCACCCCTTGATTCACCGAGGCACTGACGCTGCTGAAGTGATTGGGGATCGTCTTGATTCCCTTCGTGCCCAGCGTCTGCTCCAGCGACTCAAGCGTGATGTCGCTTCCCTTCTGGTAGCGGTTGACGATCCAGTGGATCTTCTGCTCCGGGTACTCGAGCGAGCGGAAGAGGGCGCGCAGCCGCTTGGCATCGCGCACCTGCGGCAGGCTGAGCTGCACGATGGGGAAGATGTAGGTTGCCATGTCCAGCGCCTGAAGGCTCAGCACGTCGATCGAGCGGCCCACATCGAGCACGACGAAGTCGAACATCTGCCGCGCCTGCTTGATGATGGCCTCCACGTGCGCCGCCTTCACTTCAAGCGCTTGCGAGAGTTCTTGCGGCGCGGGCAACACGCTGAGCGTGCTGCTCACGTGCACCATGGCCGAACGCAGCAGATCGGCATCGAGCCGGTTGATGTTGCGTGCCACCTCGGCCACGTCGCTCACGGCGCGCTGATCGCTGAGCATCATCAGCGCGTCACCGAACTGAAGGTCCAGGTCGAGCAATGCGACCGTGCGTGCGTCGCGAGCTGACAGGATGTGCGCCAGATTGGCGGCGAGAAAGCTCGCGCCGCTGCCACCTTTGCATGCCATGAAAGCGAACACCTCGCCCTGGCTCGCCGGCGTGCTCGGCTTGCGTTTGCGAGTGACGCGCAGCACCGCGGCCTGCAGTGCGGGCCCGTCCGCCGGTGTTGAAAGAACGTCGCACACACCGGCTTGCATGGCTTTCAGAAAGAACGCGGGAGACTGTTCCGAGGAGATGACGATGGTCTCGACTTCCGGATGAGCTTGCGTGTAGCGCCCCACTGCATCCAGGCCGGACAGGTCAACCCCATCGAGCACGAGAAGCCCGGGCCGGCTGCCGTTGACTGCAACCTGCAGGCCGTCAGCCGTAGCCGTTGCGGCCCGCACGTCGAGCCCCGAAGCGCTGCCGCGCACGATCTGCGCCACTTTCTCGGCGCGTTCGGAATTGGGTGATACGACTTTGATCTTCATGGGATTTCTGCTCTCTGGCTGCGTAATCAATTGCACAAAGGACCCCACCCCCGTTCGGGCTGAGGTATCGAAGCCCTCCACCGCGGGCTGAGGCTTCGATACCTCAGCCCGAACGGAGAAAGGTGCCGCCCGAAAGGTGCTGC
>JAJKJU010000154.1 GCA_021153565.1 Rhizobacter sp.
CGATCATCAGGTGTGCGAAGTCGCGGCACACGCCCACGGTCTCGAGCAGCGTGTCGATCGCCGAGGTATTGGAGTTCGACGTGTTCGACGAGAAGGTCGTGCGCTGCAGCACCCAGTCGCGAATCGCCTGCACGCGGCTGTATCCCTGCCACTGCTGGCCGAACTCGCGCATCGCAAGTCTGTGCAGGCGATCCGATTGACAGTAGCGGCTCGGGTAGATGTAGCTCAGCACCTGCGCAGGCAGGCGCGCCACCGGAACCTCGCCGATCTGGCCCGGCTCGGCGATGTGGTGCGACAGGTCGACGGTGGCGTTGTACGCGAGCTTCAGCGGGCCGGCCAATGCCTTCACGCGCAGGTAGCGGTTGCGGGTCGCGGGGTCGGTTTCGACCCGCGGCTGCACGTCCTGGCTGAGGTGCAGCGATTCATCCACCACCCGCTGCCGTTCGGTTTGCGCGGCATGGATGTTGAAGATGAAATCGCAGCCGGGCTCGGCGATAACGTAGTCGAGTTCGAGGGCGAGCCGCAGCCTGATCATGTCAGTTCAATCGGCCGCGCATCTGCTGGCACATGTTCGTCCCGGTCACCGTCAGACGCAGGGCACCGCCGTTCCATTCGAGCCAATGAAGCGCCACGTAGTCGTCGATGAAGCCTTCGGAGACGAGATCGGCTCGCCGCCGCTGTAGCGAATCAACCGTGGCGAGAAGTTCGAGGCGCAATTGCTCGCGCCTGGAGACGGGCGGGCAGGCGATCGGCCCCGCAACGGCGGCGATGGACGGTGGGCGTTGGGTATTCATCGACATCTCCGGTAGTTGCCCCATGTTATGCCCCAAGTCGACGGTACCTGTGCAGCGCCCATGGGGATAGCGGTCGACATCCGGTCACTCGGCGCCTTGATTGCGCGCCGACAGCCGCAGAAGTCCGAATGGCCTGCGTAGCCTCTTGATTGAAGCCGCGTCAGTGTTTGTGGGTGGACAGGAGGATGTTGGTCTCGGACTGAGCAATGCCCTTCAGTTTCCGGATTCCACGCAGCGCACGCTCGAACGCTTCAAGCGTTTCAGCACGCAATTCCGCAACGATGTCCCACCGGCCGTTGGTCATGTACAGCGCTGAGATGTTCGGATTTCCCTGCAGCGCCTGCAACACATCGGACGCCTTGTCCCCCTCGGACGCGATGGTCATCAAAGCACGAATCGTCTGACCGTCTACCTGCGGCCTGAGAGGCTGAGAGGCTGAGAGGCTGAGAGGCTGAGAGTATTTCGATCATGCCCGCTCATCACGCCAAAAGGCCCCCTGCTCGTCGTTGCAAATGCTCGCCATAGCCCGGGCTATGGCTGTGCTTTGCGCCTAGATCAGGTGCCTTTTGACGTGCTGCTCGGGCACGCTCGAGAAACTCTCAGCCTCTGAGTCGCAGCGTGTAGCCCGCGATCACACCATCGCGCTCCAACCTTGCCAAGCGATTCTGTATGGTGGCGCGCGCGACTCCAAGCTTCTTCGCCAGAGTCGCCACGGGCAAGCGTGCGTTCTCGCAAAGCATTGCGATGAGCTGAGCGTCGATGTCGTCCATGGTGGCAGCCCGCTGGCTTCGAGGGCCGCCAGTCTATCGACAAACCTTCAGGAACCTTCGGATCCGAAATCCATGGCGTGCCGGTTCGCTTCGAGGCCGTGAACAGTGAGGCCCGGCTCGCCGCAGGAAACGAGCTCTTTGAAACGGGGAGTGTGCAAACTGCCGGTGACAAGCGATGAGAGTGAGCAGTTTGCTACCTATGTTTTGGCTCAATATCTCGGGACAATTCTGTCGAGGCCACGCGCAGCGCGTTTGCCCAAGAAACAAGGAAATCAAGATGACCCGCTTTGTTGATGTTGTGGATCTCCTGCGTCTCGTCGACAACTGCGGCGTGACCTGCTTCATCGAAGAGCTCGCGCAAGCTCTGCGTGAAGACTTTATTCGCTGGCACGACTTCGACAAGTCGGCCCGCGTTGCCACGCATTCGCACGTCGGTGTCATCGAATTGATGCCGGTCGCCGACAAGGGCTCGTATGCCTTCAAGTACGTCAACGGACACCCCTGCAATACCGCGGCTGGTCTGCCCACCGTGATGGCGTTCGGGGTACTTGCCGATGTCTCCACCGGGTATCCGGTGCTGCTGTCAGAACTGACGCTGACGACTGCATTGCGAACCGCCGCGACGTCCGCCCTGGCCGCGCGCGCCGTGGCTCGCCCCGACTCGAAGTCCATGGCGCTCATCGGCAACGGATCGCAAAGCGAATTCCAGGCCTTGGCCTTTCACGCATTGCTCGGCATCGAGGAAGTCCGCGTTTTCGACGTGGACCCGCATGCCACCGACAAGCTGGTCCGCAATCTCTCAACGTATCCCGAGTTGAGGGTCGTGCGTGCAACCTCAATTGCGCAAGCCGTGCGCGGTGCTGACATCGTGACCACGGTGACCGCGGACAAGGCCTACGCCACGATCCTGACGCCTGAAATGATCGAGCCCGGCATGCACATCAACGCCGTGGGGGGCGACTGCCCCGGCAAGACCGAGTTGCATCCGGACATCCTGCGTGGTGCGCGCGTGTTCGTCGAATTCGAGGCGCAAACCCGCATCGAAGGTGAGATTCAACAGCTTCCCATTGACTTCCCGGTGCAGGAGCTGTGGCAGGTTCTTGACGGCTCGGCCGTCGGCCGCGAGAACCCGGAGCAAGTGACCGTGTTCGATTCCGTCGGTTTTGCGCTCGAGGACTACACGGCGTTGCGGTACATCCACAAGATTGCCAAGGAACAGAACGTCGGGACCCCCATTGCGCTGGTCCCCGAGCTTGACGATCCCAAGGACCTCTTCGGCCTGACCGCCAACGGCCGCCGCCGCGCCGTTCTTCGTCGCGTCGCGTGAGAGCACGGTCATGCTGATCTATCACAACCCGGCGCATCGCATGCATGCGGGCCGCCAGGAAATGTTCCGCGGCCGGCTTGTTCCCTGCCACGAAGCGCCTGAACGGCTTGACCACGTCTTGGCGGAGTTGCGGCGCCGCTCAGTGGGCGAGTTGTGCACACCAGTGGTCGCTGACATGGACCTCGTGCGGCGGGTGCACACCCCCCGCTACGTGGAGTTCTTGACGCACGCCTGGGGTGAGTGGGTTGCGCAGGACCCGGCCAACGCTGAAGTCGACGTGCTGCCCTCCGTGTGGCCGGTGCGGGGATTTCGGCACGATGTCGCGCCGACCAACTTTGCCGCCCGCCTGGGACTGTTCTCGTTCGACAGCGGCACGCCTATCACGTCAGGGACATGGGAGGCGGCTATCACCGGGGCCGCATGCGCCATCGACGCCGCGCGCGCCGTCTCGTCCACGGGCGGACCACGCGCAGCGATGGCCCTCACGCGGCCTCCGGGACACCATGCCGGCACCGACCACTTTGGCGGCTACTGCTTCTTGAACAACGCGGCCCTGGCAGCCGAGACCTTGCGCGATGCAGGTGCTCAACGCGTGGCCGTCCTGGATGTCGACTATCACCATGGCAACGGAACGCAGAGCATCTTCTATGCGCGTTCAGACGTCCTGACCGTCTCCATCCACGGCGATCCGACCACCGAATACCCGTTCTTTCTCGGCTACGCCGACGAGCGTGGGCAGGACGCGGGCGAAGGCTTCAATGTGAACATGCCATTGACTTGCGGGACCGACTTCGAAGGATGGTCGCAGGCGCTCGGACAGGCGCTCGACACGGTGCGCCGTTACCGGGCCGATGCATTGGTGATCGCCTTGGGCGTGGACACCTTCGAAGGTGATCCCATCTCGCGCTTTCGGCTGCGCAGCGCTGACTATCTGCAAGTGGGGCAGGCCCTGGCTCTCGGGGGCTTGCCAACGGTGTTTGTCCTCGAAGGCGGCTATGCCGTGGCGGAGTTGGGAACCAACGTCGCGAATGTCCTGGAAGGCTTCTGCGGCTGAATTCGGGCCTTCGCGGTGGGACCGACCAACGTTGTTTGGAATTCGCTCAAGTCACGGATCGTTCTCGGAGCCTGGGCGGTCAACGCCCCGGCCTTGATGAGGAGGAAATCACTCACCGTTCAGATTCAGTCGATGTAGGACAGTGGCAGTTCCCAATTATTCAAGCGTGGGCACCGGCGGCTCGCGCCCGCGCGGCGGCCCAGTGCTGCACGCCTTGCAGGATGGGCTCGATCAGAACCGACACCTCCTGCAAGCGCGCGTCGACCGCTGATGCATCGCCGGCGCAGCACGCCTGCTCGAGTGCGAGGGCGGCTTGCCGCAGCCCATTCATACCGAGCGTGCCCGCGACCGACTGAAGGTCGTGCGCCATCCGCCGCGCCGCGGCCGTGTCGCCTACTGTCCGGGTTGAGGCGAAACGCGCCACGAAATCCCGGTCGGCATCAAGGAAACGTTGCAGCGTTCTCGCAAACAGGGATTCGTTGGAACCCAGGCGCTCCAGCGCGGCGGTCGCGTCCACTCCCGGCAGCGATCGGAAGTCCGCGCCGGTGGCGTTCGCTTCGGTGGACTGTGCCGCATGCGTGTGCGGCGCGAGCCATTTGGCCAGCGTAGCGAACATCTCGTCGATGTTGATCGGCTTGGCGATGTGGTCGTTCATGCCCGCCGCGAGCACGGCCTCGCGGTCGCCGACCATGGCGTTGGCCGTCATCGCGATCACCGGCAGCGCTCGCAACTGCGGCTGCTGGCGCAACGCCCGAGTCGCGGCGTAGCCGTCCATGACAGGCATCTGGCAATCCATCAGCACCGCATCGAAACGCTCGCGGGCCAGCATATCCAGCGCCTGCTGCCCGTCGCTGGCGACCTTGACGGCGACACCTGCGCCATTGAGCAGATCGACCGCGAGTTCCTGGTTGATCGCGTTGTCCTCGACCAGCAGGATGTGGGCTCCGGCCAGTGCTGCCCGATGGTCGAGCAGGGCCTCTTTGCGGCGCACGTCGCGGATGGGAGCCAAGGGCGCGCGTCCGAGAGCCGTGGTGCAGGCATCGAGAAGCGCGGAGGGCGTGACCGGCTTGGCCAGCAGCGCAGCGACTTGCAGCTGCTGCTCCACCAGGCGCTGCCGCATCTCTTCCCGGCCAAAGGCCGTGGTCATCAATACGACCGGTGCGGGGTGCCGCAACGTCGTCCGTTTGGCCAGCGCCTGGACGCAGGCCACCCCGTCCATGCCAGGCATCCTCCAGTCCAGCATCAGCAACTGGTAGGGCGCGTCGCTCGCGTCGGCCTGCTCCACACGTCGCATCGCCTCTTCGCCGCCGGCGGCGGTGTCGACCCGCAGGCCCAGCACCTGGCTCATCGCGGTGAGCACGACGCGCGCGGTGGCGTTGTCGTCCACGACCAGCGCGCGGATGCCGCGCACCGCCTCGCCGCTCCACCGTGGCGGCTGCTCGGCGGAGCCCGGTTGCAGTTCGAAGTGCAGCTCGAAGTGGAAGCAACTGCCATGGCCGGGCGCACTCTCGACCGCGAGTTCACCACCCATCAGATGCACCAACTGCCGACTGATCGCCAGCCCAAGCCCGGTGCCGCCGTAGCGCCGGCTCGTCGAGGCGTCCGCCTGCGTGAAAGGCTGGAACAGCCGCTGCTGCTGTTTGAGGCTCATGCCAATTCCGCTGTCGCGCACCTCGAAACGCAGCCGGGCCGATGCGCCGTCCTGTTCGAGCACCTGCACCGTCACGACGACCTCGCCATTGTCAGTGAACTTAACCGCGTTGTTGCCCAGGTTGAGCAGCACCTGGCCCAGCCGCGACGGGTCGCCCACCAGTGCCGTCAGCGTCTGCTCCGGCATGTCGAGCAGCAGCTCCAGGCCCTTCTCCTCGGCCTTCATGCTCAGCAGGTTGAGCACGTTTTCCATCGCGGCGCCGAGTTCGAACGGAATCGACTCGATGTCGAGCTTGCCGGCTTCGATCTTTGAGAAGTCGAGGATGTCGTTGATGATGCCCAGCAGTGATTCGGCCGAGGCGTGCGTCTTCTGAATGTAGTTGCGCTGCTGCGCGTCGAGGCCGGTTTGCAAGGCCAAGTAGGACATGCCGAGAATTGCGTTCATGGGCGTGCGGATCTCGTGGCTCATGTTCGCGAGGAACTCGCTCTTGGATCGGCTCGCGGCATCGGCCGCATCTCGCGCCAGCAGAAGTTCCGCCGTGCGCTGCTGTACGGTGTCTTCCAACTGGTCCTTGTGACGAAGCAAAGCTTCTTGCGCCTGCTTGCGCTCGGTGATATCCATTCGGATTCCCAGCATCCGCGTCGCCTTTCCCTGCTGATCGCGTTTGATGCCGATTCCTTGGACATGCTGCCAGCGGTAGCTACCGTCGGCGTGGCGCATCCTCGCCTCATACGCATAGTTACCGAAATTCCCGGACATCACATCCTGCGTTTTTCTGGCAAAGAGTGCCCGATCATCTGGATGCAGCCGATCCACCCATTCCGCCCGATCTCCCGGCCCACCTTTCGGCTCGTAGCCAAGCATGGTGTAGTAGGTGGGGGAGGCCAACCATTGATCATGTTCCACGTCCCAGTCCCAGGTGCCGATGCCGGTCGCCTCGAGGGTCAGCCGCAGGCGCTCTTCGCTTTCCTGCAATGCCTCATGAGCCAGGGCATTCTCCAGCGAGATGGCGGCCTGGGAAGCCAGCAGTTCCATGACCGCCACCCGCTCCGGGGTGAAGGCATGCGTGACGAGATTGTTTTCGAGATAGAGCACGCCGATCAGCGCCGACTGCCGAAGAATGGGCAGGCACAGCACGGACTTGGGATGCCGTTGTGCGAAGCAAGGGTCGGCCGAGAATGGGTGTGGTTCGGCCGCATCCATCAGCAGCACAGGCTCCCGGCTGCGCCGCACGTAATTGAGGATGGCGGCGGGTAAGGATGCGCCCGGCGGCGTGTGAGGGGGATGCTGCTCCACCCGCACCGTCTGCTGCTCGACCTGCGCGTCTGCCACCAGCTGCAACGCTTCTTCACGGGCCAGCAGGAGGCAGCCGGCCTGGGCGCCGGCGTTCTCCAAGATGATGCGCATCAGCGTATCGATCACTTCGTCGAGCACGATCCGGCTGGAGATGGCTTGCGAGGCTTTCGTCACCGACAGCATGTCGAGTCGGGTTTCGCCTTCAGCCGGCCTGTCGAGCGCACGCATTGCGCGCGCGCGAAATTGCGGATGACGCTCATCGAGCTGGCGTACCTTTCCGTGGGCGCCCCAGCGCGCATAACAGTGACATGCCTGTTCCAGATACGCATTGCCGGGAGGCGCAAGCCCGCGTGCAAAATAGAATCCGGCGGCCAGTTCGCTGGCGATGGCTTCGTCCTGTACGAAGCCGTTCTCGCGGGCCGATTGAATGGCGTTTTCGTACAGATGCATCGCTTCAGCATCCCGCCCTTCGAGGCGGGCGATTTCGGCCGAGATCAGCGCAAATTTGTCGTGGGCCGTGGGCGCGCAGTTCTGCGCCCGTTCGTGCAACTGCGCCTGATGCTCCAACAGCAGTTCGCGCCATTCGCACTGCTCGTCGGTGGACGCACCCTCGTAAAGGGCCGCAGCGACCAGTGCGGCGTAGTACTGGTACTCGAGCAACAACACGGGCATGTTTGTCATGGTCCACGACAGCGCTTTCGTCTTTTGAACCGCCTCGCGGGCGGCGACATGGTCGCCCGACAGGAAGCACCCCTGCATCTTGAGGAGCCAGTACTGGCAAACCACTCTGGGGGTCCTGCCCTCGCCCAGTCTCGCCTCGAACGCCGCCTCGTCGCACGTGCTCCCATCCAACGCGTCCGGTCCCGCCCGTACATCGTCGAAGGAGGGCAGGCGTGCGGTTTTGCCTTGCAGGCTGACGATGAAGCGCTGCTGGCTGACGATCATGTCCACGCAATCCTGGTATTTCACCTTACGAGCAAATTCCAGGCCCTTTTCAGACTCACGCCATACGGCGTCGAGGGGAGCACCTTGTAGGAGATGTGCTTGGGCCATATTGACCCAAGCGTTGCAAGCGTAGAAAAAATCGCCCGTCTCGCACCCCGCGCGAACAGCCACCGCAGCCAATTCGATCGGCACATTGAGCGGTTGGGTCCACGGGGCATTGATCGCCGCACAGAGGTAGACCTTTGCCCTGTAGCTAGCGAAACCGTATTTGTCGACAAGTTCACAGCCGAGCTTGCCGAAACGATGGGCGTCGGCGTAACGGTGAAAGAAGCCGCAGTGCGCTGCGAAGCTGCCGCAAGCCCATGCGGATGCTCCGGTGATGCCGTGTTGCAGGCTAAGGTTCATCACCCGGCAAGTGAGCAGGGAAAACAATTGGGGGTCAAGAAAGTGTGTCGCGGGTGCCAGCACCGCGAGGATATCCATGGCGGCTTGGATCTCCGGACCAGTTGCCAGCGGCAAGTCGATGAGGCTCTCGATCGACCGCTCGCCGAGCGCTTGCCACACTTGCTCATACTCGCCCTGGGCCTGATCCTGAGTCGGATGCACCGGCAGGTCGATGCCGAATTCGCGCAAGCACGCCAGTCCACTTTCGATGGCTTGCGTGTTCTCCGCTTTGATGAGGTGCAGGTCGACTTTCAGCCGGTAGGCAGCCGCCTGGTCGAGCTTCGAGGTGGCGGTGCGCAGCAGCGTGGCGATGAATCGCTTGGCGATGTCGAAGTCGCCTCGCAAGAGTTCGCATTCAGCGCGCTCGAGCCAGAGGTCAAACTGCAGTTCATACCGGCCTTTCCAATCCGCCTCGTCGAACAAGACCATGCCGGCCGCCAGATAGCCGCAGGCCGATGCATATGCCGCGGACGCCTTGGCCTTGCGCCCGGCGCGCAGATGAATTTCGGCCACGCGCACCTTTTCGTCCGGGTCGCTCAGCAGCGCAGCGCCCCGGTTGAAATGGGTCGCGACATCGAACAGATGAACATCAATCTCGTCCGCCGTCATGCGGGCGGCCAGCGTGCGGCCGAAGTGCAGGTGGACTTCGGCACGGCGCGCTTCGGGAATCAACGCATACGCGGCCTGCTGAATCCGGTCGTGCAAGAATTTGCCATGCCCGTCGGCAAGCACAATCAAATCTTCATGGACCGCCGCCCACAGGCGCTGCCCGGTTTCGTCTTCGGCCAGTCCGCCGGCCAGCGCGAGGTGGCGCAGGTCGAACTTGTTGCCAAGGCACGCGGCCAGTTGCAGCACTTCTTGCGCAGGCTGGGGCAGCCGCCGCATCTTGCCGGCCATCAGGTCGGCCACATTGTCGGCAAAATCCCGGCTCTTGATTTGCGCCAGATCCCACCGCCACGCATGCTCGTGCGGATCGTGCCGCAGCACCCCTTCCTTGTACAAGGCATCGAGGAACTGGGTAAAGAAGAACGGGTTGCCCTCGGTGCGCTCGAAGATCACGCGTGTGAGCGGCGCGCAGGATGAAGATGGCGCATGCAGCGTGTCGGCGACCAGTTGATTCAGATCCAGGACCGACAGCGGCGCGAGCCGGATGTCGATCACGGCGCCGCCATGGCGGATCGCTTCCAGCATGGCCGTCAGCGGATGGACGGCATCCACCTCGTTGTCGCGGTAAGCGGCAATGAGCACCAGGAAACGCGTGTCCGGCTGGGTGAGCAAATGCTCAATGAATTGCAGGCTGGCCGCATCGGCCCATTGCATGTCATCGAGGAACAGCGTCAGCGGGTGTTCTGGACTGCTGAACACCGCCAGGAAGCGCTGGAACATCAGGCGGAACCGGTTTTGCGCCTCGATTGGCGGCAGCGCCGCTACCGGCGCCTGCGGGCCGATGATGAGTTCCAGCTGCGGCAGGACATCGACGATCAACTGGCCGCTGACGCCGACGGCGACCTGGATCTGCTGGCGCCAGGCGGCGACCCGCTCCTCGCTCTCGGCCAACAGTTGCTGCACCAGATCGCGCAATGCCTGCGTGAGGGTGGCGTACGGGATATCGCGCTGGTACTGGTCGAACTTGCCGGCAATGAAATAACCCCGCTTTGCCACGATCGGTTGCTGCAATTCACCGACGAGCGCGGACTTGCCTATGCCCGAGTAGCCCGACACGGCGACCAGCACCGGTTGACCGGTTGCCACCATTCGATCGAACGCGGCCAGCAGCGCCGCCCTTTCCTGACCTCGTCCGTACAGCTTGCGGGGAATGTGAAAACGATCGGACGCATCTTCGGTGCCGAGCGGAAACGAATCGATGCATCCGCATGCCTGCCATTGCAGCAGGCACCGCTCGAGATCGGCCTGCAGCCCGTGTGCGCTTTGGTAGCGGTCTTCTGGCAACTTGGCCAGCAGTTTCATGACAATGTCCGAGACTGCTTCAGGGATCGGCGCCATCGTGCAGGCTCGCGGCGGCAAGCGTGCAATATGGCAATGTGCCCATTCCAAGGGGTCGTTGGCGGAAAACGGCAACTCCCCTGTCAGCATGCGATAAAGCGCGATTCCCAGCGAATAGAAATCGGTCCGGTAGTCCACTGGACGATTCATGCGCCCGGTCTGCTCAGGCGACACATAAGCCCAGTCGCGGCCGACTGCCGTGCGGGGGAAAGCGTCCCCGTCGCGGGCCATCGCGCGGCTCAGGTCCGCCAGTTTCAGCTGCACCCGGTCGTCGGCCTGGGCCAACAGAAAGTTAACTGGGCGCAGGTCGCCATGCACGATACCGGCCGCATGGAGCGCCGCCAGGGCGCGGGCCACCTGGAGGGCCAGGGTCAGCACCACCGGCAGGGAGAGAGGCGGCGAATGCGCCAGCACGGCGTCCAGGCCCTCGCCGGCAAAAGGCTCCAGGACCAGGGCCGAGCGCGCACTTTCCTCGAGCAGGGCCATCGGTTTGATGATCTCGGGCACATCGAGGGATTGCAGCAAGACATATTCCTGCCGCAGGCCACCGGCGGCGTTCTCGTGTGCGGGGAGCTTGAGCAGAGCGGTGGTGCCGCCAGGCACCTCTCGGGCAAGGTAAACGGGGCCGCCGGCTGTCACCCCTATCTGCTCAAGAATCTGATAGTCGCCTATGTTCATCAGACTGGCACTTTCTCAAGGGGCTTACAGGCAGACTTCTGATTCTTCGCGCTGCTCCATCGCGGCCTAACCAGCCATCGCCTTTGCCTGACCCCCGTCAGGATGACTATACACACGGGTAGCCGTGTGCCCAATCCCACCCATGTGCACGCGGCCTCGGCTGAACTCGATCCGGGTCCACGGACCTATTGCCCCCCAACAGAGTCAGCTTTGCGGCTTGCAATTCGATGACCTGACTGACAGCTGTGGGTCGGCACCTGCCCCCTCGGGTGGCTCGAGGCGCAAAGCTAAGGACCTGGCCCAAAACAATTTTCCGTTTTGGGCCATGTCTTAATGAGCCGCGTTCTTCTTGGCGGTTTGCTCGATCCAGTCGGCGAACGCCGCGATGAACTGATCCACGAACTTCTTCGTCTCGGGCTTCTTGATCGCCCCCGCGTCATCGAACAGATCGCCTGCGCCGCCGATATAGGCCTCGGGTTGCTGCAGCGCCGGCATGTTGAGAAAGACCAGAGACTGGCGCAAATGCTGGTTAGCGCCGAAGCCGCCGATCGCGCCTGGCGAAACCGAGATCACCGCAGCCGGCTTCTCATTCCAGGCGCTTTGTCCATACGGCCGCGATGCGATATCAATCGCGTTCTTGAGAACGCCGGGCACGGAGCGGTTGTATTCCGGCGTCACGAAAAGCACCGCATCGGCCGCGGCGATCTTGCGTTTGAACGCCGCCGAGGCTTCAGGTGGGTGGGCATCGTCGTCCTGGTTATAGAGAGGAAGCTGCCCGATCTCGACAATCTCGAACGAAAGCCCCGGCAGCGGGCTGGCGACAATGGCCTTGGCAAGTTTTCGGTTGAAGGAGTCCTTTCGAAGACTACCGACAACGACGGCGACACGGCGTGGAGTGGCCATGGAATTCCCTTCAGAGGTGGTGCACGGCAAGCAAGCATGATCCTCCACCGCCCGGGCGTGTATAGGCTACCCCTGCAATAAACGAGGTTTTCACCAGCTGCGTCGAAGGCTGGCATGGGCTTTTGGATTCGACGAGGTAGCCGCAGCGCACGAGGCTGTCGCGTCTTCCTCTGGCAACATGGATCGGATGAACCTCCAGAAGGCGATCGCGCAATCTGTAAAGGCTTCCAGCTCGCAGCTCCGCTGGGGAAGCGCAAGAATTCCCGCCAGCGTAGGCTGGCATTCAGGTCGCGCACAAACATGCGTGCAGGCATAGGATCTATTCACTTTGCGCGCGCCGAGATGTCCAGTTCGAAAGGAACACCCTTGGTCGATTCATTTGTGAGCGGTTCCTTGCCGCTCGACTCCGCCGGACTGCAATCCGCAGTCGACTCCCTCGGTGTGAAGGTCCCGGAGTTCTGGGCAATCCTCACCGTCGAAACCTCCGGCTGCGGCTTCCTGCCCGACCGACGACCGAAAATTCTTTTCGAGCGGCACATCTTCAGCGAACGCACCGGCCACAAATTTGACGCCGGCCATCCAGACCTCAGCAACAAGCAAGCCGGCGGCTACGGCCAGGGGGGCGCCGCGCAATACAAGCGACTGGCCGCGGCCATTGCGCTCGACCGCCGCGCCGCGCTGGAGAGCACATCATGGGGCATAGGCCAGGTGATGGGCTTCAATGCGGTGATGGTGGGTTATGGCGACGTCGAGAAGCTGGTGTCCGACATGTGCGCTCGCGAATCTGCTCAAGTGATCGCGATGGCCGCCTTCGTCAAGGCCAACAAACTTGCCGGCGCGCTGCGCACGCACGACTGGGCGCGCTTCGCGGCGGGCTACAACGGCTCGGACTATCGGATCAACAACTACGACACCCGGCTTGCATCCTCGTATGAGGCGCTGGATCGAGGCGCGCTGCCTGATCTGGACGTTCGCTCGGGGCAGATCTACCTGACCTACCTGGGCTTCGACCCGCGGGGTGTCGACGGCATGATGGGACGCATGACGCGATCGGCCATGAACGAATTTCAGCTTGAGCACGGGCTGCCGAGAACGGACTTCTTCGACACTGCAACCTTGAGTGCATTGCGCATGGCGATGAACTGAAGGACGAGGTCGCCCGTGCACGCTACGGCCATTGATCCGCGCTACTTCACGTACATGACCCGCTTGCCCAGCAGCTTGCCATCCGCGCGATCGAGCACATTCACGGTGGTCTGCCTGGGCTTGAAGCCCTCGGGCAAAGGCAGGCTGCCGCGCACGCTCTCGTAGGCGCCCATGGAGATGGCGACCGGCTTCAAGCTGGTCGTGGTGTCAAGGCCTCGTGCAGACGTGCCCGTGAGCATCAACTGCATGACACCCGTCAAAGGTGTGTTCCCCGCACGGTCGCGAGTGAGTACCACGTCATAGGCGAGAACGCCCCCTTCCACCGAGAAGCGCGCGGCGCGGACTTCGACGTCGCCGCCACGCGGATCGGGCGGCAAGGAGGCCACAACTGACGAGACGACCTGTTGCAATCTCTCACCGCTCTCGCGGCTGGCAGAGAGTTCGTCGGCCAATTTTTTCTTGTCGTTGAAAGCAACTTCGAGCCGCTTCGTCGTGCTATCAAGCTCGCCTTTCAAGTGCAAGCGCTCGTTTTCGGCCTTGTCGAAAGAGTCGCGCAATTTCTCAGACTCCTCGGCGGAAAGGCGCGGCGGCAGGTATCGTTGCTGAACCAGCACGACCCCACCGGCGCCAATGGCGGCACCTGTAAGCAAAAGAACCAGCCAGCGCGGCATCAGCCGGCGCGAGCGCCGACGGCCGTAGGGCTCGAAGGCCACGGGTTTGAATGTTCCGAACATGCAATGTCTGTACGCAGTGTGTTTGCTACAGGGTACAGCTGACCGGCACAGCGACTGCAACATGATGTGGCAGGCGCAGCCCCCGTCCAGCCGCAGCCGGCTCAGAGGCTGAGATTTTTTCGATCATGCCCGCTCATCACGCCAAAAGCCCCCTGCTCGTCGTTGCAAATGCTCGCCATAGCCAAGCTATGGCTGCGCTTTGCGCCTAGATCAGGC
>JAJKJU010000155.1 GCA_021153565.1 Rhizobacter sp.
CAAAGCGCAGCCATAGCTTGGCTATGGCGAGCATTTGCAACGACGAGCAGGGGGCTTTTGGCGTGATGAGCGGGCATGATCGAAATACTCTCAGCCTCTGAAGGCACGGATTGGAACACTCGAAGTGAGGGATGCTGAAGCAGAAGGATGACGATGGCACCAGCCAATGCCAAATAAAAGGGCACACCCTGAGGTGCACTCACGCTCTGCGCCGCGCGCCTTGGCCTGCGGCGCGGCTGCTCAACACGAGAGCAATGCCACCAAGGATCGCGGCCGAAGCGAGCGCCAAGCGAGGCGTGATCACCTCGGACAGCAGCAGCGAGCCGCCGAAGGCAGCGATGGGCGGGACCGACAACTGCACGGTCGCAGCGCGCATTGCTGAGAGGCCATTCAGCGCCGCGTACCAGATGACATAGCCGATTCCGGAGGTCAGGGCGCCAGAGACGATGGCGAGCGCCAGGCCGGGCATGGTGGCGTGTGCATGGGTGGCCAGCAGCAGACTCAAGCCGATCGCGAACGGCGCCGCGCGCAGGAAGTTGCCCGCGGTAGAGACAAGCGGGTCGGCGACGGCGCGACCGCGCAGCGAGTAGGCGCCCCAGGCAACGCCGGCGGTGGCCATCAGCACGGCGCCCACGAGTGGCGGCGCGCTCAAGCCCGGCGACACCAGGTACACCAGCCCACCCACAGCCAGTAGCAGCCCGGCCCAGGCAACGGGTCGAAATGATTCGCCTGCGCGCAAGCCCGCGCCGAACATGGTGACCTGAACCGCGCCGAACAGTATGAGCGCGCCGGTGCCGGCGCTGAGCGTGAGGTAGGCGAACGAAAAGCACGCGACATAGGCGAACAGCATCATCGCCGCCAGCCAGTCTGGCCGGCTCGGCGCATTGCGAGCGGGCTGCATCCGCACGATGAGGGCCAGTGCGAATGCGCCTGAGATCAGCCTGACGCTGCCGAAGCTGGCCGGATCGATGACCGGCTGCTGCAACGCGAGCCGGCACAGCAGTGAGTTGGCTGCGAAGGCGAGCATGGCGACAGCGGTGAGCAGCATGGTGCGCGCGCCGCCGGGCAAGGCCTTGATTGCCGCGCGCATGGAATCATCCGCCCCTACACTTGGCTCGCCACCAACAGCGCCGCCCACGCGAGCAACGTCACCCCGAGTGGCGCGCTCAGGCGCCGGCCCCAGGTCAGGTTCTTCTCGATGGCCATCACCGCGGCAAGAAGCAGCATCCAGCCCAGGCTGCCCGCGCCCACGGCGAACATGAGCAGCATCAGCGCCCAGCAACATCCGACGCAGAACAGCCCATGGTGCGCGCCGAGCAGGAAGGCCTGCCATGCCTGCGATCGGCCACGCCAATGCTCCATGACGAAGCTCAGCGGCGTGCGGCACTTGTCCAGGCAGAGGTGCTTGAGCGCGCTGAATTGGAAGGCACCCGCCACGGCGATGATTGCCGTGCCGATCAGCCAGCCGTGCAAGGTCAAAACTGGAACACTGCCGACCCATGCCAGCAATGCCGCGTGCAGCGCGTGAGCCAGCAACCCGAAGGCGCCCCACACCGCCAGATAGCCCGCGCCGAGCAGCGTCAACAGACGCTTGCGGTCCGCCCGCTGCGCGATCAACCGCTCGAAGACGGTGAACAGCGGCAGGGTGCTCGGCAGCATCATAGCGATGCTCATGAGGATCCACGCCACGCCATACAGCGCGGCAGGCACGACGACGCCACCCGCCGGGACGACTCGGCACAGGAACGCGGCCGGCCCCGATGCGGTCCAGTCGCCATGGTCCATGTAGCGCCCGTACGGAGTGCGTGCCCAGGCCCAAAGCGCCACCCAGGCCAGCGCGCTGAGCGCGCCGAGCACCGGCAGGAACACGCGGCGGTGACGTGCTGCGTCGACCATGGGCGGGCGGCACCGCGGCGGTCAGGCGTCGAAGACGAAAGTACTTTGCAGCGCGTTGTGGTTCTTGATGTCCAAGTCGATGCCGATGGCGGCGTTCTTCGAGCGATACACCGGTGCCTTGCCAACGAACACCGGCGCGCCGGGCACGGTGGAGAACACGGTGTCCGACAGCGTCGTCTTGCCGCCGGTGGCTCCGAGATAGGGTTCGAGCTCCGCGTAATAGTCCGTCCCGATCGCCAGCGTTCCCTTGCCACCGACCACGTCGAACTGGATCTGTGCTCGCTCCACCGACACCACGGTGCCTATCAGCTTGGCGAGATCGGCAACCGGCCCGCCGGCCTGTCCGGTGTAGACCTTGAGCAGTGCGTCCTCTTGCGCCTTGGATGCCTTGTCGTCGACGAAGATCGCTGCCGTCCAGTTGCCCAGCAAGATGTTGCCCGGGACATGAGCCACCGCGGCAATCGTGTTGCCGCCGACATCGACACCGTCGATCGTGCCCTTGTCGACGCGCCACGCGACGATCGTGTCGCAAGTCCCGTTGTCGGGATCCTCGCCGATCCAGCAGGGGCACAAGACGCGGCAATTGCAGACCTCCAGCAGGCGGCCTTCCAAGTGATAGCTCATAGAACCTCCTTCGACGAACGCAGAGTTGCTTGTTGGCGTGCCGCCGATTCCCACTGGCGGGTGGGCAGTCATGCTACGCCGCGTTGCCAGCGGAGTCCATCGCTTCACCTCCGTTCCTCTTTCGCAGCTGGTTTCGTGCTGGTCACCGCCCCGTGACGCACCAACACCCTTTCCCTCGCGAAACTCACGAGCATTCGAAAACGTCTTGGCCAATCCCGTCGAAGCCTGCATGTAAGGACATGGCCCAAAACAATTTCCCGTTTTGGGAGCGCAGGGCGGGCGCGCTGCGGCGTTGCTCCTTGCTTGTGTGGCGCGCCACACGGCGCTCGGAGCGCCTTGCATCGCATCCCGCCCTGCGCTCCCAAAACGGAAAATTATTCCGGGCCATGTCCTAATCGCTTCAATCGAAGCTCCCCGACCCCTCGGCGCGGGATTGACAAGCATCAAGACATGGCGCTTCATCACGTCGGTTCAAGTGGACCGGAGCCAGACGGCGATGGAGTGACCAGGAGAGGTTGATCATGAAAAAGGCGCGGCAGGAATTGAGATACCTGACATCGTGCCGCGCATGCGGTGCTTCCAACGGGATGAACGCGGCCGAATGCTGGCAATGCGAAGGAACGCTGCGCGCGGCACTCGCCACGGAATCAGCACCGCCCGAGCTGCTGGTGCATTCAGACGATGAATCATCGAATGACTTTGCGCAGCCGAGTTTCTCCCCGGTCCTTCGCGAGACGCCGTCGGAACGGGCAGCCAATGACGACGCCGATGCGCACTCATTGCCTCCGATCGAGGCGGTTCTGTCCGAAATGGAATTGCCGCGAGAGCACTTGCACGCACGCCGCACTCAGGCGTGGCGATGGGCAATCGGAGCATCGTTGATTGCCGGGGCGGCAGGCTGGACATTGTTCATGCCGAGTCCCTGGCAGCAAGAACAATCCCGCACGGTAGAGCCATTGGCAGCATCGCGTGTCCAAGCTTCGACCCCAGGCCGCGCCGACGTTTCGGCAAGCACCACGTCGCCAAACGACACATCGTCACAGCGACACGCGGATCGTTCGCCGCTTGGCCCCGAGCCCCCCGCTGAAGCCAAGCGCACGCTGCCCAATGCTGACCCCAAGGCGGCATCGCACATTGACGGCGAAATACCGGCGCCTGCGCCGGTTAACGCGCCATGCACGCCGCAGGTCGCTGCGCTCGGCCTGTGTTCACTCGAACCTGCATGATGGAGATTGCACACATGTCGCGAAGATCACTGGCCGCGCTGTTGTTTGTCGTGATGTGGGGTCTGTTGGCCGCGCCATCGCTTGCTGCGCAGACGCATCCTCGCGCCGCGGCAAGCGCTGGCTCCAGAGCACAGTACAAGATCGTCACCGCCTCCGAGCGCGGCACGTATATCCAGATCGGGCGCGACATTGCCAAGTTCGTGACACCCGACGCCAACATCGACATGCAGGTGCTGCCTTCCGCCGGATCTTCGGAGAACGTGGAGCGCCTGCGCTACGAACAGGGTGTGAAATTTGCGATGGTGCAGTCCGACGTGTACCAGGCCTTTCTTGATCTCGCCAAGGGTGGCAACACGGACGCGCGGACCAAGATCCGACCTCTTCGGGTCATCATGCCTCTGTACAACGAGGAGATCTATTTCATCGCGCGATCTGATTCGCCGCTCAACTTCGTACACGAAATAAAGGACGCGAAGATCAACGTCGGCCCGCTGCGCAGCGGAACCGCGATGTCGGCGACGACCATCTACAGGCAGATGTTCGGTGCGACGATTCCTGAAGGCAAGATCAGCTACAACACGAACGAAGAAGCGCTGGTCAAGCTGATCGGAGACAAGACAATCGACGTCGTCGTCGTCGTTGCCGGGCAACCTGCCAAGCTGCTCGTGGACATGAAGCCGGAGGCGCGGCAGCTCGTCAAGCTTCTCAAGTTCGACCCCAACGACCCCGCCGGCAAGGCGGCGCTGAAGACGTATTTTCCAGCGACGGTGCGTGCGTCAAGCTACCCGAGTCTGCTTGACGGCGATCTGTCTGCGGTCGCCGTCAAGGCATTTCTCGTCACCTACGACTACAAGGTTGCCTCGACCTCGGTCCACCTGAGCGCGTTCGCTCGTTCGCTGTGCCAGAACTTTCCGCAGTTGCAGGCTCAGGGCCATCCCAAGTGGCGCGAAGTCGACTTGCGTCTGCCGGAACTCGGCCGAGGGTGGTCGTACTACCCGGTGACGGAGCGTGTGCTGCGAAACTGCACCCCCGACACCGCAATCAAGGCCAAGACTGCGGCCGCATGCACGCAGCAAGAACGCATCCTGGGCTTGTGCAAGTAGCGCCTGAAAGCGTTGAGAGCTTTCTTGGCCCTCAGCCGCCGAGATGCCCACCTGCACTAGCAGGTGCATGAGAACGCTCGGCGCCTAGAATGCGCGGCCCCACCAACGTGGGGCATCTTTTCAATTCTCAGGACACTAAAACCAATGGCAACTGCAAAGAAAACGACGACCAAGGCGCCGGCCAAGAGCGCTGCTCCCGCAAAGAAAGTCATGACGAAGACCCCGGCACCCGCGAAAAAGGCGGTCAAGGCTGCAGCGCCGGCCAAACCCGTGGCCATCGTCAAGCCCATCAAGACCGCCTTCAACAAGACGAGCCTGATCGCTCATCTGGCGGAAGTCGCGGCCGTCGAACTCAAGGCCGTGAAAGCCATCATCACCTCGCTGGAGGCCACCATCCTGGCATCCGTGCACAAGAAGGGTCTGGGCTCATTCACGCTGCCGGGCCTTTTGAAGGTCAACGTCATCAACGTCCCTGCCAAGAAGAAGCGCACTGGCATCGACCCCTTCACCAAGCAAGAACGTGTCTTTGCTGCCAAGCCCGCGACCGTCAAGATCAAGACGCGCGCGCTGAAAAAGCTCAAGGACGCTGCGCTCTGATCTGATCCGAAGCGCAACGAGCGATTTGGCTCGGAGCAGCTTCGCAGAGCCTGTTCGGGCTGACCCATTGATACCTCAGGACAGGGCATGCCTGCGGCGTATTGAAGCCCACCCCTTGCAAGGTCTTGGCTCCCTCTCCCTCTGGGAGAGGGCCGGGGTGAGGGCCGTGGGCGGCGAATAAGGCCATGGGTTGCCATCACCGCAGCCCCTCACCCAACCTCTCCCCAGAGGGGAGAGGAGCCAACACAAGACTCCTGAGATGGGTCAGTGCTCATGTCGACCTCGATACGCATGCAATCACTGGCCTATCCGGAAGCACGAGTGCTCAAGGACACTGGCTGCCAGCGAAGAGAACTACTTCCATTCCCAGAGCTGGACGCGGGTGTTCCCTTGGGAATCGAGTTCGTACTCGAAGACACCTGCGATGCTGTTCAAGCGCGCCCAGGCTGGCGATGCGCTCTGGTAGTAGACGGCACCGCGGTAGCTGACCGAGCCGTCCTTTTTCAGCGTGCCGATACCCTGCCCGGTCCACGTGGCAGCCTCGCCTCCCTTGCCCATCAGCACGCCCTGGCCTTCGCCATGCAGCGTGCCGTCGGGTCGCATCGTGGCAATGTACGTGCCAGTGTCGTTGGCACCCACACCGTAAACTGAGCCGGCACCTTGGAACGACGTTTCCATCCGGGGCGCTCCGCCGGCAGTCGGGAGCACTCGTTGTGATGTGACCTTGCCGGTTTGTTCGCCTATGCGTTCGCCCATCATGTGAAGCTCCTTTCCAAGCACCTGGCTTGTTTGCTGACCTCGCCCACGCGAGCGCCGTGCCTCGATTCGAGCCGCGGCGCGGTCGCGCCCCTGCGTGACCCGACACCGTCGGCGCCACGTGCAGTAAACATAGTTTCAGCGCAGGCGAACCGCAAACCCCGGTCGGGACTTTTAGGACATGGCCCGGAATAATTTTCCGTTTTGGAGGCGCAGGGCGGGGATGCGATGCAAGGCGCTCCGAGCGCCCCAAAACGGGAAATTGTTTTGGGCCATGTCCTTAACCCCGTCGTCGCTTGTCCGCCGTTCAAACCCTATGAGCACGCATCACATGACCCACCAAGGAGAAACCATGCCAGTGGCAGCCAAGTCCCCCATCGCCCTTGCGGCACTCGTTCTCGCCCTCCAGGCCGCGAGCGCATTTGCGCAACAACAACCCATCACCCCGCTCACGGCGGCCAATGCAAGTGCAGGGCAAGAGCGGCGAAGCACCCTCGATGATCAGCAGTCCATCGCTGTGACCATCTACAACGAGGATCTGGCGCTGGTGAAGGATGCACGCAACGCCTCGCTCGACAGCGGAACGAACCGCCTTGCACTTCGCGACGTGAGCGCGCGCATGCGACCCGAGACCGCGCAGTTGCGCAGCCTTTCGCACCCAGGCTCCTTCGATTTGCTGGAGCAGAATTTCGATTTCGATTTGCTCACACCAGCAAAGCTCCTAGAAAAATATGTGGGCCGAACGGTGCGCGTGGTGAAAACTCATCCCACCACGGGCGCCGAAACCGTCGAGACCGCGCAAGTGCTGGCCGCCAGCAGCGGTGTCGTGTTGAAGATGGGCGATCGCATCGAGACCGGCGTGCCTGGTCGCATCGTCTTCGACGGCGTGCCGCCCAATCTGCGCGATCGGCCGACCCTGGTGACCGAGCTGCAAAGCAAGCGGACCGGCCCGCAAACCCTGGAACTCTCGTACCTGACCGGTGGCCTGTCTTGGCAGGCCGACTATGTCGCCGAATTGAACGCGGACGACAGCGCGCTCGATCTCAACGGCTGGGTCACATTGACCAATCGCAGCGGCACGGCGTACTCGAATGCCAAGCTTCAGTTGGTGGCAGGCGACGTGAATCGGGTGAAAGAAGAGTTACGGATGGCCAAAGCCGACAGGATGGTGTTGAGCGGCGCCGTGGCGGCGCCGAGCCCCATGGCACAAGAGTCGCTGTTCGAATATCACCTCTACACGCTCAACCGTCCGACCACGCTCGCGGACAACCAGACCAAGCAAGTCGCATTGCTCAACGCGACCGGGGTGCCGGTCAAGAAAGAGCTGCTGCTCAACGGCAGCGACTACTACTACCGCGCAAGTGTCGGGGACATCGGACAGAAGTTGAAGGCCGGCATCTACGTCGAATTTGGGAATCGCGAGAACGCTCACTTGGGCCAGCCCCTGCCCAAGGGCGTGGTGCGTGTGTACAAACGCGACCGTGCAGGCAATGCGCAGTTCGTGGGCGAAGATCGCATCGACCACACGCCCAAAAACGAGAAGGTGCGCCTGCATCTGGGCGATGCCTTCGATGTGACGGCTGACAAGAAGCAAACCGACTTCCGCCGCCGTGAACCGACCAACAAGGCGAGCTACGTCTTCGAAAGCGCCTATCAGATCGTGCTGCGCAATGCCAAGACCGAAGCGGTCAGCGTCACCGTGCGAGAGCCGGTGCCCGGCGATTGGACGATGCTGGAGGAGTCGCAAACACATGCGAAGGTCGCAGCAGGCACGGCGGAGTGGCAGGTCAACGTTCCGGCCGGGGGCACTATGACACTCAAGTACAGGGTCTTGGTGCGGTACTGAGCAATAGCCAAGTCGTGAAAGCCGTGACGACCCGAGGGGCATGGGTGGTCAAGAAAAGAATGTGTAGAAGGAGAAGTGCGCGTCGATTCGGACCCAGCCCGCGCGTCATGTTGATGCGAGGTCATCCAAAGCGGCCCCGCCCTTCATCCAAACGAAAGGAAATTCAATGACTCAAGCCATCGCTTACCTTGCTTTCAACGGCAACTGCGCGGACGCCGTGCGTTTCTATGAGAAGGCCCTTGGCGGAAAGCTCGAAGTGCTGATGAGCGGCGCCGACTCGCCCATGGCCGAACAGATTCCGAAGGAATCCGCCCATCGCATCCTGCATGCCCGGCTCGCGCTGCCCGGCGGTGGAACGCTCTTCGCGGGCGACTGCCCTGACAACATGCCGTATGAGGGAATCAAGGGCGTATCCATTGCGGTGGACTACGCGACGGTGGCGGAGGCGGAGAAAGTTTTCAATGCGCTTTCCAGCGGCGGTCAGGTGATCATGCCCATGCAAGGCGCCTTCTGGGCCAAGGCCTGGGGCATGCTCGTCGACAAGTTCGGCACACCGTGGATCGTCAACGGAGAGCCTGTGCCGCTCAGAGGCGGCCCAACTCCCGTTCGGGCTGAGGTATCGAAGCCTCTCCCCGGGGTCTAGGCTTCGATACCTCAGAGGCTGAGAGTTTTTCGAGCGTGCCCGAGCAGCGCGTCAAAGGCGCCTGAACTAGGCGCAAAGCGCAGCCATAGCCCGGGCTATGGCGAGCATTTGCAACGACGAGCAGGGGTCTTTTGACGTGATGAGCGGGCATGATCGAAATACTCTCA
>JAJKJU010000156.1 GCA_021153565.1 Rhizobacter sp.
CCGTTTTGGGGGCGCTGGGCGGGCGCGCTGCGGCGTTGCTCCTCACTTGTGTGGCTCGCCACACGGCGCTCGGAGCGCCTTGCATCGCATCCCGCCCAGCGTCCCCAAAACGGGAACCTATTCCGGGCCAAATCCTAAGAGGCGACTGCGAAGCGGCGGCGGGTGCGCCAAAGGAAAAAGGTTCGGCACTGCCGGGCTTCTTGTTGTCCGGCCCGGTCATATTGATGCCGACAAACCTCGATGGCCCAGTGCTGACGAAATTTGTGCGGCTGTAGCTTTTAAACGCTCCATCCACGCTTCTTCCAGTCGATCTGCAGGTGCCGAGATTGACAGGCCCGCGACGAGCTTGCCCTGGTCGTCGAGAATGCCTGCGGCCATGCAGCGCACGCCCAGCTCCAGTTCCTCGTCGTCACGTGCCGTGCCGTCACGCAGGACCTTCGAAAGCGCACGTTCCAGTGTCGGCAGGTTGGTGATGCTGTTGCGCGTGTGGCCGGCCAAGCCGGTACGAGTCGCATAGGCGCGTACGCGTTGCGGGTCGTCATGTGCAAGAAAGAGCTTGCCAACCGAGGTGAGATGAAGCGGTGCACGTCCGCCGATTGCGCGCACGACCTGCATGCCGGACCGTTCGCTATAGGTGCGCTCGATGTAGACAATCTCGTCGCCCTGCCGCATCGACAGGTTCACCGGTTGATGCGTGAGTTTGTGAAGTTCACGCATCGGCCCTAGCGCCGCGTCGCGAACGTCGAGGCGGGCCTTCACCAGGTTGCCCAGTTCGAGCAGACGCATGCCAAGGCGATAACTGCCCGCCTCGGGTCGATCGACATAGCGACCGCTCGCAAGATCGTTCAAGATCCGGTGCGCGGTGGACGGATGCAATCCAGTCTGTTCGCTGATGGTTTTAAGCGACACGGGGTCTTGATAAGACGCCAGGACATCCACCAGCGAAAACATGCGCTCCAGCACCTGTATCGTCGGGGCCTTGGATTCGGTGGTTTTCATGCCGCCGATTCTCACTCAAAAACGTTGAATTTTGCATGGCGAAAAGCACGGCTGCATACTGGGATATGGCTTTTGCGGGATCCAATGGGAAATTTGGCGTTGCGTTTCAACGCGCTGCCCGTATGCCCGTGATCCTCCTCTTCGCTCTGCATGTTGGCGTGGCCCGCGCTGATGATGACGGTGCCACCACTGCGCCAACGGCAGCAATGAGCCATCCAGACGCATTCTCGGCCAGCAATTCAGCGTCCACTTCGAAACCAAGATCGATCGTCTTCGCCCGGCCAGGTGACAGACTCACCAGCAAGGACATCGGGCTGGTCATCAACATGGCTGACCCTTATTCGGTGGAGGTCGGCGAGTTCTACATTCACGCTCGGAAGCTGACTCCCGAGCAGGTGTTGCGAGTCGAGTTGCCCATGAAGTCGGTGTTGACCTCCGACGAATTCGAACACCTGAGATCCTCGATCAGCGCCCACTTCAATGGCAGCACGCAGGCTTTGGCCCTCGCATGGAACGCACCCTACGCGGTGTCGTGCAACTCCATTACTGGGGCACTAGCACTCGGCCTCGATCCGACGCTATGCTCCGATTCGGCCAGCACTTGCTCGCCGTCGAAGGCGTCGCCGTACTTCAATGCATTGACGTCCAAGCCCTATGCGAGCTTCAAGATGCGCCTGTCAATGTTGTTGGCGGCCAAGGACGTCGCCGGCGCGAAAAGCATGATCGAAAGAGGAGTGACGTCGGATCACTCCTTGGGACTTCGCGGCGCCCCTCCGACGAATGCGTACTTCGTGATCACCAACGATCGTGCAAGAAGTTCACGGGCTCCCCTGTTCCCGGCTTCCGGTGCATTGCGGGGCACGGGCATCGTCGTTCACACCGAGAAGACGCAAACCATCGAGCACGTCGATCGCTTGCTGATGTACGAGACTGGCGCCACGCATGTGGGCAAGCTGCACACGCTCCACTGGGTGCCAGGTGCATTGGCCGATCACCTTACGTCATTCGGTGGGCAGCTTGACGGCAAGAGCGGGCAAATGAGCGCGCTCGATTGGATCGCCTCAGGAGCGACGGCGAGTTACGGAACCGTCTCCGAGCCGTGCTCGTACCCGCAGAAGTTTCCGCATCCGAAGGTGCTGCTTTTTCACTATGCGCAGGGCAGCACGGCGATCGAGGCGTACTGGCGCAGCGTGGCGTGGCCCTTGCAAGGTGTTTTTGTCGGAGAGCCGTTGGCAGCGCCATTTGCGCGGCGTTGACTCATGCCGCGACTGCTGCCCTAGCCGATTCAACCGCGCATCGGATGGAGCCTTCGAGAGTCGCAGGATAGGGTCCGGCGATGTAGTCGCCCGCGGCGATGAGCCCCGGTGCGATCAGGCTGTGCGGTCGATCGAGTCCCGGAACGCAGCGAAATGTCGCGCGTTTTTCCGTCAGGGACCGCAGGTGTCGAAGCGGCGCTTTCAGGTGGGAAGAAAGCACTGACTGGGCCTGCTTCAGGGTCGCGTCGCGCGTGGCGTCCGCGCCCATTGCGATCCATGGCGCCGCGCCACTGATGACGAAGGCGAGCAGTCCGTCGCGTCCGCCGAGTTGGCCGTGGTCGAAAACGAACTGCGCTGGACGCGAGTGCTCATCCGACGGCAAGGTGAGCATCGGTGTCGGCAGTCGCGTGCCGTCGCTTTGTGCGTAGACGGTGACGATGGGTTCATAGCCCAACGCCGCGGCTTTCGCGGCCCATGCGGGCTTGATCGATCCCGTCAATCGTGCTGCTTCTGCGGCGGAGCTTGCGAGGATGACTGCATCGAAGGTCTCGCCATCCACATTCCATGAAACACCTGCTGCATCGATCCGCTCGACACGCACGCCCCCGCGTACCTGAGCCCCTTGCTGGATCAACCACCGCTTGGCTGGTCGCGGCAACAGCTCGCTCAAGCGCTGTCTTGGCAACAGCAGGTCTGCCGACCCTCGTCCGCTGAAAAGCGCATCCCGAATGACTCGCAGGAACACTTTGCCACTCGCCGAATGCGCCGGTGTGTTGAGGGCGGCCACGCACAAAGGGTCGATCAACTCATCGCGCACAGTTGAAGGCAGACCTCGAACGAGTTCCGCAACGGTCGAGGCTTCATCGCATCGAAACCCGCCCAATGCCCAGCCACATGCTGTGGCGAGTAACGCCATCCGATGAGCCAACGGCCACGAGCGTTGCCGCAGCACCCCTTGAGCGAAAGCCAGCACAGGATGCCCGCTCGGCAACTGCAAGCCCTGTCCTGTCGCGTCGACGAGCTTCAAGGGCGTACGCAGGAACGCAGTGTCCACATCGACGCCGACGATATGCATCATCCGCAAGGTCTCGACGTACGCACCAATGAGAATGTGCTGCCCATTGTCTAGCGGCAACCCATCGATGTCGACGCTGCGCGCGCGACCGCCGAGTTGAGGTGCCATCTCGAAGAGCGATACCTGCGCGCCCAACAGGATCGCTTCGATTGCCGCCGAGATCCCCGCCCAGCCGCCGCCGATTACCGCGACACGGCGCGGCGTCACTACTGGCCTCTCCAGTTCGTGCGCATGGCAATCCACAGTTTGCGCAAGGGCGTGAGCGACGTCCGTTGATGCAGTACCTGAAAGTTGTCCGCCTCGATCTCGCGCAACAGTGTGCGATATATGTTGGCCATCATGAGTCCGGGCTTTTGGGTCGCGCGATCCTGTTCAGGCAGCAGCGTAAGAGCCTCGTCATACAGTCTGTGTGCACGCTCGGCCTGAAACTTCATCAGGGACGTGAAGCGATCGCTATAGCCGAAAGGCGGCTTGCGATTCAGGATCTCGTGCGCCTTCACGTCAAATTGTTGGAGTTCCGACACCGGAAGGTAGATTCGGCCGCGGCGCGCATCGTCGCCCACGTCACGAATGATGTTGGTGAGCTGCATTGCAAGGCCCAGCCTGTGCGCGTATTGGGTGGTCTGGTTGCTGGTGTGGCCGAACACGTTCGCGGCGACTTCGCCGACAACGCCCGCAACAAGATGGCAATAGCGCTCAAGGCCTGGGAAGTCGAGGTACCGCGACTGTTCGAGATCGATCTGGCAGCCCTCGATGACCGCGTTCAGGTGCGCTCCTTGGATACCGTAGGTCGCGACGTGCGGCATCAGTGCCTTCATCGTGGGGTGACTGGGTTTGCCCGAGAAGCTCGATCCGACCTCCGTGCGCCACCATGCGAGTTTGGTCGCGGCGACCCCGGCATCGCTCACCTCGTCCACCACGTCGTCGACCTCGCGGCAGAACGCATAAAAGGCGGTGATCGCCGCGCGCTGAGGCGGCGGGAGAAACATGAAGGCGTAGTAGAAGCTCGAGCCGCTCTTCGCGGCCTTGTCTTGCACGTATTGTTCTGGGGTCATGTGGCCTTGCTCGCCATGGCGGGGGGCGCGGGCCGCATGCAGATTGCGCGCCACAACATGATGGGCGCGTCATACCAGCGAAGCCGCGGGCGAGCCGCGATGCTCGCACAGTTCAAGCCTTCGATCTTTTCGAGAATTCGCAGCCCCCCTTGCACCATGAGGCGCAGCTCCCACCCGGCACGGCCGGGGAGGGCGTGCACCAGCGGTGTGCCGGAGAGCATCAGGGTTCTGGCCCAGTCGACGAGTGCGGCAACCATCGATCGCGTGGGTGCGTCGTCCTTGCGGGCCAGAAGCCCTTCAGCGCAGACTCCATGCTTTGTTCGATCGGATTGAGGCACATAGAGTCGCCCGCGCAACGTGTCGACGCTGAGGTCCTGCCAGAAGTTGATGAGCTGCAAGGCCGTACAGATCGCATCCGACTGGGCGCGCGAACGCTCGTCATTGACACCGTACAAATGGAGCAGCAAGCGGCCAACGGGGTTCGCTGAGCGGCGGCAGTAGTCGAGCAGGTCGGCGCGGTCGACGTAGTCGTGCTTGACCACGTCCTGCTCGAAGGCGCTCAGCAGGTCGTGCAGCAAGGACGGCGGAAAGTCGTGGTCGCGAATGGCTTGTTGGAGAGGGCCAAACACGCTGGCCCAGCGCTGCGAAGCCTGCGATCCGCCTATCACGGCGTTAAGCTGCGCCCGATAGTCGGCCAAGTCCGCGATGCGTTGCCCAGGAGGCGCATCTCCCTCGTCGGCGATGTCGTCCGCCGTCCGCGCAAACCAGTAAATGGCGGCCACGGCGGGGCGCAGCCGTGGCGGGCAGAGCAGGGAAGCGACTGGAAAATTCTCGTAGTGGTCAACGCTCACGGCCAGCATTGTCTACGCGAAGAGCGACGTCTACCTTCTTCATATCTGAATCGCTCGTCCCATTTTGACACCCAGGGTTCGCCCGAATATGCTCATACCCCGCTGTTGTCCATTCCGCGTTTTCTGTGCGTTGCCCGGGGATTGTCATGCGTCACTCCGTCCTGCTTTCCACCATTGCCAGCGCCGCTCTTCTCACCGCCTGCGCCAAGACTGAAACTACTCCTGAACCCATCCGAGCCGTGCGGACGATGACGGTGTCGACCGACTCTGCAGCCGGCGTTTTCGAATATGCCGCCGAAGTGCGTGCCCGGACCGAATCGCGACTTGGCTTTCGCGTGGGCGGCAAGCTGATTCGCCGCAACGTCGATGCCGGCGCCGTCGTCAAGGCGGGGCAGGTGCTGGCCCAGCTCGATCCGCAGGACTTGCGCCTCGGGCAGGACGCCGCCCGCGCGGCCCTGGTGGCCGCGCAAGTCAACTTCGATCAGATCAACGCGGACTTCAAGCGCTACAAGGACTTGCGCGACCAGGGCTTCATCAGCTCAGCCGATCTCGAGCGGCGCGAGACTGCGCTGAAGTCAGCGAAGGCGCAACTCGACCAGGCCAAGGCCCAATCGAGCGTGCAGGGCAATCAGACTGCCTACGCCGCGCTGGTGACTGACGTCAACGGTGTCATCACCGGCGTCGAGGCGGAGCCTGGAGCGGTCGTCGCTGCCGGCACGCCTGTGCTGCGGCTCGCGCAAGATGGCCCTCGCGACGTGGTGTTCTCCGTTCCCGAAGACAAGGTCGGACTGGTGAAGGCGATGGCGGCCCAGCCGGGTCGCTTCAAGGTGCGTCTGTGGGGCAACGCGCAAGCCATGCCCGCCACCATCCGCGAGATCGGCGCTGCTGCCGATCCGGTGACCCGCACATTCACCGTCAAGGCCGACCTCGGCGCCGAAGCATCCAGCAGTGTGCGTCTCGGGCAGACGGCGACGATGCTCGTCGAATTGCCCAAGACTGTTGGCATCAACAAGCTGCCGTTGTCTGCGCTCAAGGAAGAGCAGGGCCACACCATCGTGTGGATGGTCGACAAGACGAGCATGACTGTCAGGCCGCAGCCTGTGCAACTCGCCGGCGCCGACGGCAATGAAGCCATCATCACCGGTGGCCTCACCCCCGGGCAGATCATCGTGACCGCCGGGGTGCACGTGCTCAACCCAGGCCAGAAGGTCAAGTTCTACGTCGACCCGAACGTCGCCGCCGCAGCCGCGGCGGCCGCAGCCTCCGCCAATGCCACCGCCGTGACCATCAAGTGAGCGAGGCGAACGTGAGCACAGTCATGGAACCTGGTGCCGCAGCAGCGGATGGCGATGCGAAGAGCTTCAACATTTCGAAATGGGCCCTCGAGCATCCTGCGCTGACCCGCTACCTCCTTGTGGTGATGATGGTCCTCGGTCTTGCGGCCTACTTCCAGCTCGGGCAGGACGAAGACCCGCCGTTCACCTTCCGCGCTATGGTGGTTCGGGCCTACTGGCCGGGGGCGACGGCGCAGCAGATTGCCGACCAGGTTACCGACAAGCTCGAAAAGACGCTGCAGGAGGTGCCGTACTCCGACAGAATCCGCAGCTACTCGAAACCGGGCGAGACGCTCATCATCTTCCAGGTGAAGGACTCTTCGCCACCCAAGGAGATGGCGCAGATCTGGTACACGGTGCGCAAGAAAATTCAGGACATGCGCAGCACGCTGCCGGGCGGCGTGATCGGGCCGTTCTTCAACGATGAATTCGGCGACGTTTATGGCTCGATCTATTCGCTGTCGAGCGACGGATTCACGTATGAAGAGCTGAAGGAGCAGGCCGACCGCGTTCGGCAGCGGCTGCTCAAGGTGAAAGACGTCAACAAGGTCGAGATCTTCGGCGCGCAAGACGAAAAGATCTTCATCGAGATTTCGCAGAAGCGGCTCGCGCAGTTGGGGCTCGACTTCAACACGGTGATCTCTCAACTCGGCCAGCAGAACGCGGTCGAGTCGGCCGGTGTCATCGATTCGCCTACCGACTTCCTGCAAGTGCGCGTGGGTGGGCAGTTCAACTCGGTTGACGATCTCAAGGTCTTTGCGATCCGTGCCGGCGGCAACAGCTTCAAGCTGGGCGACATCGCAACGGTGAAGCGGGCATACGTGGATCCGCCGCAGGTGAAGGTGCGCGACCGCGGCAAGGAAGTCATCGGCCTGGGCATTTCCATGGCCAAGGGCGGCGACATCATCGACCTCGGCAAGTCGCTGAAGACAACGACCGAGTCGATTCGAGCAGAACTGCCGGTTGGCATAGAGATGCAGCAGTTCCAGAACCAGTCGACCGTCGTTGCGCGATCCGTGGGCGAATTCGTTGGCACGCTGATCGAAGCGGTGATCATCGTGCTGGTGGTGAGCTTCGTCAGTCTGGGCATGCACTTCAAGCCGGGCAGCTGGAAATTCACGATCGACTGGCGCCCGGGTGCCGTCGTGGGCATCACGATTCCACTCGTGCTCGCGATCACCTTCGTCACCATGTATTACTGGGGCGTGGGACTGCACAAGATCTCGCTGGGTTCGCTGATCATCGCGCTCGGCCTCCTGGTGGACGATGCAATCATTGCGGTCGAGATGATGGTGCGCAAGCTCGAAGAGGGCTACGACAAGGTGCGCGCTGCGACATTCGCTTACGAAGCCACGGCGATGCCCATGCTCACGGGCACGCTCATCACCGCGGTGGGCTTCCTGCCGATCGGCATGGCGAAGTCGACCGTGGGTGAATACACGTTCGCGATTTTCGCGGTAACCGCTGCCGCACTGCTGATCTCGTGGCTCGTGTCGGTGTATTTCGTGCCCTACCTCGGTACGCTGCTGCTCAGGACCAAGCCGCACGCCGCCGGCGACCAGCCGCACGAACTGTTCGACACGCCGTTCTACACGCGCTTTCGCGTTGTCGTGAACTGGTGCGTGCAACATCGCTGGATCACCATCGCATTGACGGTGGGCTCGCTCGCGCTAGGCATCTTCGGCATGGGCAAGGTGCAGAACCAGTTCTTCCCGGATTCGAGCCGGCCCGAGGTGCTGGTCGATCTTTGGTATCCCGAGGGGACGTCCTTCAAGGCGAACGAGGAAGTGACGAAGCGCGTCGAGGCGCGTGTCGCCAAGCTCGACGGCGTCGATCACGTGACAACCTGGATCGGCAGCGGCCTGCCGCGATTCGCTCTGGTGCTTGACCAGATCTTTCCGCAAAGCAATGTGAGCCAGTTGGTCGTGCTGCCCAAGGACCAGGCCTCGCGCGAGCGACTGCGCAAGATGCTGCCCGAAATCCTCGCCACCGAGTTCCCGGAGGCGCGCGGCCGCGCCAAGCTGCTCCCCAATGGACCGCCGGTGCCGTACCCCGTGCAGTTCCGCGTCGTCGGCCCGGATCCGTACAAGGTTCGCGCCTATGCCGACGAAGTGAAAGCGATCATGCGCACCAACCCCAACATGCGTGGCACCAACGACAACTGGAACGAGTCGGTGAAGACCCTTCGCCTGGACGTGGACCAGGACAAGGCGCGCACCTTGGGCGTGTCGAGCCAGGCGATTGCGCAGGCGGCGCGCACGATCAATAGTGGATCGACCATCGGCCAGTACCGCGACGGCGATCGGCTCATCGACATCGTGCTGCGCCAGCCGCTGGCGGAGCGCAACCAGATAACGGACCTCGCGAGCGCCTATGTGCCGACGACGACCGGCCGCAGCATTCCGCTGTCGCAGATCGCGAAGGCCAACTTTGTGTGGGAGCCTGGCGTGCTATGGCGCGAGGGGCGCGACTACGCGGCCACCGTGCAGGGTGACATCAGCGAAGGCCTGCAAGGCGCGACAGTGACGGCGCAGCTCGATCCGCTTTTCAAGTCGATTCGCGACAAGATGCTGCCGGGCTATCGCATCGACGTGGCCGGTGCGGTCGAGGAAAGTAGCAAGGGACAGGGCTCGATTGCCGTGGGCGCGCCGCTGATGCTCTTCATCATGTTCACGCTGCTGATGCTTCAGTTGCACAGCTTTAGCCGCGCGATTCTCGTGTTCCTCACCGGCCCGATGGGTATCGCCGGTGTCGCAGGCGCACTGTTGTTGTTGGGCCGCCCCTTCGGCTTCGTCGCGCTGCTGGGCGTGATCGCTCTCATGGGCATGATCATGCGCAACTCGGTGATCCTGATCGACCAGATCGAACAGGACCGCGAGCGGGGCGTCTCGACCTGGAACGCGATAGTCGAGGCTGCAGTTCGGCGTTTCAGGCCGATCATCCTGACGGCCGCGGCGGCGGTGCTCGCGATGATTCCTTTGTCACGCAGCGTTTTCTGGGGGCCGATGGCCGTTGCCATCATGGGTGGCTTGGTGGTTGCAACTGTGCTCACTCTGCTCGCCTTGCCGGCGATGTATGCGGCCTGGTTCCGTGTGAAATCTGTAGATCAGGAGAAGTCCCTGCAACCCGACGCCGAGAATGCGCTCGCAGCCGGCTAAAATGCGCGGTTTACCGGATCGCTTTGAAAGGCAGCCTAGGCTCCCTTCTTGTCTGGAAGAAGAATTTCCGGTTCTTTTTCCACATGCAAGCTGTCCTGTTAGGCCCAGCGCGGGTGGCGAAATTGGTAGACGCACCAGGTTTAGGTCCTGACGCCAGCAATGGTGTGCGGGTTCGAGTCCCGCCCCGCGCACCACAACGAAATTGAAAGTCTTTTGATCATGGCCGTGACTGTTGAAACTCTCGAAAAGCTCGAACGCCGCATCACGCTGACGCTCGCAGCAGACACCATCAACAATGAAGTGCAGTCGCGTCTGAAGCGCCTCTCGCGCACCGTCAAGGCCGACGGTTTCCGTCCGGGCAAGGTGCCTATTTCGGTGGTGGCCCAGCGCTACGGCTACTCCGTGCAGTACGAAGTCATGAATGACAAGGTCGGCCAGGCTTTCCAGCAGGCCACCAACGAGGCCAAGCTGCGTGTTGCCGGTGCGCCTCGCATCAGCGAGAAGGAGGGCGCGGCCGAAGGCCAGATCGCTTTCGACGCCACGTTCGAGGTCTACCCCGAGGTCAAGTTTGGTGACATCGCGACCGCCGAAGTCGAAAAGGTCACGACCGAAGTGACGGATGCCGCCATCGACAAGACCATTGACATCCTTCGCAAGCAGCGCCGCACCTTTGCTCAGCGTCCGGGTACTGAAGGCGCCCAAGAGGGCGACCGCATCACCATCGACTTCGAAGGCAAGATCGACGGCGTGCCATTCGAGGGCGGCAAGGCCGAAAACTTCCAATTCCTGATCGGCGAAGGGCAAATGCTCGAGACCTTTGACAAGGCGGTTCGCGGCATGAAGACCGGCGAATCCAAAACCTTCCCGCTCGCGTTCCCCGCCGACTATCACGGCAAGGACGTGGCTGGCAAGGAGGCCGACTTCCTTGTTACGGTCAAGAGGATCGAGGCGCAAAACCTGCCCGAAGTGAACGAGGCGTTCGCCACTTCATTGGGTATTAAGGAAGGTGCCGTCGAAGGCCTGCGTGCCGATGTCAAGAAAAATCTCGAGCGTGAAGTCAAATTCCGCGTGCTGTCTCGCAACAAGGCCGCTGTGATGGACGCACTTGTGAAGATCGCGGAACTAGACGTGCCGAATGCCCTGATCCAGCAAGAGGCCGATCGCATGATTGCCGACGCCCGCGCCGACCTGAAGAAGCGTGGCGTGAAAGATGCGGAAAGCGCGCCCATCCCCGCTGAAATCTTCCAACCGCAAGCCGAGAGGCGCGTTCGATTGGGTCTCGTAGTGGCCGAGTTGGTCCGTTCGAACAACCTGAACGCCAAGCCCGAGCAACTTCAAGCCCATATTGAAGAAATGGCGCAGAGCTACGAGAAGCCGACCGAAGTGGTTCGCTGGTATTTGGGCGACCGCCAGCGCATGGCCGAAGTGGAAGCTGTCGTGATCGAAAACAATGTCGCCGACTTCGTCCTGAGCAAGGCCAAGGTCACCGAGAAGGCGCTGCCATTTGATGAACTGATGTCCGCCTGATCGTCCTTATTGCACAGTCAAAGGACGAGGCACCGCGCCGTCAGGCGGGGTGCCTCTTTCGTTTCAGCGGCAGCGCTCTTGCCGCGACATAATCAAGCCCAACATTCTTTGTTCCGTTCTTACTTTCCAAGGACTCACATGAGCGCGCTGGAGACACAAGGTCTGGGCATGGTGCCCATCGTCATCGAACAGTCAGGTCGCGGTGAGCGCGCCTACGACATCTACTCGCGGCTGCTCCGCGAGCGCGTGATTTTCCTCGTCGGACCAGTGAACGACGTGACGGCGAATCTAGTCGTCGCGCAGTTGCTGTTTCTCGAGAGCGAAAACCCTGACAAGGACATTTCGCTCTACATCAACTCGCCGGGCGGTTCGGTGAGCGCGGGCATGTCGGTTTTTGACACGATGCAGTTCATCAAACCGGATGTGTCCACACTGTGCATGGGCATTGCGGCGAGCATGGGCGCGTTTCTTCTGGCGGCTGGTGCCAAGGGCAAGCGTTACGCATTGCCCAATTCACGCGTGATGATTCACCAGCCTTCAGGTGGCGCGCAGGGCCAGGCCACGGACATCGAAATTCAGGCGCGAGAAATCTTGAAACTTCGCGAAAGCCTCAATCAAATTCTGGCGGAGCGCACTGGACAACCCCTTGAAAAAATCAGGCTCGACTCCGAACGTGATTTTTTCATGTCCGGCTCGGAGGCCAAGGCCTACGGCCTAATTGATCAAGTTCTCGAAAAACGATCCTGAACTTCGTTTTGACACGAATTTGGGCAGGGAACGGGGTCTTTTTTTTCATCAAGGCCCCGTTTTCTTTTCCACTATCATTGAAGCAGCTTTACCTGCACTGCGACTGACCACCCATGGCCGACAAAAAGGGCTCCTCCAGCGAGAAAGTTCTCTACTGCTCCTTCTGCGGTAAAAGCCAGCATGAGGTTAAGAAACTGATCGCCGGTCCGTCCGTCTTCATCTGCGACGAATGCATCGAGCTGTGCAATGACATCATTCGCGACGAGGTGCCCGCCGAAGGCTCCGATCCGAAGACCGCTCGTTCCGACTTGCCGATCCCGACGGAAATCAAATCAATCCTCGATCAATACGTGATCGGGCAGGAGCCTGCCAAGCGCACGCTCTCTGTCGCGGTCTACAACCACTATAAACGGCTCAAGCATATGAGTCGCAACAAGGAAGATGTCGAGCTCTCCAAGAGCAACATCCTGCTGATTGGTCCGACGGGCTCGGGGAAGACGCTGCTGGCCCAGACACTGGCGCGCTTGCTGAACGTGCCTTTCGTGATCGCAGATGCGACAACGCTGACCGAGGCTGGCTACGTCGGAGAGGACGTCGAAAACATCATCCAGAAGCTGCTGCAGAACTGCAACTACGACGTCGAGAAAGCGCAGCGCGGCATCGTTTATATTGATGAAATCGACAAGATCTCGCGCAAGGCCGACAATCCCTCGATCACGCGCGACGTATCAGGCGAGGGCGTTCAGCAAGCCTTGCTGAAGCTTGTTGAGGGCACGATGGCCTCGGTTCCTCCTCAAGGGGGCCGCAAGCATCCGAACCAGGACTTCCTGCAGATCGACACCACGAACATTTTGTTCATTTGCGGCGGCGCATTCGACGGACTGGAAAAAGTCATTCAAAACCGTTCCGAGAAGTCGGGTATCGGTTTCGGTGCCACGGTACATACCAAGACTGAACGCCGCGTCTCGGAGGTGTTCCGGGAGGTCGAGCCTGAAGACTTGATCAAGTTTGGCCTCATTCCCGAACTGGTTGGTCGTCTTCCAGTGGTGGCCACTCTTGGGGAACTGACGGAAGACGCGCTGGTGCAGATCCTGACCGAGCCAAAGAACGCGCTCGTCAAGCAGTACCAGAAGCTCTTCGGCATGGACGGCGTTGACCTCGAGATTCGCCCTTCGGCGCTCCAGGCCATTGCGCGCAAGGCACTCGCCCGCAAGACCGGAGCGCGAGGATTGCGGTCCATCATGGAGCAGTCACTGATCGACACGATGTTCGACCTGCCCACGTTGGACGGTGTTGCCAAGGTCGTGTTGGATGAACACACGATTGAAGATGACGCGAAGCCATTGCTCGTTTATCGCGAGCAAAGCAAGGCCAGCGCTTGAAGTCCGGTGCCGGTCCCAGCCTGTGAGCGGGCCCGGCTTCTTGCAATCGAATGCTCGGGCCTTAAATAGGTTCGAGAAAGAGAGGTCTCAATGTCCGGACATCCCATCCTGCCCGCCGAACAGATCACCCTGCCGCTGCTGCCGCTGCGTGATGTGGTGGTTTTCCCCCACATGGTCATTCCGCTGTTTGTGGGGCGCCCAAAATCCATAAAGGCATTAGAAGCTGCCATGGAAGCCGGTCGGCAGATCATGCTGGTCGCGCAGAAGGCTGCTGGCAAGGACGAGCCCAAGCCCGACGACATGTTCGAAGTCGGCTGCGTCTCGAGCATATTGCAGATGCTGAAGCTGCCCGACGGTACTGTGAAGGTGCTGGTCGAAGGCATCCAACGCGCCAACACGCATAGCATTTCCGACAACGCAGAACACTTCGTCGCCGATGTCACGCCAGTGCCACCCGAGACAGAAACCAAGCCTGAAATCGAGGCGTTGCGTCGTGCTGTGACGCAGCAGTTTGATCAATACGTCAAGCTAAACAAGAAGATTCCGCCGGAAATTCTCACCTCCATCGCAGGGATCGACGATGCCGGCCGTCTCGCCGACACCATTGCGGCGCATCTGCCTTTGAAGTTGGAAAACAAGCAGTCGGTGCTCGACTTGTTTGCAGTCGACAAGCGGCTCGAAAAGCTGCTCGAGCAGCTAGAACACGAAGTCGACATTCTGCAAGTCGAAAAGCGCATCCGTGGCCGCGTCAAGCGCCAGATGGAGAAGAGTCAGCGCGAGTACTACCTGAACGAACAGGTCAAGGCGATTCAGAAGGAACTCGGTGACGGCGAAGAAGGCGCCGACATGGAGGAGCTGGAAAAGAAGATCACCGCTGCGAAGATGCCGAAGGAGGCTCGTAAGAAAGTCGACGCAGAGCTCAAGAAGTTGAAGCTCATGTCCCCCATGTCGGCCGAAGCGACGGTGGTTCGCAACTACATCGACACGCTGATCAACTTGCCATGGAGCAAGAAGACCAAGATCAAGCACGATCTGCTGCATGCAGAAGAAGTGCTGAACGAAGACCACTACGGTCTCGAGAAGGTCAAGGATCGCATCCTTGAATATCTCGCAGTGCAACAACGTGTCGACAAGGTCAAGGCGCCGATCTTGTGCCTGGTCGGACCTCCGGGAGTCGGCAAGACATCGCTGGGTCAGTCGGTGGCTCGCGCCACGGGCCGTAAGTTCGTTCGCATGGCACTGGGTGGCGTGCGTGACGAGGCTGAGATTCGCGGTCACCGTCGAACCTACATCGGCTCAATGCCGGGCAAGGTGCTCCAGAGCCTGTCCAAGGTCGGCACCCGCAATCCGCTTTTCCTGCTCGACGAGATCGACAAGCTGGGCATGGACTTCCGCGGCGATCCGTCGTCGGCTTTGCTCGAGGTCCTGGACCCGGAGCAGAACCACACATTCAGCGATCACTACGTCGAAGTCGATTTCGATCTGTCCGACACGATGTTCATCGCAACATCGAACTCGATGAATATTCCGCCGGCCCTCCTGGATCGGATGGAAGTGATCCGCCTGTCGGGCTACACCGAAGACGAGAAAGTCAACATCGCGCAGCGCTACCTGCTTCCCAAGCAGGCAAAGAACAACGGCGTGAAAGAAGATGAGATGGAAGTCACCGAGTCGGCCGTGCGGGGGATCATTCGCTACTACACGCGTGAAGCCGGTGTGCGCTCGCTGGAGCGCGAGGTCTCCAAGATCTGCCGCAAGGTGGTGAAGGGCGTCCAACTCAAGAAGTACGAAGGCAAGGTCACCGTTACCGACGAGAACCTCAACGACTTCCTCGGCGTGCGCAAGTTCGACTACGGACAGGCCACGAAGAAGAACGAAGTGGGGCAGGTCGTGGGCTTGGCGTGGACCGAAGTGGGTGGCGATCTGCTGACCATCGAGTCGGCGATGATGCCTGGCAAAGGCAACATCATTCGCACCGGTTCGCTGGGCGACGTAATGAAGGAGTCCGTCGAGGCCGCTCGCTCGGTGGTGCGTTCACGCGCTCGCCGGCTGGGCATCAAGGACGAGCTCTTCGAAAAGCGCGACATCCACATCCACGTGCCCGATGGCGCGACCCCGAAAGATGGCCCGAGCGCAGGCATTGCAATGACGACGGCCTTTGTTTCGGCACTCACCGGCATTCCGGTTCGTGCAGATGTGGCGATGACCGGCGAAATCACGCTGCGTGGCGAGGTGACTGCGATCGGTGGTTTGAAGGAAAAGCTGCTCGCAGCGCACCGCGGTGGGATCAAGACAGTCTTAATTCCTGAAGAGAACGTAAAGGACCTTCAGGACATCCCCGAGAACGTTAAGAACCATCTCGAAATTCTTCCGGTGAAATGGATCGATCGCGTGCTTGAGATCGCATTGGAAACGGCCCCGCAACCGCTGCCCGATGACGAGCCGGCCAAGGTCGAAGCGAAACCAGAGGCAGGTGCGGCAGCACCAGCAGCGGCGGTGGATTCAATCAAGCATTGAGTTTGTCGGATAGGGGCGGCCTTTCGAAGACGGGCCGGTCCCAAATTCATATGGCCACAAAAGTTTCTTGGTGACTTTACAAGCATCGATTTTTCGTCATAGAATGAGAGCTTCGGTGGACAGCAGGAAGCTGCAAGAAATCGAAGGCAATGCGGGAGTAGCTCAGTTGGTAGAGCGCAACCTTGCCAAGGTTGAGGTCGCGAGTTCGAGCCTCGTCTCCCGCTCCAATTTTTCGAAAGCCAAGAAGGGAAGCTGACGCTTCCCTTTTTTGCGAGAATGCCCAACTTTCTCGTGAATAACTCAGGTTTCGAGGCGCGGTAGCAAAGCGGTTATGCACCGGATTGCAAATCCGTGTAGGTCGGTTCGACTCCGGCCCGCGCCTCCATCGAATTCGCGCTGGTTTGAGGACGCGCGTTCTTGTGTCCTTACTCGCATACACTGCGCCACGTGCCCCGGTGGCGAAATTGGTAGACGCATCGGACTTAAAATCCGCCGCTTAGCCGAATGGCAGCGTACCGGTTCGAGTCCGGTTCGGGGCACCACTCGCATGGCGCGTTCGCAGGCAGCGCCAAGCTTCCTGGTGATGGTGGCCGCCCGCCACACCAGCGCTACGATTGCAATGGCGTCACGGCAGTGTTTCAGCGGCCGTGGAAATGCTCTCGACAGTACACAAAAACGGAAGCCATGCGGACGCGATGGCGCGTAGCCGGTCCGCCTCGCCCGTGGTTTGAAGACGCATGGTGTCTGTGGCGTCGGCGGCCGGCAGCAACGGCCCCAAGGTATTGACAGCATGCCGGGCCACTGCGTCGGCTGTGTCGATGATCCGCACGCCATGGCCCATCGCGGCTTCGATGTGATGCCGCACGAATGCGTAATGAGTGCAGCCCAGCACAACGGTATCGACGCCGGCGGCTCGCAGGAGTGCGGTGTGCCCGTCGATTGCTTCTCGAAGTTGTGACGAGTTCAGGTCGCCTTCTTCGATCAATCGCGCCAAGCCGGGACAGGGCCGCGGTGTGATCGTTACGCCATTGCCTTGCGCCTGCATCAAAACCCGAAATTTCTCGCTGGCAATCGTCCCAGGGGTTGCCATCACTCCAATCCGTCCGTTCCGTGTGGTGATCGCTGCGGGTTTCAATCCGGGCTCGACGCCAACAATCGGAATCCCTGGTCGGCTCGAGCGCAATTCCGGCACCGCGATGGCAGTGGCCGTATTGCATGCGATGACAATGCCAACCGCCCCTTCGGCGACCAAATGGTCCATGATCCATCGAGACCGGTCGATGATGTATTCATTGCTGCGTTCCCCGTAGGGCGCATGACCGGAATCGGCTACGTACAGCAATGGCGCATCAGGAAGTTGCGCTCGGAGAGATCGCAGGACAGACAAGCCGCCTACGCCCGAGTCGCAGACGCCGATGCAGGGCGTCTTTGCTTGTGCATTTCGTTCGCGGAATTGGAGATGAGCGTCCATTGCGCATGAAGTCTAACTGCGACCATCCGGAAAATAGTACGATCGTTCTTTTTTTGGGCGAAAGTGTCATCCAAGTGACAGGGCGGGACATCGCCCAACCACTAAAATTGCGATTTACGTAAACGTCAATTCCATTGGAGAACGTCGAATGAAGGTGCTGGTAGCAGTCAAACGGGTCGTCGACTACAACGTGAAAGTCCGCGTGAAAGCCGACGGCACCGGCGTAGACATCGCGAACGTGAAGATGAGCATGAATCCGTTCGACGAAATCGCAGTGGAAGAAGCGGTGCGCTTGAAGGAGAAGGGCGTGGTCACGGAGGTGATCGCCGTGTCGTGCGGAGTCACGCAGTGCCAGGAAACGCTGCGCACGGCGATGGCAATCGGTGCTGACCGTGCCATCCTTGTCGAGACAAGCGAAGAGTTGCAGCCGCTGGCGGTGGCCAAAATTCTCAAGTCGCTGGTCGACAAGGAGCAGCCCCATCTTGTCATTCTCGGCAAGCAAGCCATCGATGATGATTGCAACCAGACGGGACAGATGCTGGCCGCACTCGCCAATCTGCCGCAAGCCACCTTCGCGTCAAAGGTCGAAGTGTCGGGCGATTCGGCCAACGTGACGCGTGAAGTCGATGGCGGCCTCGAGACCGTGAAGATCAAGCTGCCAGCGGTGGTGACCACCGATTTGCGCCTGAATGAGCCGCGCTACGTGACGCTGCCCAACATCATGAAGGCAAAGAAGAAGCCGATGGAGACGATCAAGCCGGCCGATCTTGGCGTGGACGTGACATCGCACATCAAGACGCTTAAGGTGAGCGAGCCGCCCAAGCGAAGCGCGGGCACCAAGGTGCCGGATGTGGCCACGCTGGTGTTGAAGCTGAAGAACGACGCCAAGGTAATTTGATTGACCCCTCTCTCCCAGGCGGAGAGGGGAACAGGAGAAAAAACATGACTTCGCTTGTTATTGCCGAACACGACAACCAATCAATCAAGGGCGCGACCCTGAACGCCGTGACGGCCGCCGCTGCTGCAGGCGGTGAGGTGCACGTCCTAGTTGCAGGCCACAACGCTTCCGGCGCGGCCCAATCCGCAACGAAGATCGCCGGTGTCACCAAGGTGCTGTACGCCGAAGCGCCCGGCTTCGAGCATGGACTGGCGGAGAATCTGGCCGCGCAGGTGATCACCATCGCCGGCAGCTACAGCCACCTCGTCTTCCCGGCCACGGCTGCCGGCAAGAATGTCGCGCCGCGTGTGGCCGCGCTGCTCGATGTTGCGCAAGTCTCCGACGTGACCAGGGTCGTGAGTTCTGACACCTTCGAGCGTCCGATCTACGCGGGCAATGCCATCGCCACGGTGCAAAGCCTCGACACGGTGAAGGTGCTGACCGTGCGTACCACCGGCTTCGATCCTGCGGCTGCCACCGGCGGCAGCGCCGTGATCGAGACCATCAACGCCGTTGCCGACAACGGTTCGTCGAGCTTCCTCGGTTCAGAAATCGCAAAGACCGATCGCCCAGAACTCACCGCCGCGAAAGTTATCGTCTCCGGTGGCCGCGCCCTCGGCTCGAACGACAAGTTCACTGAAGTGCTGACCCCGCTGGCCGACAGGCTTGGGGCTGCACTTGGCGCAAGCCGTGCAGCGGTGGATGCCGGCTATGCCCCCAACGATTGGCAAGTCGGCCAGACTGGCAAGATTGTCGCGCCGCAGCTTTATATTGCAGCCGGCATTTCGGGTGCGATCCAGCACCTGGCCGGAATGAAGGACTCCAAGGTGATCGTCGCGATCAACAAGGATCCGGAAGCACCGATCTTCAGCGTGGCCGACTACGGCCTCGAGGCTGATCTGTTCACCGCTGTGCCCGAGCTGGTCAAGGCCCTCGGCTGATCCTTCGCCACGTCGATGCAGTGATCGGGATGGCGCACAACGTTCGTTGTTGCGCCCTCGTTCCATCTGGAGACGCAAAAAATGACCTACCGCGCGCCCGTGAGGGAAATGCTCTTTTGTATGCAGGACCTGGCGGGCTTGGATCAAGTGGCCACGCTGCCCAGCTTTGAAGATGCAGGCATCGAAACCGCCCAAGCCGTGCTCGAAGAATCGGCCAAGCTGAATGAGCAGGTGATCGCGCCGCTGAATGTCGAGGGCGACCGTCAGCCGTCGTACTGGAAGGATGGAAACGTCTTCACGACCGCCGGCTTCAAGGATGCCTTCAGGCAGTTCGGTGAAGGCGGCTGGCAAGGTCTGCAGCATCCGGCGGACTTCGGCGGGCAAGGGCTGCCCAAGACCATCGGCGCGGCTTGCATCGAGATGCTCAACAGCGCCAACCTTAGCTTTGCCCTGTGCCCCCTGCTGACGGACGGCGCGATCGAAGCGCTGCTCACCGCCGGCAGCGCTCAGCAGCAGTCCCTGTATCTGCCCAACATGATCTCGGGCAAGTGGACTGGCACAATGAATCTCACCGAGCCGCAAGCCGGGTCGGATCTCGCGCTGGTGCGCACGCGTGCCGAGCCGCAGCCCGACGGCACGTACAAAATCTTCGGCACGAAGATATTCATCACCTATGGCGAGCACGACATGGCCGAGAACATCGTCCACCTCGTACTCGCGCGCGTGGTCGGTGCGCCGGAGGGAGTGAAGGGCATTAGCCTGTTCGTGGTTCCAAAGTTCCTCATCAACCCCGACGGGTCGCTGGGCGCGCGCAACGACGTGCATTGCGTCTCCATCGAACACAAGCTCGGCATCAAGGCGAGCCCGACCGCCGTTCTTCAGTTCGGCGACCACGGTGGCGCGATCGGCACGCTGGTCGGCCAGGAGAACCGCGGCCTCGAGTACATGTTCATCATGATGAACGCGGCCCGGTATGCCGTGGGCATCCAGGGCATCGGCGTTGCGGAGCGTTCGTATCAACTGGCCGTGGAATACGCACGCGAACGCATCCAGTCCCGCCCGGTTGATGGCTCGCAGCCGGGTAGCGCTCCAATCATTCATCACCCCGATGTGAAGCGCATGCTGATGACGATGCGCGCCTACACCGAAGGCTGCCGCGCAATGGCCATCGTGGCTGGTGCAGCCTATGACTCCGCCCACCACCACCCAGACTCTGAGGTGCGCAAGAAGAACCAGGCGTTCTACGAGTTCATGGTGCCACTTGTGAAGGGCTACAGCACCGAGATGAGCATCGAAGTCACGAGCCTCGGCGTGCAGGTGCACGGTGGTATGGGATTCATCGAAGAGACGGGGGCGGCGCAGTACTACCGCGACGCGAGGATTCTGACGATCTACGAGGGCACGACGGCAATCCAGGCAAACGACCTCGTTGGACGCAAAACGGTGCGCGACGGTGGGCAGACGGCGAAGGCGATTGCTAAGCAGATCGAAGCGACCGAAGCGGTGCTGGCCAAACGAGAAACCGCCGCGTCACGCGCAATGCTCAAGCGTCTGTCTGCGGCACGAGAAGCCTTCGTGCAAGTCGTCGATTTCGTCGTCGACAACACCAAGGCCAGCCCGAACGCGGTGTTTGCAGGTTCGGTGCCTTACCTGATGCTCGCCGGCAACCTGATGGCTGGCTGGCAGATGGCCCGGGCACTGCTGGTTGCCGAAGAGCATCTGGCACATGGAACGGGCGACACGGCCTTCCTCAACGCCAAGATCGCAACTGCTCGCTTCTACGCCGACCACCTTCTGAGCAAGGCCCCCGCGACGCGGGATGCGATCGTGGAAGGTGGCGAGAGCGTCACTGGTTTGGCCCTCGAATCCTTTTGATGTGTCACACCCATGATCGTGTCCGCCCGGTGCGTTGAGCACACCGGGCGGCGACCACGATGGTCGGACTATGCGGGCGTGAAAAGCCGTTTTGCACTCATACAGGACGTGGTTTGAAGGTCCGATCGACTTGCGGGGGCAGAACTCGGGAGTGGGTCGGACTTGCGCCAGTGCCGATCCTGCATCCTCGCTACAACGCAGTCTCGAACGCGAGTTCATGTCATGGGGGCGCGTAAACCGCAACATCGACCGGGTACAACGGTGTTACAGTCCCGGCCGTACCACAAGGTCCTTCCCGTCCCCTTTTCTGGCAACAGTTAAGGCGGGTCGCAATCCGCCAACCGGTCAAGCCGAGCCGCGGAAGGTTGATTAACCCACTATCGCACTGGAAACCGGTGCAAGAGGTGAGCGAAGATGATGCAGGAATACAGGTCGAACTCGTACCTGTTCGGGGGCAATGCGCCCTATGTCGAGGAGATGTACGAACAGTATCTCGACAACCCGGGCTCCGTACCCGACAACTGGCGCGCCTACTTCGATGCGCTTCAAAATGTCCCCGCTGTCGACGGCACCGAAAGCCGTGACGTGCCGCATGCGCCGGTCATCGAATCATTTGCGCAGCGCGCCAAGGCCAATGCCTTTGGCAACAAGGCGTCCAGCGCCGACCTTGCTGTCGCACGCAAGCAGGTCCACGTCCAGTCTCTGATCGCAGCCTATCGATTCCTAGGTTCGCGCTGGGCCGATCTTGACCCGCTCAAACGCCAGGAGCGCCCCAAGATTCCCGAGTTGGAGCCGGCGTTCTACGACCTGACGGAGTCCGACATGGACATCTCGTTCAGCGCGACGAACACCTACTTCACCACTGCAGAGAACATGACTCTGCGCGAAATTCTCCAGGCCTTGCGTGAAACCTACTGCGGCAGCATCGGCGCCGAGTACATGCACGTCACCGAGCCCATCGAGAAGCGATGGTGGCAGCAGCGCCTTGAGTCCATCCGCTCCAAGCCCACCTACACCGCCGAGCAGAAGATCCACATCCTCGACCGCCTGACCGCAGCCGAAGGCCTCGAGCGTTACCTGCACACCAAGTACGTCGGCCAGAAGCGTTTCTCGCTGGAAGGTGGCGAGAGCTTCATTGCCTCGATGGATGAGCTTGTGCAGCGCAGCGGCAGCGCCGGCGTGCAGGAAATCGTCATCGGCATGGCCCACCGCGGACGCTTGAACGTGCTGGTCAACACGCTGGGCAAGGCACCGTCGGAATTGTTCTCCGAGTTCGACCACACCGCGCCCGAGAACCTGCCTTCCGGCGACGTGAAGTACCACCAGGGGTTCTCGAGCGACATGACCACGCCGGGCGGCCCCGTCCACCTGAGCTTGGCGTTCAACCCGTCGCATCTCGAGATCGTGAACCCTGTCGTCGAAGGCTCGGTCAAGGCCCGTCTCGACCGCCGTTCGGACAAGGAAGGCGATTCGGTGCTGCCGATCCTCGTGCACGGCGATGCAGCCTTCGCCGGCCAGGGCGTCGTGATGGAAACCCTGGCGCTCGCACAGACACGCGGCTACTACACCGGCGGCACAGTCCACCTCGTCATCAACAACCAGATCGGCTTCACCACCAGCGATCCGCGCGACACGCGCTCCACGCTGTATTGCACCGACGTGGTCAAGATGATTGAAGCACCGGTATTGCACGTGAACGGCGACGACCCAGAAGCGGTCGTGCTGTGTACCCAGCTCGCGCTCGACTATCGCCAGGAGTTCAAAAAGGATGTCGTCGTCGACATCGTGTGCTTCCGCAAGCTCGGTCATAACGAGCAGGACACGCCGGCACTCACGCAGCCGCTCATGTACAAGAAGATCGCCCAGCACGCTGGCACGCGCAAGCTGTACGCCGACAAGCTGGTTGCGCAAGGCGTGCTGCCGGCTGAAGGTCCAGAGGAAATGGTCAAGGCCTTCCGCGCTGCCATGGACACGGGCAAGCACACGCGCGACCCGGTTCTTACCAATTACAAGAGCAAGTACGCCGTCGACTGGTCGCCTTTCCTCGGCAAGAAGTGGACGGATGCGGCCGACACCGCGCTGCCGCTGGCCGAAGTGAAGCGCTTGGCCGAACGCATCACGACCATTCCGCCCAACTTCAAGGCCCACCCGCTGGTCGAAAAAGTCATCGCCGACCGTGCCGCAATGGGCCGTGGCGAGCTGAATGTCGACTGGGGCATGGGTGAGCACCTCGCCTATGCGTCGCTCGTCGCAAGCGGCTATGCCGTGCGCCTGTCCGGCGAAGACTGCGGACGCGGCACCTTCACCCACCGCCACGCCGTTCTGCACGACCAGAAGCGCGAGAAGTGGGACGAAGGAACCTACACGCCGCTGCAGCACGTTGCAGAAAACCAGGCACCCTTCGTTGTCATCGATTCACTGCTGTCCGAAGAAGCCGTGCTCGGATTCGAATATGGCTACGCATCGGCCGATCCCAATACGCTCGTGATCTGGGAGGCGCAGTTCGGCGACTTCGTGAACGGAGCGCAGGTCGTGATCGACCAGTTCATCGCATCCGGTGAAGTCAAATGGGGCCGTGCGAACGGCCTCACGATGATGCTGCCGCACGGCTACGAAGGGCAGGGTCCGGAGCACTCCTCGGCGCGGCTCGAGCGCTTCATGCAGCTCGCTGCCGACAACAACATGCAGGTTGTGCAGCCGACGTCGGCGAGCCAGATCTTCCACCTTCTGCGCCGGCAGATGGTGCGCATGTTCCGCAAGCCGCTCGTCATCATGACGCCGAAGTCGCTGCTGCGCGCCAAGGATGCGGCGTCGCCGCTGTCGGAGTTCACCAAGGGTGAATTCCGCACGGTGATCGGCCCCAATCATCCAGACATCGACCCGGTGAAGGTCAGGCGCATCATCGCCTGCTCGGGCAAGGTTGCCTATGACTTGATGAAGCGCCGCGACGAGAAGAAGGCTTTCGACACGGTGATCCTGCGCGTGGAACAGCTCTATCCGTTCCCGCACAAGGCCTTCGCTGCAGAGCTGAAGAAGTTCCCGAACGCGAGCGAGATCATGTGGTGTCAGGACGAACCGCAGAATCAAGGCGCATGGTTCTTCGTGCAGCACTACATCCACGAAAACATGGACGAAGGGCAGAAGCTCGGCTACGCAGGCCGCCCCGCGTCCGCGTCGCCGGCCGTCGGGTACGCCCACCTGCATCAGGAGCAGCAGAAGGCCCTGCTCGACCAGGCGTTCGGCAAGCTCAAGGGCTTTGTGCTCACGAAGTGAATTGTGAAACGTGAAGGGTGAAAAAGGTGAAACGTGGCTTGTGCCACGCCACCTTTTGCCCGTCACGCACACGTTTCACCTTTCACTCTTCAAATCTCACGGATAAAAAATGGCAATCGTAGAAGTCAAAGTCCCGCAACTGTCAGAGTCGGTGGCCGAAGCCACGCTGTTGCAGTGGAAGAAGAAGCCCGGCGAAGCCGTGGCGCAGGATGAAATCCTGGTCGAGATCGAAACCGACAAGGTCGTGCTCGAAGTGCCCGCGCCGGGTGCCGGTGTGTTGGCCGAACTCGTGAAGGGCGATGGGGCGAGCTGCGTGAGCGATGAAATCATTGCGCGCATCGATACCGAAGGCACGGCCAAGGCTGGTGCGCCTGCTGCTTCTACGGCTACCGTTGCTCCACCTGCAACTGCTGCGGCCGCGCCTGCTGGCGCCGCTGGTTCGAAGAGCGACGTAGCCATGCCCGCCGCGGCAAAGCTGATGGCCGACAACCAACTCGCCTCCGGTTCTGTGGCGGGCACCGGCAGGGACGGCCGAGTCACCAAAGGCGATGTACTGGGCGCTCTCGAAGGCGGCGCCAAGCCGGTCGGTGTCGTTGCGCCGGTCAAGGCGCCTGCGGCCCCCGCCGTCGCCAAGCCGCTGCCGCCCGTGGCGGCGCCTGTGATGCAAAACCTCGGCGATCGTCCCGAGCAGCGCGTGCCGATGAGCCGCCTGCGCGCACGTGTGGCCGAGCGTCTGCTTCAGTCGCAATCCACCAACGCCATCCTCACGACGTTCAACGAAGTGAACATGGCTCCTGTGATGGACATGCGCAAGCGATTCCAGGAGAAGTTCGAGAAAGAGCATGGCGTCAAAATCGGCTTCATGAGCTTCTTCGTGAAGGCTGCGGTCGCAGCACTCAAGAAGTATCCAGTGCTCAACGCATCGGTCGACGGCAACGACATCGTCTATCACGGCTTCTTCGACATCGGCATCGCGGTTGGTTCGCCGCGAGGTCTGGTGGTGCCCATCTTGCGTAATGCAGACCAGATGAGCTTCGCCGACATCGAAAAGAAGATCGCCGAATACGGCCAGAAAGCCAAGGACGGCAAGCTGTCGCTCGACGACCTGACCGGAGGCACTTTCTCGATCTCCAACGGCGGCGTGTTCGGCTCGATGCTGTCGACGCCGATCATCAACCCTCCGCAGTCAGCCATCCTGGGTGTACACGCGACCAAGGACCGCGCGGTGGTGGAGAACGGCCAGGTCGTGATCCGTCCGATCAACTACCTCGCAATGTCTTACGACCACCGCATCATCGACGGCCGTGAAGCCGTGCTAGGTCTGGTGGCAATGAAGGAAGCACTGGAAGACCCGGCGCGCCTGCTGTTCGACATCTGATCCGATACCACCCACGGAGGGCAGCATGAGCGTCGCTGACGAACTGCAAAAGCTTGACGACCTGCGTACACGCGGCGTGATCTCGGCCGAAGAGTTCGAACGCGCGAAGTCCCGCTTGCTCGACGCCCAAGCTGCTGCGCCCGGCCCCGCATCTGCGCTCAACAGTCTGCGACGCAGCACCACCGATCGCTGGATCGGCGGCGTGTGCGGCGGCTTGGCGAAGAGCCTGGGGGTTGAAAGCTGGGTCCTGCGTCTGGTCTTCGCGGTGCTCCTCTTCCTGGGCGGCACTGGCGTCTTGCTCTATCTCCTGTTGTGGATCTTCGTGCCGACCGAGTGACGGCAACGATCCACCCAAACGACTTTCACCACACATCATGTCCAAACAATTTGACGTCGTCGTCATCGGCGGTGGCCCCGGCGGCTACATCGCGGCCATTCGCGCCGCGCAACTCGGCTTCACCACTGCATGCATCGACGAGTGGAAGAACGGCAAGGGGGGCCCGGCGCCAGGCGGCACCTGCACCAACGTCGGGTGCATTCCATCAAAGGCGTTGCTGCAATCGAGCGAACACTTCGAGCATGCCGGCCATCACTTCGCCGACCACGGCATTGGTCTCAATGACTTGAGCATCGATATTGCGAAGATGCTGGGCCGCAAGGATCAGGTTGTGAAGCAGAACAACGACGGCATCCTGTACCTTTTCAAGAAGAACAAGGTCACGTTCTTCCATGGCCGCGGTTCGTTCGTAAAAGCGGGCGAGGGCGCCGCATCGACAGGCTCAGGACAGGGCTACGAGATCAAGGTGGCAGGTGCGGCCGAAGAGTCGATCACGGGCAAGCACATCATCCTCGCGACGGGGTCCAATCCGCGTGCATTGCCGGGTGCGGCCTTCGACGAAGAGAACATCCTCTCGAATGACGGCGCACTGCGCATTCCGACGGTGCCGAAGAAGCTGGGCCTCATCGGCTCGGGCGTGATTGGCCTGGAGATGGGGTCGGTGTGGCGCCGCCTCGGCTCCGACGTGACCGTGCTCGAAGCGCTGCCGACTTTCCTCGGCGCTGTGGATGAGCAAATCGCCAAGGAAGCGCAGAAGGCCTTCACAAAGCAAGGTCTCAAGGTCGAACTGGGCGTGCAGGTGGGTGAGGTGAAAGCCATTGCGCAAGGCGTGTCGGTGTCATACACGTCGGCCAAGGGTGAGGCTAAGACGCTCGACGTCGACAAACTCATCGTCTCGATCGGTAGCGTGCCTAACACCATCGGTTTGAACCACGAGGCCGTTGGATTGAAACTCGACGAGCGAGGCATGATCGTCGTCGACGACGACTGCAAGACCAACCTGCCCAACGTGTGGGCTGTGGGCGACGTGGTCCGCGGCCCGATGCTCGCGCACAAGGCCGAGGAAGAGGGCGTGGCGGTGGCCGAGCGCATTGCCGGGCAGCATGGCCATGTCAACTTCAACACGATTCCGTGGGTCATCTACACGTCGCCAGAGATCGCGTGGGTGGGGCAGACTGAACAGCAGTTGAAAGCTTCCGGACGCGCCTACAAGGCGGGCACCTTCCCCTTCATGGCCAATGGTCGGGCGCGTGCGTTGGGCGATACGACCGGCATGGTGAAGGTGCTGGCCGATGCCAAGACGGACGAGATTCTGGGCGTGCACATCGTGGGGCCGTTCGCCTCGGAGCTGATCTCCGAAGCGGTGGTCGCGATGGAGTTCAAGGCCAGTGCCGAAGACATAGCGCGTATCTGCCATGCACATCCCAGCTTGAGTGAAGCGACAAAGGAGGCGGCGCTCGCCGTGGACAAGCGCACTCTGAACTTTTGATCACGGTACGGTGGGCAAAAGCGAAGCCCCGTGAATCCTGAGTTTGTCGCAGGGCCCCATGCGGATCGTTGATCTGACTTGATTCACAACACGTGGGCACATTTCGATATGCCCACCCTGCGTCGATTCTTAATTCGTGGTAGTCCGAGAGCTTTATCAAGCGACCCTCGCAGAGCGCGGCTACCAAGCCGACCCTGCGCAGCTTCGCGCCATTGACGCGCTCGAACGCTGCGAGATCGAATGGGCCGACTACAAGGCCCAGCGCAGCAATGCCATCACCAAGCTGCTGAGCCGCCCGCCGATTCCTCGCGGGGTCTACATGCATGGCGGAGTGGGGCGCGGCAAAAGCTTCCTGATGGATTGCTTCTTCAACGCCGTGCCGCTCACGCGCAAGACGCGCCTGCATTTCCATGAGTTCATGCGCGAGGTACACCGGGAGCTACAGGAACTCAAGGGCACAGTGAATCCGCTGCAAGAACTCGGGCTGCGCATCTCACGACGTTACCGGCTCATCTGCTTCGACGAATTTCATGTGGCCGACGTCACCGACGCAATGATCCTGCACCGGCTGCTCGAATCGATGTTCGAGAACCGCGTGAGCATCGTCACGACCTCGAACTTTCATCCTGACGAGCTGTATCCGAACGGCCTGCACCGTGACCGCATCGTGCCGGCGATCGAGCTCTTGAAAAAGAAGCTCGAAGTGATAAGCGTCGACAATGGTTTCGACTACCGCCGCCGCACGCTGGAGCAGGTGAAGCTTTATCACACGCCGCTCGGGCCCAAAGCGGATGCCGAGATGGCGCAGGCTTTCGATCGATTGGCTGAGGCCAAGGAGCAGAGTCCGGTTCTGCACATCGAGCACCGCGAAATTTATGCGCGGCGCCGCGCTGGCGGCGTGGTGTGGTTTGACTTCAAAGAGCTGTGCGGCGGACCAAGATCGCAAAACGACTATCTGGAACTCGCGACACAGTTTCACACCGTGCTGCTCTCGGGTGTGCCGCAAATGACGCCTCGGCATGCGTCGGAAGCGAGGCGCTTCACTTGGCTCGTGGACGTGATGTACGACCGGCGCGTCAAGCTCATCATGTCGGCAGACGTTCCGGCCGAGCAGCTTTATGCCGAAGGCCCGCTTGCGCACGAATTTCCGCGAACGGTGTCACGTTTGTCCGAGATGCAATCTGCGGAGTTCCTGGCGCTTGCGCGGCGGGACGTGGATACTTCGCTGACATGAATGTCCTGTCTCCGATGGTCGCCGCTTTTCTCGCGACAGCTTGTTTCGGAATTTCTTCGGCGCATGCGCTCGACGCCGCGACCGAGCGCGCCGAACGTGATCGCATCAAGGCCGAGCGCGATCAAGCCGAGGCTGCCTACCTCACACGAGAACACGAATGCCGTCAGCGCTTCGTGGTTACCCCGTGCCTGGACCGGGCACGGCGCGACAGGCGCCAATCCCTCGAGCGCCTGCGGCAGCAACAGGAAGTCCTGGACGAAGCGCAGCGTAAGCAGCGCGCAGCGCAGCGCATCGATGAGATCCGGACCAAGGTCAGCGGTGACGCAGCAAAACTGCGCGAGGCTGCAGCGCGCGATCGGCACAAAGAAGTGGAGCGGGCCGAGCTGATGGCAACATCGTTGCCTTCGCAAGGCACGTCGAGTGCATCGGCTGCTTCGGGTGTCGACGGGGCCACGTCGCAGCCGTCGCCAGCGGCACATTCGGCCTCGCTGGAACGTAAGCATTTGGCCGACTACGAAAAGCGTCAGCGAGACGCAAAGGCGCACAAGGAGGCCGTCGAACGTCGCAATGCCGATCGTGCTGCGACCGGCAAACCTCCGGCGAGAGGTCTGCCGGTTCCAGATGCAGCCTCGGCGGCATATTGATCTGACGACATGGCCCGAAATAACTTACCGTTTTGGGGGTGCTGGGCGGGCGCGCTGCGGCGTTGCTCCTCACTTGTGTGGCTCGCCACACGGCGCTCGGAGCGCCTTGCATCGCATCCCGCCCTGCG
>JAJKJU010000157.1 GCA_021153565.1 Rhizobacter sp.
CTCGTGTTGGAAGGCTTCGATAACACCCCGCAAAAGGTCTCTGGCTCGGAACAGCGGCCAGCTGCGGATTGGCACATGATCACACGGGATGGGACAGTTAACCTACTTGACATATGAAGAATCCCTTTTCGAATCAGAACGAAAAGGACGCTCGACGCCAATCCCACTTTTGGATTATTGATAGCCTTGACCAGATACTTTGCAAGGTATCAAATCCGGCCAGCCGATCAAGGCGGTCCATCAGTGTCATCGAGCAATATTTGATTTCTGAAGGATTTGACTCGTTTGCCGATCCGCGTCAGCGGCAGGCGAGGTTGTAAATTCAACAGGGCGCAATTACCTTCACAGGGAGTTATCTATGTCCAGATTTGTTCCGCAAGGCAGCTACCTTCAATCGTCCTCACAAGTCAACGTCAACCTTTACGGCAAGGCCCAACGCCGAGATCAGAGCTGGATCGCCGCCGGGGCGAACATCACCAACTTGTCCGGTGGCCTGGTCAACCTGGATGGCTCCCTGCAGCCGGAGAACGATCCGGTGCCAACCACCGGATATATTCCGAACGGCAGCTATCAGAAGACCACTGAAAATGTATCTTCCGTCCTTTCCGCCTATTGCCGAAAAATAGATGGCAGCTGGCAATGGGCAACGCTCGATATTTCGAAATACACGCCAGCAAATGGCGATATTGCGAATATCAACGGAGAATTGATGATCCAAAAGAAGTGACATTTAATATTCATATCTGAATATTGACGGATCTCGGGGTTTAAACACAATCCCACAAAAATCCTGTCACGGCAAGTCTGCCGGGCGCTGCAAATCCAGCGCCCGGTCGACCCATTAAACGGATTTCATTTCTCTACGCTCGTGATCTGGCCCTCGACTTGACGCCCAGCGAAACACGGCATCACACGCGCGGCCAAATCTTTGCACCGTCGGGACTCGTTGCTGGCGCGCCCTGCGTCCGCTCCTCGACACCACTTCGCGCCCCCCCCCAGCATCCCTTGTCGCCAAATTCATGGCATGGCGCCGTCGCGTACGCGATGAAATCTGAAAATCTTCGGGTTGCAATGTTGCGCTCGCCGCTAGTTCACTGCACTAGCATCCCACCCCATGACAGTCATCACCCACATCGAGGACCTTCGCGTGCTCGCCGAGCGTCGCGTGCCGCGAATGTTCTACGACTATGCCGACAGCGGCTCGTGGACCGAGAGTACTTATCGCGCGAACGAAAGCGACTTCCAGAAGATCAAGCTGCGCCAGCGCGTGGCCGTGAACATGGAAAACCGCAGCACGCGCACGACCATGATCGGTGTGGAGACAGCCATGCCGGTCGCGATTGCCCCGACTGGCCTTGCCGGCATGCAGCATGCGGACGGTGAAATCCTCGGAGCACGCGCGGCTGAAAAATTCGGTATTCCCTTCACGCTCTCGACGATGAGCATCTGCTCGATCGAAGACGTCGCGGCGCATACCAAGGCACCGTTCTGGTTCCAGCTCTACGTGATGCGCGACCGCGCCTTCATCGAGCGACTGATCGAGCGCGCCAAGGCGGCGAAATGCGGTGCCTTGATGCTGACGCTCGACCTGCAGATCCTTGGCCAGCGGCACAAGGACATCAAGAACGGGCTGTCAGCGCCGCCCAAGCCGACGATCGCAAACATCCTCAATCTCATGACCAAGCCACGCTGGTGCATGGGCATGCTTGGCACGAAACGGCGCCAGTTTGGCAACATCATTGGCCATGTGAAGGGCGTCGAGAACATGAACTCGCTCAGCGCCTGGACGGCAGGGCAGTTCGACCCGGCGCTGAACTGGCACGACGTGGAATGGATCAAGAACCGCTGGGGCGGCAAGCTGATCCTGAAGGGCATCCTCGATGCCGAAGACGCAAGGCTCGCCGCCGACACCGGCGCGGATGCAATCGTCGTGTCGAACCACGGCGGGCGTCAGCTCGACGGCGCCCCATCATCGATCAACGTACTGCCCGGCATCATTGATGCCGTGGGTTCGCGAACGGAGGTCTGGATGGACGGCGGTATCCGCTCCGGTCAGGACGTGCTGAAGGCCGTGGCGCTCGGCGCGAAGGGCACACTCATCGGACGCGCCTTCCTCTATGGCCTCGGCGCGATGGGTGAAGAGGGCGTCACGAAGACGCTGGAGCTCATCCGCAACGAACTCGACCTGACCGCGGCGTTTTGCGGCTGCACCGACATTCGCAATGTCGACCGAAGCATCCTCCTCCCAGGCACCTATCCGCAATAGACTGAAACTGGGCCGGATCGGTGATAGACGCAGGACCGATTCATTTATGCATCCATCTCACAAGGAAATTCCCAATGAACATCGCACTCATCGGCGCCAGCGGCTTCGTCGGTTCCAAGGTCTTGGCCGAAGCATTGCAGCGCGGCCATCTGGTCACCGCCATCGTCCGCGCGCCGGGCAAGGTCACGCCGCAGAAAAGCGTTCGTGTGGTCGTTGCCGACGCATCCGATGCGGCAAGCCTCGCCAACGCGGCCAAGGGCCACGACGCCATCGTCAGCGCCTACAACGCTCCGCGCGGGAAAGACGAGTTCACACAGATCTATCTCGCCGGCGTGCAGGCCCTCATCGGCGGCGCCAAGCAATCGGGCGTGACGCGAATCCTGTGGGTCGGTGGTGCGGGCAGCCTCTATGTGGCACCGGGCGTGCAACTCGTCGACACGCCGCAATTCCCGGCCGAGTACAAGACGGAAGCGCTCGCGGGGCGCGATGCGTACAGGGTCTTTCTTGAAGAAAAGGCGCTGGCTTGGACCTTCGTCTCACCGGCCCCGCTCCTGGCCCCAGGCGAGCGCACCGGACGTTTCCGCTTGGGCCGCGACGAGGTGCTGATGAACGGCGACATGCCGGGCAACATTTCGGTCGAGGATCTGGCTGTCGCCATCGTCGACGAACTCGAAAAGCCCGCCCATATCCGCCAACGATTCACAGTGGCCTACTGAAAGGCTGAGAGGGAGGAAGCCGCTTGTGTTGGGGGCCTGCCATGACGCTCGATCAGTATCAAGCGCTCAAGCTATGGCACGCACGTCATTCGCGTGACCACCCCATCGAAAAAGACACTTGGGACATCATCCTGACGCTGTGGATGAGCGGTTGGGTTGGTGGTGCAGTGGCCATGGTGCTCAGCGTGCCGCTCGCCACGGTCGCCTGCATCGCGCTGCTCTTCCTGCCCCGTACCTACTGCAGTGTTCCACGCTATGCGGAACATAAGACCGCGTCTTTGGCCCCGTGACGTCGTTGCAAATCCTCGCGATACCACGGGTATCGCTGCGGTTTGCGCCTAGCCACGCGGCCAAATCCACCGGTCTTATTAAGTTCCGCATAGCGTGGAACACTGCACTACGTCGCCCTGCGCTCAAAGCTGCATCGCGCAGGGCGGCTTCGCTGCGACTGGATCACTGCTCTTCGGTGAGCGCCCCCGGCCCGGTGCGTGGGCTCAACTCCATCAGATCCACGCAGGCCTGAACGAGTTCGCGCACCAGATCTTCGTCCACCGGATACCTGTAGCGAAAACGCACGTGGCGCATGCCGCGCCCGGTGCCTTCGAGTTCAGGAAAGCGGTCGGCCAACGATACGCCGTTGAAGATCTGCAGGTTCGCGTGATCCTTGTGCATCACGATGGCCACCGCATGTGTGCCCGCGTAGGTGAACATCAGGTTGCCCCACTTTACCGATGGCACGAGATCCGGTGACGCGGCCTGCACCAACGAGCGCAGGATTCTGGCCAAGTCGTGCTGCTCGGGTCGCAGGTTGTCGAACCAGGTCTCGATCAATGCAGCAGGTCGGAGGATGGATCGCATCGCCAATGCCTCGTCAAAGCTCTCGTGACTGGAGGGTGTCGCACTGGGGCACGCTGCCCGTCTGGAGGCCGCGCTTGAACCACGACACGCGCTGCGCGCTGGTGCCGTGGGTGAAGGTCTCGGGCTGGATGGTGCCCCGTGCCTTGCGCTGCAGCGTGTCATCGCCAATCTGCGTGGCGGCATTGAGCGCCTCTTCAACGTCGCCCTGCTCCAGCACCTGTCGCGCCGCCTGCGCGTCGTGCGCCCACACGCCGGCGAAACAATCGGCCTGCAACTCGATGCGCACGCTCATGGCGTTGTACTGGGTTTCGCTCATGCGCCGGCGCATGCTGTCGGCCTTGTCGGTGATGCCCATCAGCTTCTGCACATGGTGGCCGACTTCATGGGCGATGACGTAGGCCTGCGCAAAGTCGCCCGGGGCGCCCAGGCGCGTGCGCATGGTTTCGTAGAAGTTGAGGTCAATGTAAACCTTCTCGTCGGCTGGGCAATAGAACGGACCCATCGCGGATTGTCCCGCGCCGCAGCCGGTTTGCGTACTGCCGCGAAACAAGTGCAACTTCGGTTCGCGGTAAGTCCCGCCTGCCTCGCGAAACTTTGCACGCCAGACGTCCTCGGTGTCGGCAAGCACGACCGAGACAAAACGTGCCATCTGGTCATCTTTCGGGGGCTTGTGGGCGGGAGCCTGCTGCGTTTGCGGAGCACCACCACCGCCGCTCATGATGCCGAGGATGGTCAGGGGGTTGATACCGAAAATCCAGCCCGCCACCACCGCGATGACGATGGAGCCAATGCCGAGGCTGCCACCACCCAGTCGGAACCCTCCACCGCCGCCGCTGGCGCGTCCGTCCTCGACGTTCTCACTCTCGCGATTGCCTTCCCACTTCATGGCCTGTCCCCCTCGGATAGCGTTCGGAGCATCGTACGCGTCTGCCATTAACCCGGAAGCGGCAACCGGCGTGCCCGAAGCGGGTATTCAGGTCTTGGGCAAGGTCACCCCGCGCTGCCCCTGGTACTTCCCACCGCGGTCCTTGTAGCTCGTCTCGCAGACCTCGTCGCTTTCGAAGAAGAGCACCTGGGCGCAGCCCTCACCCGCGTAGATCTTCGCGGGCAGCGGCGTGGTGTTCGAGAACTCCAGCGTCACATAGCCTTCCCACTCCGGCTCGAAAGGCGTGACATTGACGATGATTCCGCAGCGGGCATACGTGCTCTTGCCCAGGCAAATGGTCAGCACGCTGCGTGGAATGCGGAAGTACTCGACCGTGCGAGCCAGTGCAAAGCTGTTGGGCGGGATGATGCAGACGTCGGACTCGATGTCCACGAAACTCTTCTCGTCGAAAGCCTTCGGGTCCACCACCGTGCTGTAGATGTTCGTGAAAACCTTGAATTCCGGCGCGCAACGGATGTCATAGCCATAGCTCGACGTGCCGTAGCTCACGATTCGGTGCCCGTCAGGCGCACTGCGCACCTGGCCGGGCTCGAACGGCTCGATCATGCCGTGCTGTTCGGCCATGCGCCGTATCCACTTGTCGCTCTTGATACTCATTGCAGGTTCCTGGAGTTGCCGCGATTCTAGTGACGCGTCAAGCCACAAGTGTCGGTTGATCGCGCCGCTCTCTCCCCTGCCCCAGGGGCTCCCAGGGAAAGGGAGTTCAGACGCGCGCCGTGGCGAGGTGTCCCGCATTTTGACAGCCACGCCCCAGTGTGCTGCACTAGCATCAACGCCATAGGAAACGACGGGCGACACCGTCCAAGGAGACAACTCTGATGCGCAACGCCACGGAATTGATGGTCCAGTACGCGGCCTACCACCGCGATCGCCGCAACATCACCACGCACTTCGTCGGCATTCCGCTGATCGTCTTCGCGGTAGGCGTGCTGCTTGCCCGGCCAAGCTTCGCAATCAACCACGTGTCTCTCACGCCAGCGTGGATGCTGTGGGGGGTGTCTGCCGTGTGGTACCTGACACGCGGCAACCTGGTTCTAGGTACCGTCGTCTCGGCAGCCACGGGTGTGCTGATGGCCTTGGCACAGCCCCTCGCAGCCGGTAGCACCGCGTCGTGGCTCACCTGGGGCATCGCCATCTTTGTTCTCGGCTGGGTGCTGCAGTTCATCGGCCACTACTACGAAGGGCGCAAGCCAGCCTTCATCGACGACTTCGTCGGCCTGTTAGTAGGCCCGATGTTCGTCACGGGCGAGATGCTCTTCTCATTCGGCCTGTGCAAACCGCTGCTTGAAGAGATCGAGCACCGCGTCGGCCCGACCATGCTGCGCGACCTCGCGCATCCGCTTACCTGAGAGGCTGAGAGTATTTCGATCATGCCCGCTCATCACGTCAAAACACCCCTGCTCGTCGTTGCAAATGCTCGCCATAGCCCGGGCTGTGGCTACGCTTTGCGCCTAGATCAGGTGCCTTTTGACGCGCTGCTCGGGCACGCTCGAAAAACTCTCAGCCTCTGACGCGCCACTTTTTTGATCCGCGCTGGCCCTCTTGCTGATAGCGTTGGTGCTGCTTGCGACACCGGCGTTTACCGCTTTCGCTCCATAGGCTCCAAGGGCGCGGGTTCGGGCTGCGAGTCGAAGCGCTCGAATCCGCAGTAGCAGATGAAGTGCTTGTTCGTGGCGCGACCGAAGAGGCACAGCCCCAGCCTGAGCGCAAGCTCGTAGCCCATCTGCGTGATGCCACTTCGCGACACGACGATGGGCACGCCCAGCTGCGCCGACTTGATCACCATCTCGCTCGTCAACCGCCCCGTGGTGTAGAAGATTTTGTCGCCGCCATCCACGTCGTGCTGCCACATCCAGCCGGCAATCGTGTCGATGGCGTTGTGGCGCCCGACGTCCTCAACAAAGGTCAGCAACTCGTCCTGCCTGAACAAGGCGCAGCCGTGCACCGAGCCGGACGACTTGTAAGTGCTCTCCTGAAGCCGCATCGCGTTGAGCAAGCCGTAGAGCTTTTCCTGGCTCAATCGCGCCGTGGGTTCATGGGCTCCAGGCAAGCGAATGGTGTCGAGTTCGCTCATCAGGTCGCCGAACACCGTGCCCTGCCCGCATCCCGTCGTCACCACGCGCCTGGCGGTTTTCTCGTCGAAGCGTTCGATGCCGGCGCGTGTCTTCACGGCAGCGGCTTCGACGTCCCAGTCCACCGTCACCGATTCGATGTCGGCGACCGAATCGACCAGGCGCTGGTTGCGCAAGTAGCCAAGCACCAGCAGCTCGGGCGCGGCCCCGAGCGTCATCAGAGTGACCAGCTCCCGGTTGTCGACGAACACCGTCAAAGCGCGCTCGGCGGGTATGGTGATGTGCCGCTCGCTGCCGAATTCGTCGAGCACGGTCACGTCCCGGGTCAGCGGTGCATGGGCTTGGGTGAGGCGTAGCGTCATGGTGTCGCAAGCATACGTTGGCAACGCGACCATGGCGCGCCACTGTCGGGTTTGAGTGGTAGCCGCACCGCGGAACGAGTCGTATATTCAAAGACGGGGAGCGAATGGACGAAGATCCACGGAAGGGATCGATGAAGAATCGCAAGCTCTCGATCGCAGCCGTGCTGAGCGTGGCCTTGGTGACGGTCATCACGCTGCTGCTTTGGATCTTCGCCGCTGTGTTCCATGCCTCCGATCGAGAGCATCGCTGGGCGCAATTGCGAGACGCCTTGAGCGTGAACGCCGATCAGCAGGCTGCTGCGGCTGCGCTACCCATGTGGAAACTGGATGCGCCGCAGGTCACGGCTGTCATGCGAAGCATACGGCCGCGCGAGGTGTTCAGCATCTCCGCGTCGACCGACAACAAGAGCTATGTGCTGAGAGGCTGAGAGTATTTCGAACGTGTCCGAGTACGTCAAAAGGCGCCTGATCTAGGCGCAAAGCGCAGCCATAGCTTGGCTATGGCGAGCATTTGCAACGACGAGCAGGGGGCTTTTGGCGTGATGAGCGGGC
>JAJKJU010000158.1 GCA_021153565.1 Rhizobacter sp.
AACGCGCAGGCCAACCAGCTCGCCCATCACCTGATCGCGCTGGGCGTGCAGCCCGACACCCGCGTGGCCATCGCCTTGCCGCGCGGCATCGACATGGTCGTGGCCCTGCTGGCCACGCTCAAGGCCGGCGGCGCCTACGTGCCGCTGGACCCGGACTACCCTACCGAGCGGCTGGCCTTCATGCTCGCCGACAGCGCCCCGCGCGTGCTGGTCACGCGTAGCAGCGTGCGGCCGGCCCTGGGCCCTCTGCCGCAGGACCTGCCCGCGCTCGATCTCGACGCACCGTCCCGGCCATGGGAGAACCAGCCTGAGGGGAATATCGAAGCCGATGCAATCGGCCTGTCCCCTGCCCATCTGGCCTACGTCATCTACACCTCCGGCTCCACCGGCCGCCCCAAGGCGGTGGCGGTGGAACATCGTCAACTCGCCAACTTGGTGGACTGGCACGCTCGCGCCTTCGAACTTCGTGCGGGCGAACGCAGCTCCAGCGTGGCGGGCACCGGTTTCGATGCCGCCACCTGGGAGACCTGGCCGCCCTTGTGCGTGGGTGCCACGCTCGTCCTGCCGCCGGCACACGTCGGCCGGGATACGCAGGCACTGCTCGACTGGTGGCACTGCGAAGCGCTGGACGTGAGCTTCCTGCCCACCCCGCTGGCCGAGCAGGCCCTGGCCCGCACGCTGGGCCACCCGAGGCTGCGAACGCTGCTGACCGGCGGCGACCGCTTGCGCCCGCTGCCGGCCCGTCACCCGAGCTACGCCGTCATCAACAACTACGGTCCCACCGAGGCCACGGTGGTGGCCACCTCCGGGGTCGTGCAGCAGCCGGGCCAGACGCCGCACATCGGCCGCCCGATCGACCACACGCGCATTTACATCCTGGATACGCACGGCGCGCCGGTGCCCATCGGCGTGGCCGGCGAGATCCACATCGCCGGCGTGCAGGTCGCACGCGGCTACCTGAACTGCCCCGAGCTCACCGCCGAGCGCTTCCTGCCCGATCCGTTCGCCGCCGAGCCTGGTGCCCGCATGTACCGCACGGGCGACCTCGGGCGCTGGCGCATCGACCCCCACGGCGACAGTACGATCGAGTTCCTCGGCCGCAACGACCAACAGGTCAAGCTGCGCGGGTTCCGCATCGAGCTGGGCGAGATCGAGGCGCGGCTCCGGGAGCACGCCGGGGTGCGCGAAGCGGTGGTACTCGCCCGCGAGGACCAGCCCGGCCACCCGCGGCTGGTGGCCTATGTCGTGGGCGAACCCGCGCAGCCCGAGACGCTGCCCGAGACACTGCGTGCACACTTGGCCGCGGCGCTGCCCGAGTACATGGTCCCGGCCGTCTACGTGCCGCTCGATGCGCTGCCCTTAACACCCAACGGCAAGCTCGACCGCCGCGCACTGCCGGCACCGAATGAGCGGCACTTCCCGCTGCATCTGTACGAAGCCCCTCGCATGGGCATTGAACGGGCGCTGGCCAAGGTCTGGTCCCAGGTGCTCGGCGTTTCGCGCATTGGCCGTGAGGATCACTTCTTCGAGCTGGGTGGGCACTCGCTGCTGGCCGTGCGGCTGCAGTCCTTGTCAGCACAGCGGGGGTTGCACATGACGCTGCATGACGTCTACGCCTACCCCACGCTCAGAGCTCAAGCGGCCCGCTTGAGCGGCACGGAAGACTCCAGCCAACCGCAAGCACTGGCAGCACGCCGCGACGGCGCGGCAGCACCGCTGTTCGCAGTCCCCACGGGCACGGGCCACATCGCCTATGCCTTCGAGCTGGGCGCGCATATGGACGCCGATGTTCCTGTCTACGCGCTGCCATGGCCGCAGACGATGCCCGCGTCGATGGACGCGCTGGCCGCCTACATGGTCTCGCTGATGCGAGCAAAACAGGCACACGGGCCGTACCGGCTGCTCGGCTACTCCTCGGGCGGCCTGGTGGCCTATGCGATGGCCCAGCTGCTCGCCGAGCTCGACGAGCCGGTGGAGTTCGTTGGCCTGCTCGACTGTCGCAACCCCAAGATGCCGCCGGTGCAGGAGACGCAGGAAGAGCGCGCCAGACATCTGCTTGTCGGCCACCTCCTGGAGCTGGTACAGCAGGACGTGTACAGCGGGCAGGACGACCTTCAGCAAGCCGTCCGGCTGCTCGAAGAGAAATCGCCGATCACCGATTGGGCCGAACTGGTGGCATGGGCCGAGGCTCTCCCCGCGCTGCAGGCACTGGCTCAACAGGGAGAAACCACAATCGCCCAATTCGCGGCCTCATGCCTGCGCATGGCGGACTACGAAAAGCTGTGGCCCACCTATCTGCCCCAGCGCTTGCCCGCACCGTTGAAGCTACACCTGTTCTACGCGACGGAAGAAGCACAGCTGCCGCCCCCTCTGGGATGGGACCGGTTGCTGTCATCCGAGCAAGTCGATGTCGTTCCGGTGGCCGGCACGCACATGTCGATGATGCAGCCACCGCACATCACTGCACTCGGCCGTGCGATATCGCAGGCGTTGTCTGCAACGCAGCGACGGTTCAAGCTGCTACCACACTGATTCGACCCTGGAGCAGTCGAACGAAGGGCAGGCGTCAGCCGAACCGCTTCAAGCCCGGCGGCAAGGCTTCGCCGAACACGCCGCGTTCGCCGGCTTCGTCAAGCGGCGCGACATCGCGTACGCGGGCCGTCCAGCTCGGCGGCGCCTGAACGGCCTTGAGCCTGGCGACGACACAGTCGCGTGCATCGAGCGGCAGATCGCGCGCGCGGTCGCCGCTCAGGCGCACAAGGTTGGCGGCAGCAGCTGCCGCACCTTCGACACGTTTCCAGTCCAGAGCGAGCAGTGTCCGCGCCGCGGCAACTCACCGGCCGGCACCTGCGGGAAGAAGCCGTCGACGACGATACGTTCGACCTCGTCGCGGCCCAGCTCGAGCGAACGTGCGCCGCCGATCAGGCGCGAACCCGCGCCGAGCAGCGTCACCGTCGCGCTGGCCGGCGCGTCGGCCGCCAGTAGCCGTTCCTTGGCAGCACGGCAGCGCTCGACCAGTTGCGACAGTTGGCCGGCCGACAGTCGCGCCGCTGCGCCATCCGTTGCCGCATCCAGCTTGGATTCGGCCAAGTGTGCAAGTGCCAAATCCATATTGTCGCCGCCGCGCATCAGGTGACGGCCAACCGCGAATCGTTCGAGCCGCGGTTCGCCGCCCTGCATTTCGACCCGAACCAGGCTCAGATCGGTGGTGCCACCACCGACATCGCACACCAGTACCAGCCGTGCGTTCGCCAGATCTTTGGCGAGGGTATTGCGATGGCGGAACAGCCAGTCATACAGCGCGGCCTGCGGTTCCTCGAGCAGGTGCAGCTGAGGCAGGCCAGCGTCACGTGCAGCCTCGAGCGTCAGAGCACGAGCCGCATCGTCAAACGAGGCCGACACGGTCAGCACCAGTTCCTGCCGTTCGAGCTGATCCTTCGGGTGGAGGTGGTTCCAGGCCGCGCGCAGATGCACGAGGTAGCTCGCGCTGGCGGCCACCGGGGACACCTTGCGCAGATCGTTCGCCGCCCCCCCCAAGGCAGGATGGGCGCCAAGCGATCGACGGCGGCATGTGACATGCCAGCTCTCGGCGCTCCAACTTGTCAACTTGTTTCGCGCACGTTGCGTCCGCGCTGGTAAATGCAGCTGGGACGATGTATTCAGTCATCGTCTGCAGGCGTCTACTAGTGTCCGCAAACGGCCACAACGCCGTTTACCCCTTTGTTTACCCCTTTGATCCCTAGAGGAAAAAAGGCCTAGCAGGTACTAACCTGCTAGGCCTTGTCTTCTTTGGTCGGGGTGGCGGGATTCGAACTCGCGACCCCTTGCACCCCATGCAAGTGCGCTACCAGGCTGCGCTACACCCCGACGAATTTCGCATTATATGTTGAAAAAAGCCATCTCGTTGATCCGACGCATCAAACGGTGAGCAAGCCTCGTATTGACATCAGCTCTTGGCGCATCTGCATCAACGAAACCTCGGACAGCGGCGACGGCTCAGGTGCTGAATCCGCCGTGACATTCATCACGATCTCTTTGATGCCGTCACCCAATTCAGTGACGTCGACGTCCAGCCCCTCCATCGCCGACGGTTCGATATCGCGATGCAGCGGTGCTTCAGACAGCCGGTTGCGCGCCCCGCTGATGGTGAAGCCCTGTTCGTACAGGAGTTCCCGGATGCGGCGGATGAGAAGTACCTCATGGTGCTGGTAGTAACGCCGGTTACCGCGCCGCTTCATGGGCTTTAGCTGCGTGAACTCCTGTTCCCAGTAGCGCAGCACATACGGCTTCACACCGCACAAATCGCTCACTTCGCCAATTGTGAAGTATCGTTTGGCTGGGATGGCAGGAAGCGCTTTCTCCATTGAAATCAATATGTTCCGGAGAGAAAGCTAAGACTTTACTCGAACTCTTCCCCAGACGGTATGTCGCCCTGCACAACCCCCTTTAGTTTGTGACTGGCGTGAAACGTGACGACGTTGCGCGCCTTGATGGGAATGGCTTCACCGGTTCGCGGATTACGTCCTGGTCGCGGGGCTTTCCGCCGAATGTTGAAGTTGCCGAAGCCTGACATCTTCACGTCATGACCCGACACCAGGGTCTGGTGAATGATGTCGAAGAAGGCCTCGACCATGTCCTTGGACTCTCGCTTGTTGAGCCCCAAGCGTTCAAACAGTAACTCAGCCAACTCGGCTTTGGTCAGAGTCGGTGTCTCAAGACTGGGAAGCATCACGCGAGAGGCGGACTGGTCCTTCTCGGACATTGCCTAGCCCCTCAGCCGCACGCCAAGGCGCTGGCCCAGGCTATCCAGCACTTGGGCCACGGCAGCATCAATGCGCTCATCAGTGAGCGTCACCTCGTCGTCCAGCAGTTCCAGCCGGACAGTCAAGCTTCTTTCGCCGGGACCAATGTCTGAAGACGGCGTCTGTGGCTTGTAGATGTCGTAGAGCGAGGCCGAACGCACTAGAGTCGTGGGCGTCGAGCGGATCGCCGCAATCAGCATGTCGTGGCTCACCGTGTCTTTCGCGACGAGCGACAGGTCCCGCCAGACCGACTGGTGGCGCGGCAGCGGCTTGACTTCGGCAATGTCGCGGGCCAGCAAGGCGGGCAAGTCGAGTTCGAACACGACGGGTGCTGTCGGAAGTTCATACTCCTGGCGCCACCGGGGATGCAACTCCCCGACAAAGCCCACCGACGCACCATCGACTTCGACTCGCGCCGAACGGCCGGGATGCATCGCGGAGTGCGACTCCGAAACGAAAGTCACAGCCTTGGGTGCGAACAGGGCTTCGATGTCTCCTTTGACATCGAAGAAATCGACTTGGCGCTCCTTGATGCCCCACTGGAGCGGATTCGCATTGCCGAAGGCCAAGCCAGCAACGCGAGCCGGTTGGCTAACACCTGCCACACTCAGTTCGCCATCCGTCGATGACTCATCACGCTTGAACACGCGACCGATCTCAAACACGCGCACGCGAGTCGCCTTGCGAGCAAGGTTGTACCGCAGCACGTTGACGAGGCTGCCGATCAGGCTCGATCGCATGACGGACAACGGGCTCGCGATCGGGTTCAGCACCTGGATGGGGGCTTTGTTGCCGGCGAAATCACGCTCCCACTTCTCTTCAACGAAGCTGAAGTTGATGGTCTCGTGATAGTCGAGCGTGGCCACCGAACGCCGCAGAGCATGCTGTCCGCGCTGCGATTCGCTGCGGACCTTGGCCGTCACGGGCGCAAGCGGTGGCGTGTTCGGCAGTTTGTCGTAGCCGATCACGCGAATCACTTCTTCGATCAGGTCCTCTTCGATCTGTAGGTCGAAACGCCAGCTCGGCGGCGTGACTTTCACGACATCCTCGCCTTCGCTGGTTTGGAGACCGAGGCGCTTCATCACACCAACGCAGTCGGTTTGCGTGATCGGCATGCCGATGACCTTGGCCGCACGGGCGACGCGCAGGCTCACCGGCTTGCGCTCGGGCAACGCGACGATCTGGTCGTCCACTGGCCCGGCCTCGCCGCCACAAATGTCGATGATCAATTGCGTGATGCGTTCGATGTGGTCGACCGTCAGTGAAGGGTCCACGCCACGCTCGAAACGGTGACCAGCATCGGTCGAGAAGTTAAAGCGACGTGAGCGGCCGGCGACTGCTTCAGGCCACCAGAAGGCGGCTTCGACATAGACGTTCTTGGTGTCGTCAGTCACTGCCGTCTTATCGCCGCCCATGACGCCCGCGAGCGACTCAACCGCCTGGTCATCGGCAATGACCCCGACCTTTTCGTCGACCTCGATGGTGTTGCCGTTCAGCAGCTTGAGCGTCTCGCCCTTGCGTCCCCAGCGAACGCTCAGTCCGCCGTGGATCTTGTCGAGATCGAAGATGTGCGAGGGCCGGCCAAACTCGAACATTACGTAGTTCGAGATGTCGACGAGTGCCGTCAGCGAGCGCTGGCCGCACCGTGCGAGACGGTCGACCATCCACGCCGGCGTCTGCGCCCTGGTGTTGATGTTCCTCACAATGCGTCCGGAGAAGCGCCCGCACAGATCGGATGCCTCGACCTTCACGCGCAACTTCGCATCGTGCTTGATTTTCACCGCAGGAAACGAGGGCTGCTTCAGCGGCGCGCCGGTCAGCGCCGACACTTCGCGCGCGACGCCGTAGACGCTCAGGCAATGCCCGAGATTGGGTGTGAGCTTCAGCGTGAACAATGTGTCGTCGAGCGAAAGATGCTCGCGGATGTCCTGCCCCACTTTTGCGTCGTCGCCAAGAATGAGCAGTCCCCCCTGGTCTTCCGACAATTTCAGCTCGCGTGCGGAGCACAGCATTCCCTGGCTCTCGACACCGCGCAGCAGGCCGAGCTTGATGTGAAAAGCCTTGCCGTCCTCACCCGGAGGAAGCTCGGCACCAACCAATGCACACGGCACCTTGATGCCCGGCCGCACGTTCGGTGCGCCACACACAATGTTCAGCGTCGTGGCCGTGCCCGTATTCACCTGGCACACGTTCAGGCGGTCGGCATTCGGATGGCGCTCGACCGACAGCACCTCGCCGACCACGACCTTGGTGAAGGGTGGCGCCACCGGGCGCATCTCTTCCACCTCCATACCCGCCATTGTCAGAAGGTCGGCCAGCTGGGCGGTGTTGATTGGCGGGCTGCAGAATTCGCGCAACCACGACTCTGGGAATTGCATCGCTCTTGTTTCCGCTCTGGGGTTATTTGAATTGACTGAGGAAGCGCAAGTCGCCTTCGAAAAACAGCCGAAGATCGTTCACGCCATAACGCAGCATTGCGAGGCGATCCGGGCCCATGCCGAAGGCGAAGCCGATGTAGCGCTCGGGGTCAAGCCCAAAGTTGCGCACGACGTTCGGATGCACTTGGCCCGAACCCGCGACCTCGAGCCACTTGCCCTTGAGCGGACCGTGCCCGAAGGCGATGTCGACCTCGGCCGAAGGCTCGGTGAAGGGAAAAAACGACGGCCTGAAACGCAGATCCAGGTCGTCGGTCTCGAAGAAGTTGCGGAAGAAATCGGTGAAGATGACTTTCAGGTCCTTGAAGCTTACGTTCTCGCCGAGCCACAGTCCCTCGCATTGGTGGAACATGGGGGAGTGCGTAGCGTCGCTGTCCACGCGGTAGGTGCGGCCCGGCGCGATGACGCGAATCTCTGGCATCGGGTTCATGCCTGCGTATTTCTTGGCATGCGCGCGGGCGTAGCGCACCTGCATCGGCGAGGTGTGCGGGCGCAGGTTGAGCCACCGGCCTTCGCCGTCTTTCATGTCGACGTAAAAGGTGTCCTGCATCGACCGTGCCGGGTGGTTCTCGGGGTTGTTGAGCGCCGTGAAACTCATCCAGTCGGTCTCGATCTCGGGACCGTCGGCCACATCGAAACCCATGGAACCGAAGATCTGCTCGATGCGCTCCATCGTGCGCGATACCGGGTGCAATCCGCCGACATCGCGGCTGCGGCCGGGCAGCGTGACGTCGAGCGCCTCGGCCTTCAACTGGGCTTCCAACTCGGCATCGGCAAGCGCCTGACGACGCGCATTCAGCGCTGCCTCGACCTGCTGCTTCGCGGCATTGATCGAGGCGCCGCGCGCCTTCTTCTGTTCGGGCGATAGCGCCCCAAGGGCTTTCAACAGCTCCGTCAGGCGGCCCGCCTTGCCGAGGTAACGCGCCTTCGCGTTCTCCAGATCCGCGGGCGTCACGGCTCCAGCGAAATCGGCATGCGCGTCTTGCACCAATTGATCGAGGTCGTTCATCGATTTCGAAACATAAAAAAAGGCCGAACAAACGTCGGCCTTGAGGAGCTTGCCCGTCGGGCGCTTTCGCTTTCGCGGATCCGCCTTTCGGGGCTTGCCGTGACGCCCGGCACCAAAAGCGCCGGGCATCCACGACATCAAGCGAGCTGGGCCTTCACCTTGTCGACGATGCTGCTGAAAGCAGCGGGGTCATGTACGGCCATGTCAGCGAGAACCTTGCGGTCGATGTCAATCGACGCCTTCTTCAAGCCAGCCATAAACTTGCTGTAGGTAATGCCCAAACCCCGGCTCGCTGCGTTGATACGCGCGATCCAGAGTTGGCGGAAAACACGCTTCTTGGTACGTCGGTCACGATAGGCATATTGCCCGGCACGCATGACTGCTTGCTTGGCAATACGAAACACGTTCTTGCGACGGCCGCGGTATCCCTTGGCGAGAGCGAGAACTTTCTTGTGACGTGCGCGGGCGGTTACACCACGTTTAACGCGAGGCATATTTCTTCTCCTTCCAGGGGGTCAAAGACCGGCGAAAGGCAACATCTGTGCGATGCGGCCCAAGTCGGTCTCATGCACGGTGACAGAGCCACGCAGGTGGCGCTTGTTCTTCGTGGACTTCTTGGTGAGGATGTGGCGCTTGAACGCCTGACCGCGCTTGACGGTGCCACCCGGGCGGACGCGAAAACGCTTCTTCGCGCCGCTCTTGGTCTTCATTTTGGGCATGACTGCTCCTTTTGATTTGCGCTGCAGGCGCCGGCAAAACTCTCGCCGTCTTGTAGGCCTTCAGTCGCTTCTGACAGCGGCGCAGTGACCAAACCGAACCGCTGAATTCTGCTCTTACTGTTTCCGCTTCGGCGCCAGAACCATGATCATCTGGCGGCCTTCCAGCTTGGGCATGTTTTCCACAACCGACACATCGGCCAACTCGTCGCGAATACGTTCCAGGAGTCTCATGCCGATGTCCTGGTGAGTGATTTCGCGGCCTCTGTACCGCAAGGTCACCTTGCCCTTATCGCCGTCTTCTTCAATAAAGCGGCGCAGGTTGCGCATCTTGATCTGGTAGTCGCCCTCGTCGGTGCCCGGACGGAACTTCACTTCCTTGACTTCGATGACTTTTTGCTTGGACTTGGCTTCCGCTGCGCGCTTTTGCTCTTGGTATTTGAACTTGCCGTAATCCATCAGTCGGCACACCGGAGGGTCTGCAGCGGCTGCGATCTCCACCAGATCGACGTCCAGCTCACCTGCCATTCGCAGGGCCTCCTGGATGGAAACGATACCCAGGGACTCGTTCTCGACGCCGTTCAGACGGACTTCCGGTGCCATGATCTCCCGGTTCAGCCGGTGCTTGCGCTCGGCGTTGGGAGTACGGCGGTCAGCAAAAGTAGCGATGGTTCTAACCTTTCAGCGAACTCCAAGGCCTTTGGAATCCAAAAAACGACAACTGCGCGCCCTGGCCTTCAGTGGCGTTGAATCACACCTTTTGGGCGATGTCACTGGCGATCTTCGATTGGAAGTCTGCCAAGGGCATCACTCCGAGGTCTTGATTACCCCGGGCGCGCACCGCAACGGCCCCGTTTGCCTTCTCCTTGTCGCCTACGACCAAGAGAAACGGAACCTTCTGCATGGAATGCTCGCGGATTTTATAGTTAATCTTTTCATTGCGCAAATCAGATTCAACTCTAAGCCCTTGTTTTTGAAGCGATTTCACCACTTCGCGGGCATATTCTGCTTGCGCTTCCGTGATATTGAGCACCACAACCTGCGTCGGAGCCAGCCAAGCGGGCAGTGCACCGGCGTGCTGCTCGATCAGGATGCCGATGAAACGCTCCAGGCTGCCGACGATGGCACGGTGCAGCATGATCGGTCGGTGACGCCCCCCGTCCTCGCCCACGAACTCGGCGTCCAGGCGCTCGGGCATGTTGGGGTCCACCTGGATCGTGCCGCACTGCCACTCACGTCCCAAGGCGTCCTTGAGCGTGTACTCGACCTTGGGACCATAAAAGGCACCCTCGCCCACAGCGATTTCGAACTCGCAGCCTGAGCGGCGCAGGCTTTCCAGGAGCGCATGCTCGGCCCTGTCCCACGACTCGTCCGTGCCAATGCGCGCATCGGGCCGCGTAGCCACCTTGTAGATGATGTTCGTGAAGCCGAAGTCCTTGTAGACCTTCTGCAGCAGCGTCGTGAAGGCTGCGCATTCATTGAGGATCTGGTCCTCCGTGCAGAAGACGTGGCCGTCGTCCTGCGTGAAGCCGCGCACGCGCATGATGCCGTGCAGCCCGCCCGTGGGCTCGTTGCGGTGGCATTGCCCGAATTCGCCGTAGCGCAACGGCAGGTCGCGATAGCTCTTGATCCCCTGCTTGAAGATCAGGATGTGGCCGGGACAGTTCATCGGCTTGAGCGCGTAATCGCGCTTCTCGCTCTCCGTCGTGAACATGTTCTCGCGGTACTTGCCCCAATGGCCCGTCTTCTCCCAAAGCGACTGCTCCAGCAACTGCGGACCCTTGACCTCCTGGTAGCCGTTGTCCCGGTAGATGCTGCGCATGTACTGCTCAACCTGCTGCCACACCGCCCAGCCCTTCGGGTGCCAGAACACCACGCCCGGCGCATGCTCGTCGATATGAAAGAGGTCGAGCTCACGCCCGAGCTTGCGATGGTCGCGCTTCTCGGCCTCTTCGAGCATCGTGAGGTACTGCTGCAGCTCTTCCTTCGTCGCCCAGGCCGTGCCATAGATGCGTTGCAGCATCTCGTTTCGGTGGTCGCCACGCCAGTAGGCGCCGGCGACTTTCATGAGCTTGAAGTGTTTGAGCTTGCCCGTGCTCGGTACGTGGGGCCCGCGACACAGGTCTTCGAACTTGCCTTCGCGATACAACGAGACGTCTTCGTTGGCCGGAATGCTCGCGATGATTTCGGCCTTGTAGGCCTCGCCCAGACCCTTGAAGTACTCGACCGCCTCGTCGCGAGGCAACACACGGCGTTCGACCTTCTCGTCCTTCTTGGCAAGCTCAGTCATCTTCGCTTCGATGACGACGAGGTCTTCTGGCGTGAAGGGGCGCTTGTATGAGAAGTCGTAAAAGAAGCCATTTTCGATGACCGGGCCGATCGTGACTTGAACCTCGGGGAACAACTCCTTCACCGCATAGGCCAGCAAGTGCGCCGTCGAATGGCGGATCACCTCGAGGCCCGCTGGGTCCTTGTCGGTGATGATCGCAAGAGGCGCGTCACGGTCGATCAGAAAACTCGTGTCCACGACCCGCGCCGACGTTCCCTGCCCGATGCGCCCGGCAAGCGCCGCCTTGGCAAGACCGGTGCCGATGGATTGCGCCACTTCGGCGACCGTCACCGGGCCGGGGAATTCGCGTTTGGATCCGTCGGGCAATTGAATCGAGATCATGAAAAACTCCGGAGCAAAAACAAAAAAAGCGCGGGGTGAGCCGCGCTTTGTTCGAGGGGGGGGAAGTAATCTTGGGACGAGCCGCGGTCAGCTACAGCAAGGTGCTGCTGGGGGAAGTTCGCGGTGTCATAACCATGATGCCTTTCTCGCCCTTGTATCGTGAGGAAGGCGGATTGTAGCCCGGATGACTCCGAAGTCGCCCTTCTCGACGCCGATCACCAGCGGTAAAGCTGGTTGTTTTCGATCCGCACGCGGTCGCCGACGCGCAGGTCGCTCAGCGATGCGTAGTCGAAGCTGCGCAGCCCGCCACGTTCTACCTCCACCGTGACTCGGTAGATGTCGCGCACGCCGCGATTGTTCTTCTCGATCTCGTTTCCGATGAGGGCACCCGCGACGACGCCGGCGCCGGTTGCCAAGTCCTTCCTCGCGCCATGATCCACCTGGTGACCCAGCAGGCCTCCGACCACGCCGCCGACGATCGCGCCGCCGCCGCTCGTCTGGCTTTGCGCACGAATGGTCTCGATGTTCTGGACCACACCATATTGCGTGCCGTAGCCGGCTTGGGAATACTGAGGAGCGGGCGCCGCCTGACGCGTGGCGCAACCGGTGGCGAGCGCAGCGAACAAGACTATGCCCGCGAATGCAAAGGACGATTTCATCGGATTCTCCTGAACGCCCCGACAGCGGGGCCTGCCCGGTTAAGGATTTGACCCGAAACAATTTCCCGTTTTGGGGCGCTGGGCGGGCGCGCTGCGGCGTTGCTCCTCACTTGTGTGGCTCGCCACACAAGTGAGGAGCGCCTTGCATCGCATCCCGCCCAGCCCCCCCCAAAACGGGAACTTCCGGGCCAAATCCTAAACGCCCGCGCGCGAACCCCGCCTGACCGCGCTCACGCAACTTTGCAATCGAGCAACACGGTTACATCGGCAACAGGGAGGCATTGGCTCGGTCGCGTCCACCTTGGGTGTCGTGGTAATCGACGGTGCCTCGCGGTGGCTGGACGCCTGGGCGGGCAGCGCTAGCAGCCCGGCGAACGTGGCGCACAAGGCGGCCACGAGGGGCAGCATGCGCCCCAGTAGAACTGGTTGAATCATGGTCTGTCTTCCCTTCGGCTTGTTCCAACACAGTGAGCTGTCGGCACGCCATCTGAGATGGCTGAGAGTATTTCGAACGTGTCCGAGCAGCACGTCAAAAGGCGCCTGATCTAGGCGCAAAGCGCAGCCATAGCTTGGCTATGGCGAGCATTTGCAACGA
>JAJKJU010000159.1 GCA_021153565.1 Rhizobacter sp.
AGGCGCAAAGCGCAGCCATAGCTTGGCTATGGCGAGCATTTGCAACGACGAGCAGGGGGCTTTTGGCGTGATGAGCGGGCATGATCGAAAAACTCTCAGCCGCTGACCCCATCGGTACCTCAGGACATTTCAGGCGTCAGCCTCTCAGCCTCTCAGGTCGGGTCGCCGGCTTGAGCCGCCTGCCGTCATTCCTGTGTTGATGGGGTTGCTGATTCGCGGTCGAATTCCGCAGGAAATAAGCAACCCCACCCATCGAACACCCACAACGCCGGGTCGGGTTCACCCCGATGGTGTTTGCGGTTCTTGCCGCGCCTGTCATAAAGGAGTACAAAAAACACATCGAGTCGATCCCAAGATTGCATTTCCTCAAGGAGGATTCCATGCGTAGAAGGGTTTATTGGCTGCTTCCCAACTTGGCGAGCGCCAAGCGAACGATGGATGACCTGTTGCTTGCGTGCATCGGCGAACGACACATTCACTTCGTCGCACGCGAAGACGCCGACATGACCGGGTTGCACGCAGCCAACTTGTTGCAGACATCCGATCTCATCCGCGCGGCGCAAATGGGCCTCGTGCTCGGCGGTGCGGTCGTAGCGCTGTTGGGCATCGTCGCGGCGGTGTACTTTCCCATCGTCGGCGACCAGCCTCAATGGGGCATTGCGGCGGTTCTCGCCATGCTCGGAGGTGCGTTCGGCGCATGGTCCGCGAGCATGATCGGAGCTTCCACGCCAAGCCACCGGCTCAAGAGATTCGAGTCAGCGATCGAGCAGGGCCAGATCCTCCTGATGGTGGATGTGCCTCGCTCACGCGTCGATGAAATTGAGGCGCGGCTGCAGGCGCAGCATCCCGAAGCACGTCTCGAAGGCGTCGAGCCCAACATTCCTGCATTCCCCTGACGTCTGAGGCCTCGGTGTGGCAAAGACGGGTGTGACTAATGCGCTCAGCATCTGACACCAGGGCACCGACCTGCAGTGACGATTGCTGTAGAGGAGATCACCATGGAACTTCACATCCATTCGCATGAGTGGCACCGCCGAATGCCGGACTGGTCGCGCGCCGTCTGTGCGGGCCTTGTGGCGGGCGCGCTGCTCATGGTGCTGGAAATGCTGTGGACGGTGACCGTCAGCGGATCCAGCCCGTGGAGCACCTCGCACCATGTGGCTGCCATCGTGATGGGCGAGAAGGCGTTGGAGTCTTCAACATTCAACATCGGCATCGTCGCCGTTGCGCTGGCTACGCATTACGTCCTGGGCGTTGTCTTCGGCCTTGTCCTGGCAATCATCATTGCCGGGTTTCACTACGAGCAGAACACCGGCATGCTGGAGGTGCTCGGCGTGGTGTTCGGAACTGTGCTGTACCTGCTGAACTTTTACGGCATGGCTGTTTTCTTCCCATGGATCGCCGACCTGCGAGCTTGGTCGACCTTCATCGGTCACATCATCTTCGGCCTCACCGTGGTGTTGACTTATCAGTGGCTCGAAGGGCGCGAAGAGACGAATCAGTAGTTGCTTGCTCGTTAGTGTGCTGACCACTGCTCCGAGGCGGTGATGTCTTGTGGATGAATCCGCGACGGAGTAGTGTTGTCGCACTCTGCTGCGGCCTGTCAGCCGCGAGGACGAGTTCATATGGGCATGGCCATCGCGCTTCTCGTGATCGTTGCCGCCTCGGTGGTGTTTCAGTTCGTCAGCCCGTGGTGGACCACGCCGCTGGCATCGAATTGGAAGCAGATGGACGACACGCTGACGATCACGCTCGTGATCACGGGCATCTTCTTCGTCGGCATCGTGCTGTTTCTTGCATTCACGGTGTTTCGCTACCGCCACCGCGAGGGCGCGCGCGCCGCCTATGAGCCCGACAACAAGAAGCTCGAACACTGGCTGATCGGTGTCAGCACCGTCGGAATCGTCGCGCTACTGGCGCCCGGGCTTGTCGTGTACGCCGACTACGTCAAGCCGCCGCGCGAATCGATGGTGCTGGAGGTGCTGGGCCAGCAGTGGCAATGGCGCTTCCGCTTTCCCGGCGTGAGCGGCAAGATGGGCGCGAGCGATCCGCGATTCGTCACAGCGGCCAACCCCTACGGGCTCGATCCCAAGGACCCGGCCTCGGCCGACAACATCCTCGTGACGGGCAACGAAGTGCACCTGCCCATCAACAAGCCAGTCAAGGTGCTGCTGCGTTCGCAGGACGTGCTCCACGACTTCTACGTGCCGCCATTTCGCGCCCGCATGAACATCGTGCCGGGCATGGTGAGTTCGTTCTGGTTCACCCCGACGAAGGCCGGACGCTTCGAGTCCATGTGCGCACAGCTCTGCGGCATGGGGCACCCCAACATGCGCGGCTACGTCGTGGTGGAAGATGAAGCCGCGTATCTTGCGTGGCTGAAGAAGCAGCCGACCTTTGCCGCGTCCTTTGCAGCCGCGAGCGCAGGGCCCTCCGACCCGGCGGCCGCCAAGGGCATGGCCCTTGCACGCTCCAAGGGCTGCGTGGCTTGCCATTCAATCGACGGCAGCCTGGGCGCCGGCCCGACCTGGAAAGGCTTGTACGGCAAGACTGAAACCTTCGCCGACGGCTCAACCGCGGTGGTCGAGGATGCCTACCTGAAGCGAGAAATCCAGGAGCCGAAGGCGCGCATCGTGAAGGGATTCGCGCCCATCATGCCGACGATCGAGGTCAACGACGACGAGCTTGCAGCGCTCACGGCCTATATCAAGTCAGCAGGAGAAACCGGACAGGGCGCGCCAGTTCAAACCGTTCAAGGATCCAAGCGATGAGCGCCGACCCGCAATTCCCCAGGCGAACGAAAAGCACCTTGGCGTACGACGACCATGGGGGCCATCACGAGCCCAACACCTTCATCACGAAGTACGTCTGGAGCCAGGATCACAAGGTCATTGCCGTTCAATACGCTTGCACCGCCATTCTGGTCGGACTGGTGGGCGTGGTGCTGTCCAACCTGATGCGGCTGCAGATCGGCTTTCCGGGGCAGTTCGAATTCATCAACGCCGAGCGCTACTACCAGTTCGTGACGATGCACGGGATGATCATGGTGATCTACCTGCTCACCGCGCTCTTTCTCGGTGGCTTCGGCAACTACCTGATCCCGCTGATGGTCGGTGCGCGGGACATGGTGTTCCCGTACATGAACATGCTGAGCTTCTGGGTGTACCTTCTCTCGGTGTTCGTGCTGATGGCGAGCTTCTTCGTGCCCGGCGGCCCAACCGGCGCGGGCTGGACGCTGTATCCGCCGCAGGCCATCCTGCCCGGAACGCCAGGCCATGACTGGGGCATCATCTTGATGCTCGTGTCGCTTGTGATCTTCATCGTCGCGACGACCATGGGCGGCCTCAACTACGTGACCACCGTGCTGCAGGCGCGCTGCGAAGGCATGACGCTGCTGCGCATGCCGCTGTCGGTGTGGGGCATCTTCGTTGCCACCATCCTCGCGCTGCTGGCCTTCCCGGCGCTCTTCGTGAGTGGCGTGATGATGCTGCTGGACAAGACCCTGGGTACCAGCTTCTTCATGCCGGCGCTCGTCTCGATGGGGCAGATCAGCGGCTACCGCGGGGGCAGCCCGCTGCTGTTCCAGCACCTCTTCTGGTTCTTCGGCCACCCCGAGGTCTACATCGTCGCGTTGCCTGCATTCGGCATCGTGTCAGACCTCATCAGCGTGCATGCGCGCAAGGCGATCTTCGGCTACCGCACCATGGTGTGGGCCATCGTCGTCATCGGTGTCCTGAGCTTCATCGTGTGGGCGCACCACATGTTCGTGAGCGGTATGAACCCGTACTTCGGATTCTTCTTCGCCACCAGCACGCTCATCATCGCCGTGCCCACCGCCATCAAGGTCTACAACTGGCTGCTGACGCTGTGGCGAGGGGACATACACCTGTCGGTGCCGATGCTGTTTGCGCTGGCGTTCGTGTGCACCTTCGTGATCGGCGGCCTGACGGGGCTCTTCCTCGGCAACGTGAGCGTGGACATTCCGCTGTCGGGCACGTACTTCGTGGTCGCGCACTTCCACATGGTGATGGGCGTGGCGCCGCTCTTGGTCGTGTTCGGCGCCATCTACCACTGGTTCCCGAAGATCACCGGCCGCATGCTCGACGATCGCATCGGCAAGCTGCACTTCTGGGTCACCTTTCTCGGCACCTACGCCATCTACTTCCCTATGCACTACCTCGGCGTGCTGGGCATGCCGCGGCGCTACTACAACTGGGACGGCTACCAGTTCATTCCCCCGTCGGCGTTCTCCTTGAACGTGTTCATCACCGTGATGGCGCTCATCGTGGGCGCGGCGCAACTGCTGTTCGTCTTCAACCTCGTGTGGAGCGCTTTCCGCGGCGCCAAGGCCAGCAGCAACCCGTGGCGGGCCGCGTCCCTCGAATGGTTCACGCCGGACTCGCCGCCCAAGCACCTCAACTGGGGGCCGAAGCTGCCGGTGGTTCATCGCTGGGCCTATGCGTACAGCGTGCCGGGCGCGAAGCAAGACTTCATTCCACAGAACGCGCCGGCGGCGGATGGTGGGGCCGAGCCCGAAGCGTATCCGACGAAAGAGGTGCCGGCATGAGTGTCGGCGCGCTTCACACCGCGGCGGGGGGGAGCGACGGCGCCCACCCGGTCATTCCGATTTCGGCGGCACGTCGACGCAAGCGCCCGCAGGCAATCTACGGTGTCGGCCTGTGGGTGTTCATTGGTGTCGCCACCACCTTGTTCTCGCTCTTCCTCACGGCCTATGTGATGCGGATGAGCGGTGCCGATGCAGTGGCCATCGAGATGCCGCAGCAACTGTGGCTCGGCACCGCCTTGCTGGTGCTTGGAAGCATATTGCTGCAATCCGCGACCTCGGTGGCATCGACCGCGGCGCAGCCGGAGCGCGCCCGATTGCTGCTGGCGGCAGGCGGCATCTGCGCCATCGCATTCGTTGGCGCGCAAGCTTGGGGCTGGTGGGCCTTGCTCGGCCGGCAGGTGACGCCGGTGGGCAACCCCGCGGGCAGCTTCTTCTTCCTGCTGACCGCGCTGCATGCCATGCACGTGACGGGCGGTCTCGTCGCTTGGCTGCTTGCTGCGCGTGCGACCCGCAGCGACATTGCCCTGGCCGCCGCCCCGTGGCGCATCGGACTGTGCGCGCGGTACTGGCACTTCCTGCTTCTCGTGTGGCTGGCCTTGTTCGCCAGCTTCAGCTGGATCACGCCCGATGTGGCGCGCATCATCTGCCGCACGGCTTGAGAGGCTGAGAGTATTTCGATCATGCCCGCTCATCACGCCAAAAGACCCCTGTTCGTCGTTGCAAATGCTCGCCATAGCCCGGGCTATGGCTGTGCTTTGCGCCTAGATCAGGTGCCTTTTGACGCGCTGCTCGGACACGCTCGAAAAACTCTC
>JAJKJU010000160.1 GCA_021153565.1 Rhizobacter sp.
CGAAACAATTTCCCGCTTTAGGCGCACTGGGCGGGAGCGCTGCGGCGTTGCTCCTCACTTGTGTGGCTCGCCACACGGCGCTCGGAGCGCCTTGCATCGCATCCCGCCCAGCGCCCCCACAACGGGAACTTATTCCGGGCCAAATCCTTACATGGCGACCACCTTGTCCAAGCCGTCCAGGACCATCGTCCAGTTCTTCTCGAACTCCTGCCGCTTCTCTGCGTCGCTGGGTTTCACGCCGCCCTTCAGGTTGCTCTGTATCAAGGTCACCACCGTCGACGAACCCTGCGGCTTCAGTTCGAACGTGACAACGTGATAGTTCTCCGGTGTATCGGCGCCGCCCGACAAGGGGCTCCAGTGCGACACGCTCAGGCGCTTCTCGGCTTGCATATCGAGCACCTCGCCTTTGTCTTCGTATTTCTTTCCATTGAACTCACCGCGCCACCAGATGGGGCTGCCGACGCGGAAGTCGCTTTCGACGTTGGAACCAAAGAAATAGCGCTTGATCAACGCCGGCGTGATCAGGGCTTTCCAGATCATCGCAGGCGTGGCTGCGATGGTTTTCGACACACGGGCGGTTGCTTCTGCCATTTCCGATGCTCCGGTTAATGCCGCTGTTGCGGCGGGCGGCACCCGTGGGCGCCTGGGTATGTGAAATGCGGGCAGTCGGCATGCCCATTCGATGGCTCCGACACCTTAGGCTTAGGATTTGGCCAGAAACAATTTCCCGTTTTGGGGGCGCTGGGCGGGATGCGATGCAAGGCGCTCCGAGCGCCGTGTGGCGAGCCCCACAAGCGAGGAGCAACGCCGCAGCGCGCTCGCCCAGCGCCCCCAAAACGGGAAATTGCTTCGGGCCAAATCCTTACGCTACAGATGCAAGCTCGCCGGTTCCGGTATCGTGCCCTCCCCCAATTCCCACTGAGCGAGAGGAATCCAAATGAAAACCAAAGCCGCTGTCGCCTGGAAGGCGGGCTCGCCGCTGACCATCGAAACCGTCGATCTCGAAGGGCCTCGCGCCGGCGAGGTGTTGGTGGAGGTGAAGGCCACAGGCATCTGCCACACCGACTACTACACACTCTCGGGCGCCGACCCGGAGGGGTTGTTCCCCGCCATCCTCGGGCACGAGGGCGTGGGCGTTGTGGTCGATGTGGGACCGGGGGTCACGACGCTGTCGCGCGACGACCATGTGATTCCGCTCTACACGCCCGAATGCCGGCAGTGCAAGTTCTGCCTGTCTCGCAAGACCAACCTCTGCCAGAAGATCCGCGGCACGCAAGGACGCGGCTTGATGCCCGACGGGTCGAGCCGCTTTTCTCTCGACGGCAAGCCCTTGCTGCACTACATGGGCACCTCGACCTTCAGCAACTACATCGTCGTTCCCGAGATCGCGCTCGCGAAAATCCGCAGCGACGCGCCCTTCGACAAGGCTTGCTATATCGGCTGCGGAGTGACGACGGGCGTGGGCGCGGTCATCTTCACCGCGAAGGTGGAGGCTGGCGCGAACGTGGTGGTGTTCGGGCTTGGAGGCATCGGGCTCAACGTGATTCAAGGCGCGAAAATGGTCGGCGCGGACAAGATCATTGGCGTCGACCTGAACCCTGCTCGCGAGGCCATCGGGCGACAGTTCGGCATGACGCATTTCATCAACCCCAAGGATGTCGACAACGTCGTCGATACCATCGTGCAACTCACCGAGGGCGGTGCAGACTTCAGCTTCGAATGCATAGGCAGCACAAACACAATGCGTCAGGCGCTGGAGTGCTGCCACAAAGGGTGGGGCCAGAGCATCATCATCGGCGTGGCGGAGGCAGGTGCCGAGATCAGCACGCGTCCCTTCCAGTTGGTGACGGGGCGTCGCTGGCTCGGCTCTGCATTCGGCGGCGCGCGAGGCCGCACCGACGTGCCAAAGATCGTTGATTGGTACATGGACGGCAAGCTCAACATCGATGACCTGATCACCCATCGCCTCTCCCTGTCGCAGATCAATGAAGGTTTCGATCTAATGAAGCGCGGCGAGTCGATTCGGTCAGTGGTGGTGTACTGAACGCTGCGCGATGAGCGAAATCCGGACTTTGGCAGAACACGCTTGCTTCGGGGGCGTGCAAAGTTTTCATGAGCACACGTCAGATGTCATCGGGTTGCCGATGCGCTTCGGTGTGTACCGACCTCCGCAGGCAGCGCATGGGCGAGTACCGTTGCTGTTTTTTCTGGCGGGACTGACCTGCACCGAAGAGACCTTCGCAACCAAGGCAGGCGCGCAGCGGCATGCGGCGGAGCATGGCTTGATGCTGGTGTCGCCAGACACGAGTCCACGCAACACAGGCATCGCCGGTGCCACGCAGGCTTGGGACTTCGGCGAAGGCGCAGGGTTTTATCTGGATGCGACGCAAGCGCCTTGGTCGCGATGCTTCCTCATGGAAAGCTATGTGACTCAGGAACTGCGCGAATCGGTCCTGCGGAACTTCCCGGCCGTGCCTGATCGCATCGGCATCTTCGGGCATTCGATGGGCGGGCATGGGGCCTTGACGCTGGGACTGCGGCATCCAGCGCTCTTTCGAAGTGTTTCGGCGTTGGCTCCGATCTGTGCACCGATGCAATGCTCTTGGGGACGCAAGGCGTTTACGGGGTATCTCGGCGACGACACATCGACGTGGGCGGAGCACGATGCAACGGCGTTGGTGAAGCTTGGAGCTCGCTTGCCCGGGCTGCTCGTCGATCAAGGGCTGGCAGACAAGTTCCTCGACGAGCAGCTGAATCCACATTTGTTCGAGGCGGCTTGCCGCGAGGCGGAGCAGCCTTTGACGCTGCGGCGGCACGCGGGCTACGACCACAGCTATTACTTCATCGCGAGCTTGATGGCCGATCACATTGCGCATCACGCAAGGGCGTTGGCGTAGGCCAAGTGCAAACCTCTTCACCATTTCATCAAGTAAGCGAAAGACTTCGGGCTGAGAGTTCGAAGCAACGTTCCCGGGGGCGAAGAACAAGGTCTTTGACCTTGCATTTGCAGTAATGATCCGAAGCGCCTAGGGTTGCCATGACACGTGCAAGGAAGCAACCATGGCAACTCTCCCCGGTCAGCCCCATCCCGACGACTCGGATCCGAACAGTCTGCCCGTCGAAGCCGAATTCGAGCCGGTCGTTCCGGCCGAACCCAACGATGGCGAACATGAGCCAGTGCCGAAGCCCGGCGAATGAAACCGCGTATTCGTTGCAATCGAATGGCCATGTGCTGAAAGCCTCCGGCATTGAGAGTGCTGAGACGGTCGCCGCCATGGACTATTTGCACCACGTCGTCGATCGGCGCTCATATGAATCGCTTCACTATGAAAGGCGGATGCTTCCATACGCGGTTCAGCGGGAGGAGGACTTGCTCACCCGCCAAGAGGAAAAGGGAGTTTTCCTTGGGGGTATCCACCGTGCAACATTTGCCCCACTGTCGGCAATGCCCCACGTTTGCCGCATTGCACCGATTGCATCACCCGCGATGGCGGCGATGATGGCGGCTCAGCCAACTCCAAGCAAGCCACGATGAAATTCACGTTTTGCATCGCCGCCCTCGCCCTCGCTTCAATTCAGTCGGCTTGGGCGCAATCCGATCCCGCCATCGCAATTGCCGCGAAGGAACCCGGCGCCGTCGTTACATCCACCGGCCTTGTGTACCGCTCGCTGAAGGAAGGTGAAGGTCCGAGCCCCGCGGCCACCGACAAGGTCAAGGTGCATTACCGAGGAACTTTCCCCGACGGGCGTGAGTTCGACAGCTCATACAAGAACAACCAACCGGCAGAATTTCCGCTGAACGGCGTCATCAAATGCTGGACCGAGGGCGTGCAGAAGATGAAGGTGGGCGGAAAAGCCAAACTCACCTGTCCGGCATCCATCGCCTACGGTGAACGCGGCGCTGGCGGTGTGATTCCACCAAACGCGACGCTGCAGTTCGATGTGGAACTGCTGGCCATCAGCAAGTAAACGTCGACGACCGTCCGCATCGTCGGCATCGTCCGACTGGGCGAGCCGCGAGCAAGCGACGAAGGCCTGCCACTGGGGACAGTTGGCAGGCCTCCTCGGGGCGTGCCGAAGGAGGAATTCGCATCCCGTGATTTCCTTTCGATCTCGATGCTCGCCGATGCATCCGCGCAGGCTGTGCCAACCGCTGAGATTTGCACCCAGCAGCGAAGACCTTGCCTCGGCCTCCAAGCGGCACTGCCATCAGAATGGGCACCGATGCAGTCCGATCTCGACCACGATTCCGCGGCGGCTGTGACGCCGGCCGGCGCAATGTTTCATCCCGCCGTGTCCGGTTGGCTGCACACCCGCTTTGGCCAGGCGACCGAGGTGCAAACCCGCGCCTGGGCCGTCACGTCGCAGCGTCGCCATGCTCTGATCGCCGCGCCTACCGGTTCTGGCAAGACGCTCGCAGCCTTCCTGGCCGCGATCAACGAACTGGTGCTCGAAGGGCTCGCACAGGGGCTAGCGGACGAGGTTCACGTGCTTTACGTGTCGCCGCTCAAGGCGTTGTCCAACGACATCCGCAAGAACCTGCAAGAACCGCTCGCCGGCATCCGCGCCGGCCTGCTGGAAATGGGGCTGCCCGACCCGGGCATCCGCGCCGCGGTTCGCACCGGCGACACGCCCGCCGCAGAGCGTGAGCGCATGCGCCGCACGCCACCGCACATCCTGGTAACGACGCCGGAGTCGCTGTACATCCTGCTCACGTCGGACTCCGGGCGCCGCATGCTCAAGTCCGTGAAGAGCGTGATCGTTGACGAGCTACATTCGGTAGCAGGCAGCAAGCGCGGCGCGCACCTGATGCTCTCGCTGGAGCGGCTCGAGGCGCTGTGCGAACGCCAGCCGGTGCGCATTGGCCTGTCGGCCACCGTCAAGCCGCTAGACACGATGGCGCGCTTTCTCGTCGGGCGGCATGGCGCGGCGTCACGCAACGCCATCGACAGCGACGTGGCAATCATCGACGCCGGCCATGTGCGCGAGCGCGACCTCGCCATCGAAGTGCCGCGCTCGCCATTGACCGCGGTGATGGCCAACGAGGTGTGGGGCGAGATGTACGACCGGCTCGCCGAGTTGATCCGCGCACACCGTACGACGCTGATCTTCGTCAACCAGCGCCGCATCGCCGAGCGTTGCGCGCGCCATTTGGCCGAGCGCCTGGGCGAGGAGCACGTCACCGCACACCACGGCAGCCTCGCCCGCGAACACCGCCTCCATGCCGAGCAGCGCCTGAAGGCCGGCGAACTCAAGGCGTTGGTGGCCACCAGTTCGCTTGAGCTCGGAATCGACATCGGTGACATTGACCTCGTCTGTCAGCTTGGCTCGCCGCGCGCGATCAACGCATTGCTGCAGCGCGTGGGGCGTGCTGGCCATGCGATCGGCGCGACCCCGAAAGGGCGGCTGTTCCCGCTGTCGCTCGACGATCTGCTCGAGTGCGCCGCGCTGCTCGATGCAGTGCAGCGCGGCGAGCTCGACCGCATTCGCGTGCCGCCGAAGCCACTCGACGTGTTGGCTCAGCAGATCGTCGCCGAAACGGCGTGTCGCGAATGGGAACTTGATGCGCTGTACACGCTGTGCTGCCGCGCAGGCCCGTACGAGCAGCTCGCGCTGCAGGAGTTCGAGCAGGTCGTGCAGATGCTGGCCGACGGCTACAGCACGCGGCGTGGCCGGCGCGGCGCCTATCTGCACTACGACGCGGTCAACCGCGTGATGCGCGCGCGCCGCGGCGCCAAGCTCAGCGCGGTGACGAACGCCGGCGTGATCCCCGACCAGTTCGACTACGACGTGGTGCTGCTGCCAGAAGGCCATCGCGTCGGCTCGCTCAACGAAGACTTCGCCTTCGAAAGCATCCCCGGCGACATCTTCCAGCTCGGCAACGCGTCGTACCGCATCGCCAAGGTCGAGACCGGCAAGGTGCTGGTCGAAGACGCGCGCGGCCAGCCGCCGTCTATGCCATTCTGGTTCGGCGAGGCGCTGGGCCGCAGCGATGAACTCTGCCACGCAGTGTCGCGCCTGAGCGAGGCGGCCGAAGCCGTGCTCGACGATGGCGCAGAGGCCTGCGCACGCTGGCTTCGCGACGGCCTGGGCATGCCCGTCGCCGCAGCGCAGCAGCTCGCGCTCTACCTCGGCGCCGCCAAGGCCGCGCTCGGTGTGCTGCCGAGCGAGCGGCGCATCGTCTTCGAGCGCTTTTTCGACGAGGTCGGCGACACCCACTTGGTGATCCATTCGCCGTTCGGCTCGCGCGTCAACAAGGCCTGGGGCCTGGCCTTGCGCAAGCGCTTCTGTCGTACCTTCAACTTCGAGCTGCAGGCCAGCGCACTTGAAGACAGCATCGTGCTGTCGCTCGGGCCGACGCACAGCTTTGCGCTCGACGAGGTCAAGGGCTACCTCAAGTCCGGGACCGCGCGCGACCTGCTGGTGCAGGCGCTGCTGGAGGCGCCGATGTTCGGCACGCGCTGGCGCTGGAATGCCACCGCGGCGCTGGCGGTGCGGCGCATGAACGGCGGCAAGAAGACGCCGCCGCAGTTCCAGCGCTCCGACGCACAGGATCTTTTGACCGTCGTGTTCCCAGACCAACTCGCCTGCGCCGAGAACCTCATCGGCGAGCGCGAGATCCCCGATCACCCGCTGGTTGCGCAGACCTTGCACGACTGTCTGCACGACACGATGGACGCGGACGGCTTCGTGCGCCTGCTGACGCGCATCGAGGTCGGCGAGGTGCAGATCACCACCTGCGAGCTGACCTCGCCGTCGCCGCTGTCGCTGGCGATCCTGAATGCCCGGCCGTATGCGTTCCTCGACGACGGTGCCGCCGAGGAACGGCGTACCAAGGCCGTTAGTGTTCAGCCGCTGATGGACGTGCAGACCGCGGCCGACCTGGGCCGGCTCGATCCGCAGGCGATTGCTCGCGTGTGCGACGAAGCCAAGCCCGAGATCGGCAATGCCGACGAGTTGCACGATGCGCTCGTCGTGCATGGGTTTCTGACAAGCGCCGAAGCGCCCTATCCTGACTTCATCGCCGCCCTCGAATCGCACCGCCGCGCGACCCGGCTGTCGATGGCATCGGGCGATACCGTGCACGTCGCCGCGGAACGTCTGCACGAGGTTCAGGCAGTGTTCCCCGAGGCTGCGTTCATACCATCGATCTCGGCCGTCGTCCCGTACCAGCCCGCACCCGACGACGCGCTGCGCGAGATTGTGCGTGGCCGCCTCGATCTGGTCGGGCCGACGAGCGCGGCGGCACTGGCAGCGCCGCTCAGCATGAGCGCCGACGCGCTGCTACCCGCGCTATTGCGGCTCGAAGCCGAGGGCGCGGCGATGCGCGGCGCGTTCACCGCCGTGGGAGTCGACGAGTGGTGCGACCGGCGCCTGATCGCGCGCATGCACCGCTACACGCGCGAGCGGTTGCGCGCCGAGATCCAGCCAGTGCCGCCGGCGCAGTTCATGCGCTTCCTGTTCCGCTGGCATCAGCTCGCGATCGGCTCGGGCGCTACCGACGGCGACGAGCGCCGCGAAGGCGAAGAAGGCTTGGCTGCCGTGCTGCGCCAGCTTGAAGGCCATGCCGCACCAGCGCTGTCGTGGGAAGAAGACCTGCTCGCAGCCCGAGTGCGCGACTACACGCCCGATATGTTGGACAAGCTCTGCGCGGCCGGTCGCATGGTCTGGTGGCGGCTCAGCGAGACCGGCGACGAAGCCAGGCGCCGCACCGGCCCGATCCGCGGCACGCCGGTGCTGCTGTGCGAGCGCGACGCGTTGGCGCATTGGCAGCAGCTCGGCGCCGCCACGGTCGACGATGCGCTGCTGTCGCACAAGGCGCTTCAGGTGCTGGCCGCGCTGCGCACGCACGGCGCGAGCTTCTTTGCCGACCTGCAGCACGACGCCCATCTGCTTGGCATCGAAGTCGAGCAGGCGCTGGCCGAGCTGGTCGCGCACGGCCTGGTCAGCTGCGATTCGTTTGCTGGACTGCGCGCGCTGGTGATGCCGGCCGACAAGCGCAGGCGGCTACAGCGCCGGCGACCCGGCCACGACCCGATCGACGATGCCGGCCGCTGGGCGCTGACACGCCGCGCGCGCCCTGCGATCGATGTACCCGGCGCGCTCGCGGCGCCGCACGTCGAGCACATCGCGCGCGTGCTGCTGCGGCGCTGGGGCGTGGTGTTCCGCAAGCTGCTCGAGCGCGAAGACGGCCTGCCGCCGTGGCGCGATCTGTATTACGTTTACCGGCGCCTGGAGGCGCGTGGCGAGGTGCGCGGCGGTCGCTTCGTCAGTGGCTTCGCGGGCGAACAGTTCGCGCTGCCGGAGGCCGTAGCGGCGCTGCGCAAGACCGCGAAGATTCCGGGCTCCGAGCGAGTGTCGGTCTCGGCACTCGATCCGCTCAACCTCGCCGGCATCCTGACACCGGGCGAGAAGGTCCCGCGGCTGGTCAGCAACCGCGTTCTGTTCGAGGGCGGCGTGCCGATCGCCGTACAGAGCGGTGGCGATGTGCACTACCTGACGCCGCTGGACGCTGGCGGCCAATGGGAAGTCAAGAACCTGCTGCTCCGCAAGCAGCGGCCGGGCAGCTGCGTCGAGCCGCCGGCGCGGCGGCAATAGGACGTCGGCCCTCCTCAGGCGGTGCGCCTGGGGAGCAATTCAGGGGGGGTCCGAAACCTCGTCGGCGAAGGCATGCGAAACGCGACGAAAGCACACTGTTGCCCTACGCCGCTTTTTGCCAAGACCAACTTTATGGTTGGAACGTTCGCCAGTTTGTCTACTTCAGGATGCTGTTACGAGGTGCTTTATGTACTCTTCGAAGCCGCGGGAGCCAGCTGACCTAAACCGCGGTCGGTACAGCAAGCCCGAAGGCTTTGCGGCGAAGGTAGCTTGGACACGTCTTGGACGCGAGGACGATCTATCCCGCCTCGACCCGCGCACAGTACGCCTCGATGGTCCGCTTCCACGCGGGCCGAGCCAGGCATCGATCGCGATACGACGCGACTCCCGGATACGGCGCGATCAATCCCTCATCCTTGATGCCCGCCGAAAGCACATGCGCCATCAGGATGTCGGCGACGGTGAATTCGTTTGTCGCGACGAAGTCGCGGCCAGCGAACCAGCGCTCCAGGTTTGTCAGCACCCGATTCGCCCAACCGACCAGGAACTCACGTGGCTTGCCGCAGCTGCCATCGGCCGTCCAGTCGTGCACCATCAGGGCGAGCAGCGGCATCTCGACCGAGTTCATTGCGGCGAAGCACCAGCGCATCACCTGCGCCTCGCCATCCCGGTCGCCGGGGATCAGGCGGCCGGACTTCTTCGCCAGGTAGATGAGGATGGCGGCGGATTCGGACAGCGCCAACCCGTCATCGTCGATCGACGGGATCTGTTCAAAGGGGCTGAGCCGGCGATAGGATTCGGTGTTCAGGTCGTGTGCAGGATGGTCCATGCCGGCCAGCTCGAACGACAGTTGCATTTCTTCGAGCGCCCACAGCACGCGCAGGTCGCGGGTGTGGCCGCGCGCGCCAGCGTTGACCCTCGAAAAGCCGTAAACCTTGATCATGGTGACGTTCCTTCGTTCAAGCTGCCCCGCTGCGGGGGGTGGGCGAGGCCGAGATCGGGCAGGGATGAAGCGCTGGGTATTGGCGCCGAGCATGGCAATGGTATCGGCGATGGCTGTGCACACGTCGCCGATGAACAGCACCATGCGCGGCCGAGCACGTTGCATGAAGCTGGCCGCGTAAGCTAGCTTGCACTTGCGTGCTCGTGAGGTTCGCTACAAAGGGCTGGCCAAGAACGAGGCGCAGCTGTACAGCCTTTTCGGCTTGGCCAACCTCGTCATCTGTAACCAGAAGCTGGCCAAGGGGTTTGAGGTACGTTGCGTGTGTTCAAAACTGGAGCGAACTGGATTCACACGCGAGTGACTTTCCAATCCATGTTTGCTGGAACTCAATGGATCGCTGCCGGGCGAGGATGGTCATTGATCGCGGGCGCCCCCCCGCACAGATCTGTACGTGCCCGATTCGGGCATACGGCTCCTGCCGCGGGTAGTGACGGTCAGGCCACTCATCAACGCACTGCGTCGATGTGCACCCTGCCGTACACAGTTCAGCCTCTGTGACACGCTATCTCGGCTCTGAGTCCGTCGCGTGCGTGGTTGTGCCGCGTTCCCCTTGGCCCCCGCCCTTGGCTCCACGTACTCCGCGGCCGGTTCGCCCGGCTTTGTTCGCAGGCTTCGTAGCTACTATGGCGAAGTCTGACTTCTCCAGCCCGTGCATCATCGGCTTCGGCTCCTCTTCCCGATGCGGGCCGTGAGCCGATGCTGGCGCCCACGGTCAGACTGGAGATCTCCCGGTTCTCGCGCAAGGAGCGTGCACACATGCCAGGGTCTGCGACCACGCCGGGCCGACCGTTCGCTTGCGATGGCGCGCACGGCCGTGTTGCCTTCCGCGTTTAGAAC
>JAJKJU010000161.1 GCA_021153565.1 Rhizobacter sp.
CCGGCGGGGGGAGAGGGTTGGGGTGAGGGGCCTCTCAAAAATCACCCCCATCTCCCAGCATCTGAAATTCACATCGATTTCGGTCGAAAACTGACATCACTTCAAGAGAATGCCGTCAAAGCCAGTAAAGACGCGCAACTTTCCGCGTGTCCAGCGTGCGTAAAGGTCTGAGAGGTCCACTGCAAGGCGGGAACAGCGATGCGTGCCCCCCCCTCTGCAAATGCTCAGCGTTTGACCGGCGGCAAGTCCGTGCACTCGCCTTCAAAAGCTTCTGCCGCCAGGCCGATGCTCTCTCCGAGCGTCGGGTGCGGGTGGATGGTCTTGCCGATGTCCACCGCGTCCGCGCCCATCTCGATCGCCAACGCGATCTCGCCGATCATGTCGCCCGCATGCGTGCCTACGATGCCGCCGCCAACGATGACGTGGGATTCCTCATCGAACAGCAGCTTGGTGAACCCCTCGTCGCGACCGTTCGCAATTGCACGGCCCGAGGCGGTCCAAGGGAACAGCCCCTTCTTGACCTTGAGCCCCTGGGCCTTCGCCTCGTCCTCGGTCACGCCCACCCACGCAACTTCCGGATCGGTGTAGGCCACGCTCGGAATCACCCGCGCATCGAACGCGGCCTTGTGACCGGCAGCCACTTCTGCTGCCACGTGCGCTTCGTGCACCGCTTTGTGGGCAAGCATGGGCTGGCCCACGATGTCGCCGATGGCAAAGATGTGCGGCACGTTGGTGCGCATCTGGATGTCGACCGGAATGAAGCCGCGATCACCCACCATCACGCCGGCCTTGTCCGCCCCGATGCGCTTGCCGTTGGGCACGCGGCCAACAGCCTGCAACACGAGGTCATACAGCTGCGGCTCCTTGGGCGCGGCCTCGCCTTCGAAACGCACGAGGATCCCGTCCTTGGTGGCTTCGCCGCCCACGGTCTTCGTCTTCAACATGATGTTGTCGAAGCGCGGGGCGTTCATCTTCTGCCACACCTTGACGAGGTCGCGATCCGCGCCCTGCATCAGGCCGTCGAGCATTTCGACAACGTCGAGCCGCGCGCCGAGCGTTGAGTACACCGTGCCCATTTCCAGGCCGATGATGCCGCCGCCGACGACCAGCATGCGCTTGGGCCGCTGGCGCAGTTCGAGTGCGCCGGTGGAGGTCACGACACGCGGATCGTCTTTTGGCAGGAAGGGCAGCTTCACCGCTTCGGAGCCGGCCGCGATGATGGCGTTCTTGAACTTGATGGTCTGGATCTTCCCATCGGCCATCGTCACTTTCATGTGGTGCGGATCGGCGAATTCGCCGTTGCCCTGCACCACTGTCACCTTGCGCATCTTCGCCATCGCGGCGAGTCCACCGGTGAGCTTGCCGACAACCTTGCCCTTGTGGGCACGCAACTTGTCCAGGTCGACGGAAGGCTCGGCGAAAGTGACGCCGAAGGAATCGAAGTGCTTGACTTCGTCCATCACGGCAGCAACGTGCAGCAGCGCCTTCGATGGGATGCAACCGACGTTGAGGCACACGCCGCCAAGAGTGGGAAAGCGCTCCACGAGCACGGTCTTCAGCCCCAGGTCCGCCGCGCGGAAGGCGCCCGAATAACCGCCGGGCCCCGCGCCGAGCACGAGCATGTCGCACTCGATATCGGCCCCACCCGAATAGCTCGCCGCTGCCGGAGCCACCGCTTCCTCCCCTCTCGCGGGAGAGGGTTGCGGTGAGGGGGGCGATGCGCGAGCGGGACTCGGTGACGGGGCTGCGACAGGCTCAGCGCGAACGGAACTGGCATCGGCCTCGAGAGACAAGATCACCGTCCCCTCGCTCACCGTGTCCCCGATCTTGACCTTCAGCTCCTTCACCACCCCGGCATGCGACGAAGGAATCTCCATCGACGCCTTGTCGCTCTCCACGGTGATGAGCGACTGTTCCACCTTCACGGTATCGCCCGGCTTTACCAGCACCTCGATGATCGCCACGTCCTTGAAGTCGCCAATGTCGGGAACCTTGATGTCGATGGAAGGCATGTCTTGTTTCAGTCAGTCTTGAAGTTTGATGGTGTGAACGCGCACGGGACCGCTCGAGTTCTTGTCGAATTCGCAGCCGGCCTTCACGCCGATTTCCGCGACTTCCTTGGCCGTCCTGGCACGGTCGTAGGACGCATACATCGCACCGAGAGCGAAGCCACGGCCGGTGCCGATGCCCCAGAAGCGATCGAATTCGAACACTTCCCGATAGGAGTAAACGCCGAAGATTCCTTTGGGATTGGCAATGAGCGCCGTGAACTGCGAACTCTCGTAGGGGTCGGAATCCTCTTCCTTGGTGTTGAGGAAAAAGGTGTCCTTCAGCTTCGGATGCAGCCTCAAGAACGTGTCGAAGACTTCATCACGCGACCCGAGGCGAAGCTCTTCAGGCGACAGCCCGTTGAGCGCTCGTCGCAGCACCGGGAAGTGCGCCGTCGTACCCGACATGCCGAACCACGATTCGCCTACCTTGAAGAGTTTCTCGTTGGCCTCGTAGCCATGCGCAAGCCTGGTGTCTCCGAAGGTCACCAGACTGTCGCCTGCAATCGCCACTTGACCGCCCTTTCGGACCACCACGACTGTCGTCATTTGTTTTCCTTCTTCGAACGCCCCACTAGTGTCGCGTCAAGCCACAAGTGTCGGTTGATCGCGCCGCTGTCGCAGCGCAGTGCAAGGCGCGCCGACGAGTCATAGCCGTCGCTATGGCGAGGAGACGCAACGCCGCAATGCGCTTCGAGAGCAAGCGAGCAGCCGGCATTTGTGGCTTGACGCGACGCCAGGCCGCCCCAGGGAACGTCCACGCCCCTTGGGGGAACAGGAGCGCAGCGAGGCGGGGGCATGATTTCTTTATAGAAGTACGCGACGGAAATCAGCGAGTATTTGTCCCAGATAAGCATTGAATCGAGCCGCCGCCGCACCGTCGATGACGCGATGGTCCCAGCTGAGCGACAGCGGCAGCATCAATCGGGGCTGGAAGGCTTTTCCATCCCACTTGGGCTCGGTGGCAGACTTGCACACGCCGAGGATGGCGACTTCAGGCGCGTTGATGATGGGCGTGAAATAGCGTCCGCCAATGCCGCCCAGCGACGAGATCGAGAAGCAGCCTCCCGTCATGTCGGTCGGGCCCAGCTTGCCGTCGCGCGCCTTCTTGGCAAGATCGCTCATCTCTTGAGAGATCTGCAGGACGCCCTTCTTGTCAGCGTCCCTGATCACCGGCACCACGAGGCCATTGGGCGTATCTGCCGCGAAGCCGATGTGAAAGTACTGCTTGAGCACTATTTGCTCGCCGTCAAGCGACGCATTGAACTCCGGGAACTTCTTGAGTGCGGCCACACAGGCCTTGATCAGGAAGGCGAGCATCGTGACCTTGATGCCTGACTTCTCGTTCTCCTTGTTCAGTTGAACGCGGAAGGCTTCGAGTTCGGTGATGTCGGCGTCGTCATGGTTGGTGACATGCGGAATGACCACCCAGTTGCGATGCAGGTTGGCGCCGCTGATCTTCTTGATGCGCGACAGGTCCTTGCGCTAGACCGCGCCAAACTTGGTGAAGTCGACCTGCGGCCACGGCAGGAGGCCGGGGAAAGCGCCTGCGTTTGCCGCTGCAGCAGGCGCCTTCGAGGCTTGGGCCTTGGTCTGCACGCTGCCGGCCATCACACCCTTGACGAAGGCATTGACGTCGTCCTGGGTGATGCGGCCTTTAGGCCCCGTCCCCTTCACCTCTTCCAGCGGCACGCCCAGTTCGCGGGCGAGCTTGCGAACGGTGGGAGATGCGTGAGGAAGATTGCCCTTGGGAGCAGTCGGCTCGTGAGGAGGAAGCGCGGCTGTCGGCACATGCTTCTCGGGTGCCGGCGCCTCGCTCGCTTTTGCTACCGCAGGAGCAGGTGAAGCCTGGACGGCAGACGCCGCCGCGGCCGGTGCCGGGGCAGCACCAGTCCCCTCCACCACCGCAACCAGCGACCCCTTCTTCACCTTGTCGCCGACCTTGACCTTCACTTCCTTCACGACGCCGGCGTGTGACGACGGTATTTCCATCGACGCCTTGTCGCTCTCGACGGTGATCAGGCTTTGCTCGGCCTTGATGGTGTCGCCGGCCTTGATGAACACCTCGATGACAGCCACTTCGTCGAAGTCGCCGATGTCGGGGACTTCGACGTCGACCGGACCGCTTGAAGTGCTTGCTTGAGCGGGCTCGGCACGAATGGGTGCCGGCGAAGCTGCCGCCGCGGGAGCTGCAGATGCGGCAGATGCGGTAGGTGCCGCCGCAGCGGGTGCCGAAGCCTCCTTGCCCTCCACCACCAAGAGCGTCGAGCCCTGGCTCACCTTGTCGCCGATCTTGACTTTCAGCTCCTTGACCAACCCCGCGTGCGTCGATGGAATTTCCATCGATGCCTTGTCGCTTTCCACCGTGATCAGGGATTGTTCCGCTTTAACGGTATCGCCCGGCTTCACCAGCAGTTCGATGATCTCCACATCCTTGAAGTCTCCGATGTCCGGAACTTTGACTTCCACCAATGCCATGTTGTTAGTCTCCGCGTTTCTTGTCAGGCGTATAGCGGGTTGATCTTGTCGGCGTTAATGCCGTATTTCTTTATCGCCTCAGCGACCTTCGAAGTCGGCAGTGTGCCTTCTTCCGCGAGCGCCTTCAGCGCGGCGACGACGACATAGTGGCGATTGACTTCGAAATGCTCGCGCAGCTTGCTGCGAAAGTCGCTGCGGCCAAAGCCGTCCGTGCCCAACACCTTGTAGACGCGACCCTTGGGCATGAACTGGCGAATCTGATCCGCGTAGGCCTTCATGTAGTCGGTGGATGCGATCACCGGCCCGACGTGCGGTTCCAGTTGCTGCGCCACGAACGGCACGCGTTGGCGCTCGGTGGGATGCAGCAGGTTCCAGCGCTCGGCGTCCTGGCCGTCTCGGGCCAGTTCGTTGAAGCTCGGACAACTCCAGATGTTGGCCGCCACCCCCCAGTCCTTCTCGAGCAGTTCCCGGGCGGCAATGCTTTCGCGAAGAATAGTGCCCGAGCCCAACAGGTTCACGCGCGGCGTCTTCTTCGCGCCTTCTTGCAGCAGGTACATGCCCTTGATGATCTGCTCTTCGGTGCCCGGCTTCAGGCCAGGCATGGCATAGTTTTCGTTGAGCAGCGTCAGGTAGAAGTAGACGTTGTCCTGCTTCTCGACCATGCGCTTCAGGCCGTGATGCAGGATCACGCCCACTTCGTGCGCAAAGGTCGGGTCGTAGCTGATGCAGTTCGGGATCGTGCCCGCAAGGATGTGGCTGTGGCCGTCCTCGTGCTGCAGGCCCTCGCCGTTCAGAGTCGTGCGCCCTGAGGTGCCGCCCAGCAGGAAGCCACGCGCCTGCATGTCGCCCGCCGCCCAGGCCAGGTCGCCGATGCGCTGGAAGCCGAACATCGAGTAGTACACGTAGAACGGAATCATGATGCGGTTGTTCGTCGAATACGACGTCGCCGCCGCAATCCACGAGCTCATGCCGCCTGCTTCGTTGATGCCTTCCTGCAGGATCTGCCCGGCCTTGTCTTCCTTGTAGTACATGACTTGGTCTTTATCGACCGGCGTGTACTTCTGGCCCTCGGGGTTGTAGATGCCGATCTGGCGGAAGAGGCCTTCCATGCCGAAGGTACGCGCCTCGTCGACGAGGATGGGCACCGCGCGCGGGCCGATGTCCTTGTCGCGCAACAGTTGTGTGAGGAAGCGGACGTAGGCCTGCGTGGTGGAAATCTCCCGGCCTTCCGCCGTCGGCTCCAGCACGGCCTTGAAGGTCTCCAGATCGGGCACCTTCAGCTGTTCGTCGGCCTTTGTGCGGCGATGCGGCAGGTAGCCGCCCAGCGCCTTGCGGCGCTCGTGCAGGTACTTCATCTCGACCGTGTCGTCGGCCGGCTTGTAGAACGGAATGCCTGCGTCGATCTCGGCATCGCTCACGGGAATGTTGAAGCGGTCGCGGAAGCTCTTGATGTCGTCGTCGGTGAGCTTCTTGGTCTGGTGCGCGGTGTTCTTGCCTTCGCCGCTCTTGCCCATGCCGAAGCCCTTGACCGTCTTGATGAGCAAGACGGTCGGCTGCCCCTTGGTGTTCACCGCTCGGTGATACGCCGCATACACCTTCTGCGGATCATGGCCGCCGCGCTGCAGGCGCCAGATGTCCTCGTCGCTCATCTTCGCGACCATCTCCAGCGCCTTGGGATGGCGTCCGAAGAAGTGCTTGCGCACGAAGGCGCCGTCGTTGGCCTTCATCGCCTGATAGTCGCCATCGACAACGTCCATCATGATCTTGCGCAGGATCTCTTCCTTGTCTCGTGCGAGCAGCGGATCCCAGTAGCTGCCCCACAGCAGCTTGATGACGTTCCAGCCGGAGCCCCGGAACTCGCCTTCGAGCTCCTGGATGATCTTGCCGTTGCCGCGGACGGGTCCGTCCAGGCGTTGCAGGTTGCAATTGACGACGAAGATCAGGTTGTCGAGCTTCTCGCGCGCAGCGAGGCCGATTGCGCCCAAGGATTCAGGCTCGTCCATCTCGCCGTCGCCACAGAACACCCACACCTTGCGGTTCTCGGTGTTGGCGATACCGCGAGCATGCAGGTACTTGAGGAAGCGCGCCTGGTAGATCGCCATCAACGGGCCCAGGCCCATCGACACAGTCGGGAACTGCCAGAACTCGGGCATCAGCTTCGGGTGCGGATAGCTCGAGATTCCCTTGCCGTCGACTTCCTGGCGGAAGTTGAGCAACTGCTCTTCGCTGATGCGGCCTTCCATGAAGGCGCGGGCGTAGATGCCGGGCGACGAGTGGCCCTGGATGTACAAAAGGTCGCCGCCATGGTCGCCGTCTTCGGCGTGCCAGAAGTGGTTGAAGCCCGCGCCGAACATGGTGGCGAGCGACGCGAAGGACGAAATGTGGCCGCCGAGGTCGCCGCCGTCCGCGGGGTGCAGGCGGTTGGCCTTCACCACCATCGCCATCGCGTTCCAGCGCATGTAGGCGCGAAGGCGCTCTTCGATCTCGAGGTTGCCAGGACAGCGCTCTTCCTGTTCGACGGGGATGGTGTTGACGTAGGCCGTGTTGGCCGAGAACGGCACGTCGATGCCCGCCTGACGCGCGTGGCTGATCAGTTCTTCGAGAAGGAAGTGCGCGCGCTCACCGCCTTCGGTTGCGATGACGGCTGACAAGGCGTCCAGCCATTCGCGGGTTTCCTGGGCATCGGTGTCGTTCGCTGCGGCACCGAGAAAGGGTTCAGGCATGGCGGACATGAGCTTGTCTCCTGTTATCTATAAGCCCCCTGGACGCCTGTGGCGTCGGCCCCCGCTGCGGGGGCGAATCGTCGCCTTGGGGCGGCCCGGCGTCGACTTTTGCGAAGGCGCGAAGTCTCGCACAACTCGCTTGACTTTTCAAATTGTGCGAGACGATTTCATATGGCGATATACGTACAAAGACGTACGGGGACACGGCAGCGGTTGCGACGCGAGTGGCGCAGCGGTGGTGGGCAGGGCACTCGATAATCCCGACCATGCCATCAAGCTTCAAATTCGCGGCGCCACAGCGCAGTACACCCACACTGCCGCGTCGGCTGTTCGGCCGCTGGTGGCGCAGGCAGTCGCCTGCGCAGCAGGACCGCTTCGCGACGCTGGGCCCTCTCATCTCCGTGCTGCTGTTTCTCGCGGCCATCATTTCTGCCTTCTGGTACCTGCGCAACGAGGAGTTCGAGCGCGAGCAGGAATCAGTCAAGCGCGACACAGAGATCGCGCAGCAGCAGATCCGCCTGCGCTTGATCGAGAACCAGGAGCAACTCGTCCGCATCGCGCGAGAGGTCGTCACCAAGGCCATCGACCAGCACGAATTTCTCGGGCAGGCAGCGAGCTTCACGCGAGAGCGCCCGGAGATCAATCACCTCTTCTGGATTAACGCCGCGCGGGTGCGCAAAGCGGCGTACTCGGCCATCAGCTTCAATCCGGAGATTGGCCTCACGGGCGAGGAATACGGGACGTCCCTGCCCAAGGAGGGCGAGTCCACCGAGCCGGAAATCGCCTTCATCGCGGCCCGCACCTTGCGCCAGCCGGTCTACACGCGACCGTTCACTGACGCCTACGGCATGCCGGTGATCCAGGTACAGATTCCCCTCATCGACCGCGCCGCGTTCAGCGGCACGCTGGTGGCGGAGTACTCGGTGGAGGCGTTGATGCGCTACTTCGTGCCGGTCGAGGTGTCGAACCGCCACGCGATCAGCCTGGTCGATGCGCAGGAGCACGTGCTTGCGAGCACGGTCACACCGATGCCTGGGCAAAAGATACAGCCTGCGTCCATCGTGCACAACGTGCCGGTGGCACCGGCTGGCGACGGACTGATCCTGCGCGGGCACGGGTATCGCACATCCATTGGCCTCATCAGCAACACGCTGTTCTGGATGGTCGCGGCGCTGAGTGTGTTGACCGTGTGGATGCTGCTGGGCACCTGGCGTCACATGGGCCGGCGACTGCAGATGCAGAACGCGCTGGTGTCGGAGGCCAACTTCCGGCGCGCAATGGAAAACTCCATGCTCACAGGCATGCGGGCGATGGACATGGACGGCCGCATCACCTATGTGAATCCGGCCTTCTGCGCGATGACCGGATTCTCCGAAGCCGAGTTGATTGGCAGGCAGCCGCCCTTCCCGCACTGGCCGCCCGACCGCCATGAAGAGAACAACCGACTCTTCCAGCAGGAACTGCAAGGCCGAAGCCCCGCGGGCGGCATTGAAGTGAAGGTGATGCGCAAGGACGGCAGTCTCTTCGATGCGCGCATGTACGTATCGCCTCTGATCGACCCCAGGGCACAGCAGACGGGCTGGATGACATCGATGACCAACATCACCGAGGCCAAGCGAATTCGCGACCAACTCTCGGCCTCGCACGAGCGCTTCACGACCGTGCTCGAAGGCCTGGATGCGGCCGTGTCGGTGCTGTCGGTCCAGCAGGGCGAACTGCTCTTTGCCAACCGCTCGTACCGCCTCTGGTTCGGCGCCGACGCCAACGGGCACGGGATGCTGGCAGGTGAAGATCCCGATCTTCCCAGCCTCGCCGAATCGGACGATTCCGTCGACAGCTTCGGCGGCCTTCCCGCGCAGGAACTGACCGAGATCGGCTCGGACCCGCGCGAGGTCTACATCGAGCCTTTGAAGAAATGGTTCGACGTGCGGTCACGCTACCTGCAATGGACCGACGGCCGGCTCGCGCAGATGCTGATCGCGACCGACATCACCGCCCGCCGAAGTGCCGAAGCACTGGCCGCGAGCCAGGCCGAGAAAGCACAGGTCACGAGCCGCCTCGTCACCATGGGCGAAATGGCCTCTTCCGTGGCCCACGAGCTGAACCAGCCGCTCACAGCCATCGCCAACTATTGCAACGGCATGGTCACACGTGTCAACAACGACGCGATCCAGAAGGAAGACCTGATCGCCGCTCTGGAGAAGACCTCGCGCCAGGCGCAGCGGGCCGGACAGATCATTCACCGCATACGCAACTTTGTGAAGAAGAGCGAGCCCCAGCGCCAACCCTCGCAGGCCAAGACCATCGTGGAAGACGCAGTCGACCTCGCGAGCATCGAATTGCGCCGACGCAACGTGGCCATACACACCTACGTCGCGCAGCGCCTGCCAACGCTGATGGTCGACCCCATCCTCATCGAACAGGTGGTCCTCAACCTGCTCAAGAACGCGGCCGAGGCCATCGACATGGCGCATCTTCCGCCCGCGCGCCGCAACATCGAGTTGCGGGTGGTGCCGCGGCATACGCCTGAAGAAGGTGGAGTCATTGAATTTTCCGTCACGGACATGGGACCGGGCCTCAAGGAGGAAGTCATCTCGCGGCTGTACGAAGCATTCTTCTCGACGAAGGCTGAAGGCCTGGGCATCGGCTTGAGCCTTTGCCGCTCGATCATCGAATCCCACAGAGGGCGGATCCGAGCACAGAACCTCTACAATGGCGCCTGCGTCGTGGGCTGCAGCTTCACCTTCACGCTGCCGGTCGAAACCACCCGGCACGATCCCCTTTCAACCTCTAACACTGTTGTCACTTCATGAGCTTGATTCCGAAGAAAGGCACGGTCTATGTCGTCGACGACGACGAAGCGGTTCGCGATTCGCTGCAATGGCTGCTCGAAGGCAAGGACTACAGGGTCAAGTGCTTTGACTCATCGGAATCATTCCTTTCTCGCTTCGATCCGCGTGAAGTAGCCTGCCTCATTGCCGACATCCGCATGGATGGCATGAGCGGAATCGAACTCCAGGATCGTCTGCTTGAGCGCCATTCGCCGCTCCCCATCGTCTTCATCACCGGCCACGGCGACGTGCCGATGGCAGTCACAACGATGAAGAAGGGCGCGATGGACTTCATCGAAAAGCCTTTCAAGGAAGCAGAGCTGCTAGGCCTCGTGGAGCGCATGCTCGACCAGGCTCGCGCCGCCTTCAGCCAACATCAGGAAGCCGTCAGCCGCGACGCCTTGCTGTCTCGACTGACCACGCGTGAAGCCCAGGTGCTGGAGCGCATCGTCGCCGGCCGACTCAACAAGCAGATCGCCGACGACTTGGGCATCAGCATCAAGACGGTGGAGGCGCACCGCGCCAACATCATGGAAAAGTTGAACGCCAACACCGTAGCTGATCTGCTAAAGATCGCGCTCGGCGCGCAGGCGAAGCAATAGCCCCCCAGTCGCTTCGCTCCTGCCCCCAAGGGGCGCCACCCAGAGGACCGGCAGAGCCGGATCCTCGGGTGCGACAGAGCCCCCCAGTCGCTTCGCTCCTGCCCCCAAGGGGCGCCACCCAGAGGACCGGCGAAGCCGGATCCTCGGGCGTTGCTTGATGGTGCAATCGCTGCGCTCTGCGGGTGATGCTTCAATATCATGCTTCGATCTCGAGGATTCATTCATGACCGCACAACTCATCGACGGCAACGCGCTTGCCAAGTCCATCCGCGCTGAAGTCGCCAAGCGCGCCGCCGCCCTCACTGCTCGCGGCCAGCAGCCCGGCCTCGCGGTCATCCTGGTGGGCGACGACCCGGCCTCGCAGGTCTACGTCAAGCACAAGGTCAACGACTGCGAGACAAGCGGCGTGCGCTCGGTGCTCGACAAGTACGACGCCACACTGACCGAAGCAGCGCTGCTCGCGCGCATCGAGGCACTGAACAACGACCCGACCATCCACGGTATTCTGGTCCAGATGCCCTTGCCCAAGCATATCGATCCGCACAAGGTCATCGAGACCATCTCTCCCTTGAAGGACGTCGATGGGTTCCACGTGCAAAGCGCAGGCGCGCTAATGGTCGGCCAACCGGGTTTCCGCCCCTGCACACCTTACGGCTGCATGAAGCTCATCGAAACCACCGGGCTCGCGCTCAAGGGCAAGAACGCAGTGGTCATCGGGCGAAGCAACACCGTGGGCAAGCCCATGGCAATGCTGCTCCTGCAAGCCAATGCCACCGTCACGATCTGCCACAGCAACACCGCCGATATTGGACAGTACACGCGAAACGCTGACGTGGTGGTCGCGGCAGTGGGTCGCCGCAACGTTCTCACCGCCGACATGGTCAAGCCGGGCGCGGTCGTCATCGATGTGGGCATGAACCGCAACGACGAGGGCAAGCTCTGCGGCGATGTCGATTTTGCAGGCGTGTCGCAGGTGGCAGGCTGGATCACGCCGGTCCCCGGTGGCGTTGGCCCCATGACTCGTGCGATGCTGCTCGTGAATACCATCGAGGCCGCGGAACGTAAGGCCGCTGCGAAAGTCTGACTCTGCGAATCACAGGGAAACTCCATGACGAATCCGCTGCTCCAAGCCGAAGGCCTGCCGGCTTTCGACCAGATCCGCCCCGACCATGTCGCGCCCGCGATCGACATGCTGTTGAAGCAGGCCGATGAGGCCCTTGAGAAAGGCGTCGGCCCCGATGTACCGGCCGACTACGACGCCCTGTCCGCCGTACTCGACGTGGCCAGCGAGCGGCTCAAGTCCGCCTGGGGTGCCGTGAGCCATCTGAACGCCGTGGCCGACACGCCCGAACTGCGCGCCGCCTACACCACTGCGTTGCCCAAGGTCACCGAACTTTTCAGCCGTCACGCCGCCGACGAACGCCTCTACGCCAAATACAAGGCCGTCACCAACGCACCAAGCGCAAGTTCGCTGAGCGCGCCGCGCCGCAAGGCCTTGTCCAATGCCATGCGCGACTTCGTGCTTGCCGGCGCCGAATTGCAGGGCGAGGCCAAGCAACGCTTCCAGCAATTGCAGGAGCTGCAGGCCGACCTGTCTCAGAAGTTTTCCGAGCACGTGCTCGATGCAACCGACGGCTTCTCGTACTACGCGACCGAAGATGAGCTCCTGGGGGTTCCCGCCGATGTGAAGCAGGCCGCACGCGCCGCCGCGCAAGCAGAAGGCAAAGACGGCTACCGCATCACCCTGCACTTCCCGAGCTACTTTCCCGTGCTGCAATATGGCGAGAACCGAGCCCTGCGTGAGGCGCTCTACCGCGCCAACGTGACGCGCGCGAGCGAGTTCGGCAAGACCGAACTCGACAATACCGGCGTGATGAGCAAGCTGCTGACACTGCGGCAGGAAGAAGCATCGCTCCTGGGCTACGCCAACTACGCGGAGGTGTCGCTGGTGCCGAAGATGGCCCACTCTCCAACGCAGGTGCTCGACTTTCTGCGCGACCTGTCCCATCGCGCCCGGCCCTATGCCGAGCGTGACCTGAACGAACTGCGCGAGTTTGCCAAGACCGACCTGAACCTGCCGGATCTGCAAGCATGGGACGTCGCTTTCGCCAGCGAGAAACTGAAGCAAGCCCGCTATGCCTTCAGCGACCAGGAGGTGAAGCAGTACTTCACCGAACCCAAGGTGCTCGAAGGCCTGTTTCGCCTCATCGAGACGCTGTTCGACGTATCGGTTCGCCCCGACAGCGCGCCGGTTTGGCATCCGAGCGTTCGCTTCTTCCGCATTGAACGCGCCGGCCAGTTGGTCGGTCAGTTCTACCTCGACCCCTATGCCCGGCCCGGCAAGCGCCCGGGCGCATGGATGGACGACGTGCGCGGCCGCTGGGCGCGTCCCGAGGGGTTGCTGCAGACCCCGGTCGCGCACCTCGTGTGCAACTTCGCGCCACCGCTGGAAGTCGATGGCAAGCTGCGCCCCGCGCTGCTGACGCACGACGAAGTGACAACGCTCTTCCACGAGTTCGGCCACGGCCTGCACCACATGCTCACCCAGGTGAACGACGTAGGCGTGTCAGGCATCTCCGGCGTCGAATGGGATGCGGTGGAGTTGCCCAGCCAGTTCATGGAAAATTTCTGTTGGGAGTGGGACGTGGTCAAGCGACTCACCGCGCACATCGACACCGGCGAGCCGCTACCGCGCGAACTCTTCGACCGCATGCTCGCGGCCAAGAATTTCCAGAGCGGTTTGCAGACCTTGCGCCAAGTCGAGTTCTCGCTGTTCGACATGAGGTTGCATGCCGAGCCGGGCAGCGAAGAGCGCATCCAGGGCGTCCTGGACGAAGTGCGCGCCGAGGTGTCGGTGTTTCCACCTCCTTCGTTTAACCGCTTCCAAAATACCTTCTCGCACATCTTCGGCGGTGGCTATGCGGCCGGCTACTACAGTTACAAGTGGGCAGAGGTGCTGAGCGCCGACGCGTGGAGCGCGTTCGAAGAATCGGCTGAGAAGAACGGCACCGTGCTCGATATCGAGAGCGGCCGGCGCTACCGGGAGGCCGTGCTCGAATCGGGCGGCAGTCGCACTGCCATGGAAAGTTTCAAAGCCTTCCGCGGCCGCGAGCCCCGCATCGACGCGTTGTTGCGACACCAAGGCATGTCGTGACCGAGTTGGCTTTAGCACATGTCCTTAAACCCGCTTTCGACTTTAGATTTCGTGGCTTAGATTCGTGGACCGGAGCATCCCCATGAACAGAATTACTCGAAACCTTTATCTGCTGGCACCTGTCGCCGCGCTGATTGCCGGCTTGTCCGCCCAGGCTCACGCCCAGGTCCAGCCGCAATACAAGGTTGTGTCGCCGGATGGCAAGGTGACCTATACAGACACCCCCCCGGTACAGGCGGGCGGCAACAAAGTTAGCAAGCTCGGCGAGAACGTGAGCGCGATCCCGCAAGCGTCTCTGCCTTTGGAATTGCGGCAGGCGACACAGCGCTTTCCAGTGACTCTCTACGTGATGAAGGTTTGCGATCCGTGCGACTCGGCGCGAGCCTTCCTTCGGCAGCGCGGTGTACCGTTCACCGAAAAGCTGATCGTGAGCAGAGAGGATGGAGAGGCATTGCAGCGCATCTCGGGCGGTCGGGATACGCCGACGCTCACCATCGGCGCACAAGTGTTGCGCGGGTTGACGACGGACACGTGGTCGTCGTACCTGGACTCAGCCGGGTATCCGCATGAGTCCCACCTCCCGGCCAACTATCAGTACCCGGCTGCCACGACCTTGACGGAGCCTGCGGCACCCGTCGAACGAAAGGCCGCTCAGCAACCACAACAGCAACCGCAAGTACCCACGGAGAAGCCGGCGCCGGGCGGCATCAAGTTCTGAGAGGACACCCCTTTCAGGGTCTTGTATTGGCTCCTCTCCCCTCTGGGGAGAGGTTGGGTGAGGGGCTGCGGTGATGTCAACCCATGGCTTTATTCACCGCCCACGGCCCTCACCCCAGCCCTCTCCCAGAGGGAGAGGGAGCGAAGACCTTCGACGAGTTCAGGAAGAAATACTCTCAGCCTCTCAGGGGGTACCCCCTTTCAAGGTTTTGTATTGGCTCCTCTCCCCTCTGGGGAGAGGTTGGGTGAGGGGCTGCGGTGATGGCAACCCATGGCCTTATTCACTGCCTACGACCTCACCCCAGCCCTCTCCCAGAGCTCCCAGAGGGAGAGGGAGCGAAGGCCTTGAAAGGGGTGCATCCAAGGAGACATCCGATGAGCGACCGTGAGCCCGACCTGCTTGGAGCGTCGCTCGCCGTACCGGCTGCCGACAACACGACCGGTCGCCTGATTGGCGTCAGCCTGGGCCCTGGCGACCCGGACCTGATCACGCGTCGTGCATGGGCGCTGCTGGAGCGCCGCGACACCGTGTGGACCTACCCGACCCGCAGCACCAAGACGCCGAGCTACGCCTTCGACATCGTCGTGCGCTCCGGCATTGAACTTCCCGCGCAGCACCAGCCGTTGCTGTTCCCGATGACGCACGACGAAGCCAAGCTGCTGCGCCACTGGCACCGCGCGGCCGAGGCCGTGCTGCCCCTGCTGCAGACCGGGGTGGACGTGCTGTTCCTGGTCGAGGGCGACGCCTCCACCTATGCGACCTTCGGCCACCTCGCTCGCACCGTGCGCGCGCTGGACGAGCGCGTCGCTGTGGACGTCGTTCCCGGCGTCAACTCATTCACCGCCGCCTGCGCCACGCTCGGCCTGCCTTTTGCCGAGCAGGACGACACCGTCGCGATCGTGCCTGCCGCTTACGGCGTGAGCGCGGTCGATCGGCTGCTGGCCGACTTCGACACCTTGGTGTTGATGAAGGTCAAGCCGCTGATGGATGAGTTGATCGACTGGCTCGAACTGCGCGGCCTGCTCGGCCGTACGCAGTTCATTGAACGCTGCGGCGCGCCGGACGAGCGGGTGGTGACAAACCTGCTCAGCCTGCGCGGCCAGAAAGTCAGCTACCTGTCTTTGATGATCGTGAAGAACCCGCAGCGCGTGCGCG
>JAJKJU010000162.1 GCA_021153565.1 Rhizobacter sp.
ATCAGCCCAATGAGGTTCGAAGAAAACTGGCACGCGGGCCAGGCAAAGAAAGCCGCGTAATCGAGTGGCTATGGACTACGTCGATCAAGGGCAAGGTCAGGAAGGCCAAAGTAAGTGCCATTCGGCTGAAGAGTTTGTTGAGGCGGGCCTCCCAGTCGAGGAGGCCTAGCATTCGCAGCGCGCGTGGGCGGCCTGATGGCCTGCAGGTGCAACGCGTCCAACAGGACTGACTGCGACATCTCCCATTTGGCCCAGACTCCTGGTGAGTCGGGCCCACCGGCAGCCTGGGCGGGGGTTGTAGGCTGTTCGGCCGTCAATCGGTCGGAGTAGATATTTTTCTTGTTGAGCTCTAAGAAGTAGACGTTTCGCAGACTCTGTAGATGGTTATTTGGTAGAATCACCGCAGAGTAGACGTTTTGCGGACTCAGTAGACGGTTCCGCAGCCTTACCCGCAGTCCGTAGATGAATTCCAGCCCTCCACCCGCCCCAACGGCCGCTGCGACGGTCTACCTGGGGTATGAAGCCCTCATCCGCCGCTACCAGCTGCGAGTGCCGCCGCTGCGCTCGGTCAGCGTGGGCGTGGACCGAGCGGTCGAGCGCCACATCATGACAGCGGACGGCGACGAGCGCATCGAGCTGCCGCTACAACGCCTGGGCGACACGGATAGCTTGGTAAACCAGCTGACCTTCGCCCTCAAGCGCGAGTGGTTGAACCTGAGCGTGCTCGGCGCCCTCTTCGACCACGCGGAAGCACTTCAAGCCGTCCAGCATTGGCTCGACGGCAAGCCGTCTTCGAAGTACGCGCGCATGGCCGGGCACCTGGCCGAGTGGCTCGCCGGCCACGAGTTCGTCTACAAGCTCCCGCCCGGTACGCCAAGGGCGCCGCTGCTCGACCCAAAGGCGTACATCACCGGGCCAGCGGTGCCTGACACCAAGTTCGGCGTGACCCACAACCTGGTGGGCTCGCCAGCTTTCAGTCCCCTGATACGGCGCACCGAGAAGCTCGATGCCCTGCTGGCTGAAGACCTGGGAGCCAAGATTGCCGCCGCCCTGAACAGCCTCGAGCCAGAGATGCTCGCGCGTGCCGTCGACTTCCTGTACCTGTCGGAAACGCGCTCGACCTACAACATCGAAGACGAGATACCCGACAACAACCGCGCAGCCAAGTTCCGCCGCCTGCTGGAGCAGGCCGGCGAACCAGGCCGGCTTGATGAAGAGCAGGTGGTCCTGTGGCAGTCGCAGATTGTCGGACCGCTGTCGGTCGAAGGGTCCTACCGCAACGGCCAGAACTGGCTCTCGCGCCCGGGTGGCCGCCTTCGCAACATCGCCGACTTCATCCCGCCACCCCCGCCGCTTGTCAGGCCGATGATGGAGGGTGTGGCCGAGGTTGCGATGCTGGCCGCGACCAATGGTCTTCACCCGGTACTGGCCGCGACTTGCGCCGCGTTTGGCCTGGTCTACGTGCACCCGCTGTTCGACGGCAATGGGCGACTCCATCGCTTCTTGCTGCATCACGTGCTGCGCCAGTCCGGCTTCACGCCCGCCGGCGTGGTGCTGCCGCTGTCGGCCCGCATGCTCAGGGACCTACCGCGCTACTCAGCACTGCTCAAGAGCTACTCACGCCCACGTACCGAGCTGTTGGACTACCTGCTGGATGCAGACAGCGGCACCATCCTGGTGAAGTCGCCGCAGCCCACCTGGCTGTACGCCTACTTCGATGCCACCGAGCTGTGCGAATTCATCCTCGAGTGCGTGAAGCTGTGCGTTGAGGAAGACCTGCTGGACGAAGTCGCCTACCTGCAGGCCCATGACGGCACCGTGCGCGAACTTGAAGGCTGGCTGGACATGCGCCAGTCGCAGCTGAACACTCTCATCGACGTCATTGTCCAGGGCCATGGCACATTGTCCAAGAGCAAACGCAAGCTGGCTGAGCTTCTCAGCGACGAGCAGGTGGCTCTCGTCGAGGCCACGACCTGTCGCCACTTCGCCGACTACCTGGGACGCCGTGCTGCCTGAACGGACAACAGGTCCTGCCTCGCACCAAGCGGCGCATCGAGGCAGGTGGCGCCGGGCCGATACGCCTGCCTCGTTCCTCGCGTAGAGCCGCGTCCGCGGCTACGCCGACTGCGTCCGCGCGGACTGGTGCGGTTCGCCGCGCAGAGACGCTGTCATCTATGCGCAGTGACGGCGCCCTGGCGCGCAGCCACTACTTCTGTAGCCGCGCGGCGACGATGACGTCGCTGCGCGGCTATCCATCGACGTGCGCGCAGACACAACCCGCGTGGCATTCGTCTATGCGCGGAGACTGATGCAGTCGCCGTGCGGTGCCGCTCGTATAGCTGCGCAGCGAGTCTGCGTGCCTCCGCGCAGGGCCGCAATACCGAGACGCGAGGAGTGGACTACTGGCATCACGGATGCAGCCGGATAAACGCGTTCGCTACACGGAAGCGATGCGCTCGATGCGCAGAAGTTCTTCCAACGAATGCAAAGGAACCCGTATGAAGCGATTCGTCGTCAAGCCCCCCAGCGGGCCGGCGAACGGTGACACTCGCAACGCATGAGTACGTTCGAGAGACAGGCCCGGATGGCAGAAGCCGGGGCGCGACGAAGACGGTCTATCTGGGTAGCTTCAGCCTCGACCTCAACCCCGACCGACTGAAGGGCGTAGAACACATCAGGGCCGGAGAGGCCACGGAAGGCATCACGCTCAGACCGGGTACCTATGCTGCAGGTCAACCCTTCACCCTCGACGCTGACGACCTTGAGCAGATTCGTGCCTGGCTGACAGCCCACGGTACGTACGTCAAACGACAAGAGGGTCTGGAGCGGTATCGAATCGAGGAGGCGCGCGTGCGCGCGGAGGAGCGGGCTGCACTCGCGTCTCAAATCGAGGCGGAGCTTCATGCTCGCCTGACAAGCGAGATTCGAGCCGCTCTCGATGCCGAACTCGCAACAAATCGAGTGGATGCGATTGACGCAGCAGTCGACATGCTCCTGCAGGCTGGTCAAGCGGTGGTGGACGAGGCAGGACGGCTCAAGCCTGTACTGAGAGTCCCACATCGTCGCAGGACGCTCGCTGACGAGGAGGCCAAATCGGCACGCAAGACGCTGTTGGCGCGGACGCTGAGGCTCCGCAAGGAGGCCTTTGCAGGGTTCGAGGAAGCCTGCAAGCAGGCAGGGTTGATGACGCGAAAGTCCGCAGTGACGTGGTGACCGCGTGCGTGACGCTGAAGCGCGAGCGCAGGGTGGTCGGTCTGCGCAACCTGAGGCTGAAGTTGGCACGCGGCAGCTACGGCACGATTGCCAAGTGCCTGCGACAGCTGGCCCTGGTGGAAATCCTGGAGGGGGATTCGGCGCCCGCAGTTGGCGGCCTTGTAGCAGGTGCCGCGATGGCGCTGGGACTCCACGAAGGTCTCGAACAGAACCGGGCGATAGCCGTAACGGTGATGCCAGTCGTGGGGCCGCTGACGGGCGCTTCTGGACAGGATCTTTGAGGCGAGCCCTTTGGACTGGATCCAGGGCAGGATGAGGAAGCGGGCGTTGTTGACGACGAGTTGCAGGTTCTTCAGGCGCTCGCGTTCTTGCCAGCCGATGAAGCGCTCGCGCCCGGCGAGCTTCCAGGCGCTTGCGCCGAAGCTCAGCAGCGCGACGAGCTGCTCGCCGACGAAGACGTTGTAGCGCATCTGGCTGCCCGACATGGGCGTGTAGCCCAGGTAGTGGTAGCGCTCGATGTACTCGTTCCACAGACGCGAGGTGGCTGTGGTCGTGACCGGGCGCAGCGTCAAGGCATCAAGCTCGTGCACGGGCTGCAGCAGCGGCGCTTGAGGATCGGTGGCCGCGGTAGGCGGGAAGTGGGGTGGGCCGCGTCCGCCGGGCATTTGCGAAGGCGGCAACATGATCAGCCCCTCGGCATGCATGCGCTGAAGCGCGACACGACACGTCATGTCCTTCAGCTCGCCGTTGGGCTTGCGCCATCCGAACAGCTCGCACACCTTGCGCGACAACGGCGTGCGCTTGAGCGACGGGTTTTGCTCCATCAGCAGCTTGATCGTTTGGATGTCGCCTTCGCTGAACTCGCGGCCGCAGTAGATGCTCATGAGCTGTCGATTCCTTCATTGAGTGTGCGAGCGCTACGGCGCATGGCAGCAAGCCGGGTGTCATCCATGGTCCAGGGAAGAAACGCGTTGATGTCCTGCGGCGCTCGGTTGCCGTTGTCGGCACAGGCTTGCAGGTAGGCGCTCAGCCAGGTGCGCGGATTGAGCTTCCACAGCTTGATCGTCATCAGCAGGCTGTACATCGTGGCGGCCAATTGGCCGGACCACTCGGAGCCGGAACCATAGAAGTTCTTGCGTCCGACCACTGGCAGGCGTGCCGCGCGCTCGGCGACGTTGTTGTCCATGGGCACCCATGGGTGGTCGACGAACACCGTCAGACCCGACCAATGGTTCTTCATGCTTTGCAGCACCTTGACAGCGGGCGCGGCAAGCAAGGGGTCGGCAAGCGCCGCGTCACGCTCATCGGACATGCGTTGCACGGCCTGATGCAGATCGGCTTGCCGCGCGATGCGCTCGGCGCTGCCGTCCTCGGCCTGAAGGCGCAGCCCGTTCAAGTGGCCTTGCCGGCCTGTTCAGCGCCTCATCGAAGCACGGTCAGGGTGGGGGAGTTTGGGTGGCCATCAGGGTTCGGCCTCGTCTGGTTCGTCGGCATCGGGACAACAACCTGTTCTGCGGCTTCAACCCCGCGGTCAGTGTCTCGGCTCTGAAGGCCATGCGGTCGACGATCCGGGCCTTGCAACTTCGCAGGCAAACCCAGGTGTCATTGCACGATCTCGGTTCCTGCAGCCCAAAGGCGGCATTCGTCGCCAAAAGTCACTCGCCACCAAGTCGGGCGGGTCGTATCGTGCTGGATGCTGCCTTGGTAGTGCGCCGAATGCGCGTGCCGCGTAGCAGCAGTGTTTCACTCGCGTGGTCAACTATCTCACAGCGAGGTGAACAATCCGCGCGTCGCCGACGTGCTTAATCTGTGCAATCAAAAATGACAAAGTTTTCGTTGGCAGTTTCTCTATGCCTTTCCGTCGGTATTGCCTCTGCCGGAGATCCGGAGCCGGGCAGGATTACGCAGGGTGGTTCACCCTTGCTGGCTGTTCCTGAGGCAATGTCAGGAGGCCAATTGGTTTGCTCATTGCCTGAGCGTACGCAGGTGCTGGTGCTGGCAGAAAGTCCACTCGTCGGGCCTGACGGAATTGAGGCGATACCTGGGTACTACAAGAGGGTGCATGTGGTCGATGGCTCATGCGCGGGAAAGACGGGCTGGATAGTC
>JAJKJU010000163.1 GCA_021153565.1 Rhizobacter sp.
AAGGCGCCTGATCTAGGCGCAAAGCGCAGCCATAGCTTGGCTATGGCGAGCATTTGCAACGACGAGCAGGGGGCTTTTGGCGTGATGAGCGGGCAGGATCGAAAAACTCTCAGCCTCTGAACCTGCTTCGGGCCCACACCGAGGTCAAACCGATCGGCGTAAGCTCTTGCGACATGGCCCAAACAATTTGCGGTTTTGGGGCGCATGGCGATCGTGCTGCGGCGTTGCTCCTATCTTGTGTGGACCATCACACGGCATTCGCAGCGCCTTGCATCGCATCCTGCCTTGCCCCCAAAGCCGGAAATGATTCCGGAGCATGTCCTTGGCCACTCTGAGGAAGGTGCAAGATGCCCGCGAAACCTTTCGACGTCATCGTCTTCGGTGCCACCGGCTTCACCGGCCGTCAGGCCGTTACGGCGATGATTCATCGCGCCGCCACGCAGCCCCTTCGATGGGCGGTGGCCGGACGAGATGCAGACCGGCTCAGGACGGTGGTCGCCGAACTCCTGCCCGCCGTGGCCGAACAGCCCGGTATCGTGGTTGCCGATGCGACCAATAGCGAGGCCCTGCACGTGATGGCCTCGCGCACGCAGGTGCTGCTGAACCTTGCAGGCCCCTACGCCCAGACGGGCGAAGGCGTGGTGCAGGCCTGCATTGCCAACGGCACTCATTACATCGACCTCACCGGCGAGACCTTCTGGATACAGCAACTGATCACGCGCCACGACCGCGCCGCAAAGGCGGCAAAGGTCAAGATCATTCCGTGCTGCGGCTACGAGGCACTGCCATTCGATATTGCGACGCTGTGGGCCGCCACGCAGCTGCAACACCGCTGCGCCGAACCCTGCCGCGAGGTGAAGATCGTGGTGAGCTTCATCGGCAAGCGCATCACGAGCGTGGCCGATGCAGTGAGCGGCGGAACGGTGGCTTCGCTGTCGTCCCTGCTCGAGTTCGATACCACAGACTGTGTCCGCAACCCGGCATGCCTCCTTCCGCTCGACGCGTCGGACGCACAACAGGTTGCCGAGCGCAACGCGTACCGCTTCGTCCCGCACTTCGACGAAGACGTGCAGGCGGTGACGGCGCCGACCATTCCCGCCCCCTTCGTCAATCCTCCGATCGTGTTGCGTTCGCGGGCTTTGCTTGGCGCTTGCGAACTCTTCACCGGCGACTTTCGCTACAGCGAGGTGATGAGCATGAAGGGCATGGTCCCGAACGTGTCCTTCCTGCCGGACGCTGCGACCTTGCCTCTGCAATGGGCAGCGGCGGCGTCCTTGTCGGGGCCGCTGGCCAACCTCAGCGCGGCTCTGGCCGGACCGCTGAAATTCGAACGAGGGGCATTGCGCAAGCTCATCGATTGGCTTGCGCCGAAACAGGGTCGCGGTCCGAGCGACGATGTGCTGGCGAACTCGGGATACACCTTCGACATCTTCGCCGTGTCTCAAAACGGCAAGAAGCTGCATGGGCGGCTCGATGCGCAAGGGCATCCTGGCTATCGCTCCACGCCCGAAATGGTGGTCACGGCAGCGGTCGGTCTTGCCAAGGGAACACTTGGACGCACGTCGCATTTCGGCATAGTCACGCCTGCGACCGGCTTGGGTATCGAGGCTGTGGGCGCCCTGCGCGATGCAGGCGTGACCTTCAGCGTGATTTCGTAGAAGGTTAGGCAAAGCGCAGGCCCGTGCATCCTGTCGAAGGAGCCCATGCGCTCACGAAAACCGTTTCTGCCGGAGTATCCAGATCAGAAAGCTGCACAGCCCCAACGCAGCAATGGTGAGCCCCGCTGTCGACGCGGCCCAGAAGCCCTGTGCGCCTTGCAATGATGCGGGCGTCAGTCCCGTCAAGTTGAATGCCACCACATAGCCGCCACCGAGCCCCACGCCCCAGATCGCGCTCGCATAGATGACCACCGGCACCGTCGCCATCTTGTACGCGCGCAGCGTGAAGGACGCGAGCGTCTGCCCTGCATCGGCCACATGGAACAGCATCACCCACGCCAGTAGCGGCATGGCCGCAGCGATGATCACGGCGTCATGGGTGTAGGCGCGCAGCAGGCTTTCGCGCGACAGGTACACGCTCATGCTCATCGCCGCGGCAATGAGTAGGCCCAGTTGCAGGCCGTGCCATCCGATGCGTCGTGCATCGCGCATGTCATCGGCGCCGATGCGTTGCGCGACCAGCGTGCTCGTCGAGTTGGCAATCGCGAGCGGCATCATGAAGAGCACGGAGATAAGATTTACGGCAATCTGATGACCAGCCACCGGCGTTGCGCCCAGCCGCGCGATGAAGAAGGCCATGAAGGTGAAGCCCGTGACTTCGATGCCGATGGACAGGCCCATGGGAATGCCGAGCCGCAACAGGCCCATGAGGCTCGAGCGGTCTGGTGCAGCGAACGAACGCGATTGCAGCCCGAACCCGCGGTAGAACGGGTCCCGCCGCAGTGCCTCCCATGCGACCAGCAACTGCAGGCCCATCACGATGGCGGTCGCGATGCCGCAACCGGAAGCGCCTTGCGCATCGATGTGCAAGGTGCCGAAGGGCGTTGACGCATCGATGCCGAACACGAGCAGCGCGTTCAAGGGAACCTTCAAAACGAGCGACCCGAACTGCAGGGCCATGACGATCTTGGGGCGCGACACCGCGGTGTTGAATCCGCGGAAAGCGGTGAAGAGCAGGGCCGAAGGCAGCGCGAATGCGAGCGCATTCAAGTAGCCGTGCACCTTCTCTGCCACCACGCCGTCGGCATGCGAGAGCGTCAAGAAGGGCTGGGGGAAAAGAAGGATGAGGCAACCGATCACCGACATGCCAAGTGCCAGCCACATCGCCTGATGCAACTGCTTTCCGGCCTCGTGAAGTTGCTTTGCACCGAACAACTGGCCCGCGATGGGCCCGATCGCGAGGATCACGCCCATGAAGCCGACGAACACCGTGATGTACACCGCGCCGCCGATCGCCAGTGCGGCCAAGTCGACAGCCGAATAGCGTGCAGTCATCACCGTGTCGACCGTGCTGAAGGCAAGCACTGCCAGCTGGCCGAAGAAAAGTGGCCATGCGAGCGCGGCGATGCGTCGCGCGTCGTGAAGGATTCCTTTGCGCGTTCTCTGCTCGGGCAATGCGGCACTCAAGCCGCCGACTCCGGCGTGTGTGCGGGCCTTTCGAGACTCTCTGCGGGGGGATGATCAACGCCCGTCGCCTCGCGTGCACGTTCGGAATAGCGGTTGAAACGCCAGGCCGTGCCTTCCATGGTGATGCGACGCCACGTCATGCGCTTTTCGGCCGGGGTCATCACCGGCCAGTGCTGCACTTCATCAAAGGTGCGGCCGCAGCCCTTGCAGACGTTGTCGCCCTGGCTGGTCGAGCAGATCGCGATGCACGGCGCGTCGGGGGTGGACGCATACCAGGCGATCCAGGCGTCGCGCGCCTTCAGCGGCATGCTGTCTTCGTCGCAAAGATGCTCATGGTAGTACACCATCAATGCGTATACCTCGGCGAGCGCACGCACCTCCGCGCAGGCCGTGATGCCGTCGGGCGAGGGCTTCTTGTCGCGCCACCAGTTGATGGCGGACTCGATGTCGGTGATGTGGATGCCGGCCATGGGGGGAACGAGAAAGCGGGCGCCAAGGATAGCCCCGATTCGAGTGCCTTCTTTGACAAGGTCAGGACAAGGCCAAGCCTCGCTTGCGGGCGGCGCTTCGCATCATCGACCTCGCGCAAGGTCATCAAGCGCCTGGACTATCAACTGACCCTGTGTGGGTATTTCTTGGCGAAACGATCGTCTGGCGGTTAGATACTCCAGCATGAAGCCGTTCCCCGCATCGAACGCGCATGGATCTGTGCGGAGGTGAGGGAAAGCTTGATGGCTGGCATTGCCACAAGATTGCGGACCGGCGCCTACATCGGTTTTGCTGCTCTTGGGCCGCAGAGCATCCGCTGGTCCTGTTCCTCGACGATCTTCAATGGCTGGATGCGGCAACGCTCGACCCGCTCGAACAACTGGCGATCGGACAAGAACCGCACCACCTTTTGCTGATCGGCGCCTTCCGTGACAACGAGGTTGGCCCAACGCATGCGCTGAGGCGAATGCTCGATGCTATCCACAAGGCCAAGGTCGATGTCCTAGATCGTGCTCGCCCCCCTGACAATCGATGACCTGACCCACCTCGTCGCCGACGCGCTTCGCTGTGACTACGCGCGCGCTGGACTTGTCTCAATTGGTACATGAAAGGACTGGCGGCAATCCATTCTTCGCCATTCAGTTCCTGACCGCACTGACCGAGGAGAAGCTGCTCACCTTCGACGCGGGCACCGGGGGCTGGTACTGGGACCTGGGCAGCATCCGCGCCAAGCGCTATACGGACAATGTCGTCGATCTGATCGTTGGAAAGCTTGGTCGCCTGCCTTCGGAGACGCTGGAAGCGCTGAAGCAGTTCGCCTGCCTGGGCAACGCTGCGGATTTTGGCACTCTGGCAACGGTCTGTGGGCAATCCGAAGAGGCGCTTCATGCCGCACTTTGGGATGCCGTGCGCGCTGGACCGATCCTGCGCCAGAGCACCACATACGCCTTCCTGCACGACCGCGTGCAGGAAGCGGCATACGAGCTTTTTCCTGAAGCTCGCCGCAAAGAACTTCACCTGAAGATCGGCCGCTTGCTCCTCGCCCAATATCCGCAAGACGTGCTGGCTGAACGGGTGTTCGATATCGTCGATCAGTTCAACCGCAGCGTCGAGCTTGTCACCGACGCCGAAGAAAGGGTGGCGCTGCGTCGGATCAACACGGTGGCCGCAAGGCGAGCGCGAGCCGCTGCCGCCTATGCATCGGGGCGGCGCTATCTGGCGCAGGCGATGGGACTCCTGCCGGCGGATCACTGGAACGAATGCTACGTCGAGAGTCTGGCGCTGTTCCTGGAATTGGCCGAATGCGAATACCTCGTCGGCAATCACCAGCGAGCCGACGCGTTGTTGACCGCAGCCCTGGAGACGGCACGTTCCCAGCTCGACCGTGCCAAGGCCTACCGCTTACGCCTGCGGCTCTACCAACTCTCCGGGCGCTTCCCGGAAGCCCTGGAGGCAGCGTTCGAGGCCCTGCGGTTTCTCGGGGTGACGTTTCCGGCGGTCGACGAAGATGCCCGCGTGGCGACGGAGGCCGAGTTCGATCTTGTCCCCGAAAACCTTCGCGGGCGTCGTATCGAGGACTTGGCTGACATCCCGCTTGCCAGCGATGCAGAGACACGGACCCTGATCGGCCTCTTGGCCGACGCCACACCACTGGTCTTCCTCGTGCGTCCCGACATCTGGATGTTCTTCACCGCCAAGGCGGTCAATATCTGTTTGCAGCGCGGGCACGGCGATGAATCGTCACATCTTTACGCGGCCTATGCCATGGCTCTTGCTGGGGACATCCGCAACATCCTGACTGCTCAGAAGTTCTCCGAGATGGCCATCGAACTGAACGCGCGAACCCCTGGCGCGGGCCCGGTGAGAGGAGTAGGTCTGTTCCTTCATTCAATTGCCATCATCGGCTGGTGCAAACACTTTGCAACGAGCCTGCCCTTTCTGGAGCAGGCCTTCGTCAAGCAGACGCGGCTGATCGGAGTGCTTTATCTTGAAAATGATCTCGCCACGCACGCCTTCACGCCGGATCGGCTGGCGATTCTCGAACTGCTTGCGGCCCAGGCGGCAACGTCGCTGGAGAATGCCCTGGCTCATGAGGCATTGCAGGAAAGGGAAGAGCGACTGCGTCTGACCCTGGAGGCGACCCGTATCGGTACCTGGGACTGGGACGTGGAACACGATCAGTGGTCAGCCTCCCCCACCTACTACACCATGCTTGGCTACGAGCCGACAAGTGGGCCGGGAGACCGGGCGGCATGGGTGGAGCGGCTGCACCCAGATGATCGGGCACTCTTTGCCAGAAAAATGCGGGAAGTGATGGCCGGGAGTCTCGCGGACTATGAGTATGAGGCGAGGATGCGCCACGCCGACGGTACCTACCGGTGGCAGCATGTCCAGGGATTCGGCATCAAACGCGATCAGGAGGGGAAGGCGACGCGGATGCTGGGGATCAGAATGGACGTCACCGAGCGCAAGCAAGCGGAAGAAGCCTTGCTTCGCTACAAGAATCAGTTGGAAGAGTCAGTGCATCAGCGCACGGTGGAACTTCTCCGGGCGCGGGATGCGGCCGACGCCGCGAATCGATCCAAGAGTGCCTTCTTGGCCAACATGAGCCACGAAATCCGCACGCCGATGAACGCCATCATCGGCCTGACCCATCTGCTGCGGCGTGCCTCCCCCACGCCCCAGCAGGGTGAACGTCTCGAGAAAATCGGTGTCGCTGCCAACCACCTGCTGTCCGTCATCAATGACATTCTCGACCTCTCCAAGATCGAAGCCGGCAAGCTTGAGATCGAACAAGAGAATTTCGAGCTGAGCGCCGTCCTCGATCACGTCCGCTCGCTGTTTGGCGACGCGACGCAGGCCAAGGGCGTGGTCATCGACGTGGATCCGAACGGTGTCCCGTTGTGGTTGCGCGGCGATGCCACCCGATTGCGTCAGGCCTTGCTCAACTACGTCGGCAATGCCGTCAAGTTCACGGAACAAGGGCGCATCCTCGTGCGCGCCATTCTGCTCGACGAGCGAGGCGACGAATTGCGGGTGCGATTCGAGGTGAAGGATACTGGTATTGGCATAGCCGCCGACAAGCTGCCCAGTCTTTTCAGGGCCTTCGAACAGGCCGATACCTCGACCACTCGCCAGTACGGCGGCACAGGCCTCGGCTTGGCGATCACCAAACGGTTGGCCGTCTTGATGGGTGGCGATGCTGGCGTCCAAAGCGAGCTTGGCAAAGGGAGCACCTTCTGGTTTTCTGCGGTCCTGCACCGTGGTCATGGGGTCATGACAGCCTCGGTCGAACGGACAGAACCTGCCGAAGCAAAACTTCGCCGGGAGTTCGGTGGTTCCCGGCTGCTGTTGGCCGAAGACGATCCGATCAATCAGGAGGTGGCGCTCGAACTTTTGCATGCGGTCGGCTTGGCGGTGGATGTCGCCCGCGACGGCCGCGAAGCGGTGGAGATGGCCGGACGCGGCGCCTACGATCTGATCCTGATGGATATGCAAATGCCTCAGATGAATGGCCTGGACAACGATTCGTCGGTTGCCCGGTCACGCGGCAACGCCCATTCTGGCAATGACTGCCAACGCATTCAGTGACGACCGCAATGACTGTAAGGACGCAGGCATGAACGACTTCATCGCCAAACCCGTGAATCCCCAAGTCCTTTACCGGACGATTCTCCAGTGGTTGAGCCCCGCCTCTCGCGCAGCGTCTTTCGCTGCGGGAAGCACGCAGGCAAGCGCCGCGACTTCACCTGCCGATCCGGCAGCGACCTTGCGACGACTGGAGGCCATTGCGGGCCTGGACGTGGCGCAGGGCTTGGCACGCATGTCCGGCAACGGCGCCGGCTATCTGCGTCTGCTCAGGATGCTGATCGGCACCGCGAGCGGCACGGCGCGGCAACTCACCGACGCCATCGCAGCTGAGGATCTGGCGGCGCTCGAACACACGGCACATGACCTCAAAGGGTCTGCTGGCAACTTGGGGGGAGTGTGGGTCGAGGAAAAGGCGGCAGCCCTTAATGCCGCGATAAGACTTCAATCGGGAACGGAAACCATTGTCGGGTTGGGCAATGCCTTGGCCGCAACGCTGAATCAGCTGATCGAAGACATGCAGGAGGTACTGGGATAGCAAAGGCGAAGATGTTGGCGGTAAACCCGCACGCTTCGCCCGCAAGGGGGAAGGGGGAGGCGCATCAGCTGCCGAACTTGCCCGCCTGGAAGTCCTGCACCGCCTGGAAGATTTCTTCCTTCATGTTCATCACGAACGGGCCGTACTGCGCGATCGGTTCGTTGAGCGGCCTCCCCGCGATCAGGAGGGCCCGTGATGGCGCGTCTGCACGGAGGACCACGCCATCTGCACCGTCATCATTGCGAAGAATCGCCATTCGCTGCGAAGGCACCGCCTCGTCGCCCACACGCAGCTCCCCGCGGTACACATAGATGAATGCGTTGTGTGAAGCTGGCAGGGCTTGTGCAAACTGCGAACCCGCTTCGAAGTGCAGGTCGAGATACAGCGGCTGCGTCCCCTCGCGTTGGACCGCACCTTCGACACCATGGCTCATCCCGGCGATCACGCGCGCTGTGACGCCTGCATCGGTCGTGAACTCAGGGATCTGATCGCTCTGGATGTCTCGGTACCAGGGCGCATTCATCTTGTCCTTGGCCGGCAGGTTGAGCCACAACTGGAAACCTTCCATGCGGCCATCTTCCTGCTCGGGCAGCTCCGAATGCACGACACCGCGGCCGGCGGTCATCCACTGCACCCCGCCGTTTTGAAGCAAGCCCTCATGGCCCGCGCTGTCGCGGTGGCGCATGCGGCCCGAGATCATGTAGGTGATGGTTTCGAAGCCGCGGTGCGGATGGTCAGGAAAGCCGCCGATGTAGTCCTCGGCACGGTCAGTGCCGAAGGAATCGAGCATCAGGTATGGGTCGAGCCGGCGCTGCAGAGGCTGCGTCAGCACGCGGGTGAGCTTGACGCCTGCACCGTCGGAGGTGGCCTCGCCCGCCACCAGTCGTTCCACCGTGCGCGGATGCGTCAGGTTGTCATGGCGGACGAGAGTGTTGGTGGCGGTCATGTCGATCTCCTGGGTGGGGGGCTGCCGGGGCGGGCGACAGCGAATTCACCTGAGTTGTTGATGTGGCTCGCAAGGTCTGGTCTCGGCATTGCCGCCGCGGTAACGGACCATTTTTGCGTCAAAAGCGGTGAGCTGGGGCCCGTTCTTGACGACTGGACGTTGCCGGAGGTGTCGGCATGGGCGGTTTTCCCCGGCAGGCGATTGATGCCTGCAAGGACGCGGGTGTTTCTCGGTGCGCTGGAGGCCGAGTTTTCAGGAGTGTCAGAGGGACATGCGCAGGTGGCGGCCGACAAGAACGCGAGACTGCGGATCAAAAACTCGTAGGTGGGCAAAGCGCATCCACGCGATCGTCAATCGACTGATCAATGCTCCGCGCCGCATCATTCGACAGGATGCTCGGACCTTCGCATTTAGACCCTACAAAATCAATATACGAGCCCCATCGCCGCGCGCACGTCGCGCATGGTCTCGCGCGCCGCCGTGCGAGCCCGCTCGGTGCCAACCTCGACGATCCAATGCACGTGCTTCGGATTGGTGAGGTAAGCCTCAGCACGTTCGCGCCATGGCTCTTGCTCCTTTTTGATTGCGTCGATCACCGGCTGCTTGCAGTCAAGGCAACCAATGCCCGCCGTCGTACAGCCCTTGACCACCCACTCCTTGGTCGGAGCGTCCGAATACACCTGATGGAATTGCCACACCGGGCACTTTTCCGGATTGCCCGGATCGCTTCGGTGCACGCGCGCCGGATCGGTCGGCATGCGCTTGATCTTGCGCTCGACCTCAGCGGGCTCCTCGCGCATGGCAATGGTGTTGCCATAGCTCTTGCTCATCTTCTCGCCGTCAAGGCCGGGCAGCTTGCTCGCTTCCGTGAGCAGCACTGCGGGTTCAGGCAGGATTGACTTGCCAGTGCCCCTGAGGTGGCCGAGCAGCAAATCGCTGTCCTCGGGGGTCCAGCCCGGCACACCTGCGGCAGCCTTGCGAATCATGGCCTCGCCCTTCGCCAGGGCCTCGGCCTTGCCTTCTTGCTGATGGTCACGGCGCTGCTTCTCGAGATAGCGCGCATCGTCCTTCGGCACCTTCGCGAGAGCTGCACCCACTTTCGCGTTGAAGTCCGGCGTGCGGCCGTACAGGTGGTTGAAGCGACGTGCCACCTCGCGCGTGATCTCGACGTGTGGCGCCTGGTCTTCGCCCACCGGAACGTACGCGGCTTTGTAGATGAGGATGTCGGCTGCCTGGAGCAGCGGATAGCCGAGGAAGCCGTAGGTTGCGAGATCGCGGTCCTTCAGCTTTTCCATCTGGTCCTTGTAGGTCGGCACGCGCTCGAGCCAAGACAAGGGCGTGCCCATGGAAAGCAGTGTGAAGAGCTCGGCGTGCTCGGGCAGGCGACTCTGGATGAAGATGGTTGCCTTCTCCGGGTCGAGGCCGGCGGCGAGCCAGTCGATCACCATGTCGTAGACATTGCGCTCGATGATCTCGCGATCTTCGTAGTGCGTGGTCAGCGCATGCCAGTCGGCCACGAAGTAGAAGCAGTCGTAGTTTTGCTGCAGGCGAACCCAGTTCTTGAGGGCGCCGTGGTAGTGGCCGAGGTGCAGGGCGCCGGTGGGGCGCATGCCGGAGAGGACTCGCTGGTTCATCGTGAGATCTCGGTAGAGGGCTGGATTGTAGGTGGCCGCTACACTTTCGCCCGCCATGAAAAACATCGTGATCCTGATTTCCGGCCGCGGCTCCAACATGGAGGCGATCGTGCGTGCGTGCGCGAGCGAAGGCTGGAATGCGCGAATCGCGGCGGTTGTCAGCAACCGGCCCGACGCCGCAGGGCTGGCTTTTGCGAAAGGCCATGGCATCGCCGCCACGGTGGTCGATCACAAAGCATTCGAGGATCGGCTGGCTTTTGACGCGGAGCTGGCGAATGTCATCGAGAGCTTCGCGCCCGACGTGGTTGTGCTGGCTGGTTTCATGCGCATCCTGTCTCCGGCGTTCGTGACTCGCTTCGAGCGACGCATGGTGAACATCCATCCGTCGCTGCTGCCTTCTTTTACCGGGCTGCACACACATCGGCGAGCCATCGAGGCCGGGTGCAAGCTTGCCGGAACGACAGTGCATTTCGTGACTGCGCAGCTCGACCACGGGCCGATCATCGCGCAGGCGGTGGTGCCGGTTCTGCCACGCGACACCGAAGACACGTTGGCTGCCCGCGTGTTGTCGCGGGAGCATGTGATATATCCGCGCGCTGTGCGATGGCTGGTGGAAGGCTTGCTGCGCGAGGAAAACGGCGTTATCACGCATGCCGCCGGCGAAACCCAGTTGCTGGTCTGAACGTTTCTGGGCGCAGCACTAGAACAGCCCTGACGCGATGTTGACCATGAAAGCGAGAACCGTCGTGTTGAACACGAAGGACAGCACTGACTGGCTCAGCACCACGAGCCGCATCGGCTTGCTCGTGATGGCCACGTCTGCCGTCTGCAAAGCCACTGCAATGGTGAACGAGAAGTAGAGGAACTCGGCGTAGTGCGGTTGAAAGCTCGCGTCCGTGTTGGGAAACACCAGACTACCCGTCCCGGTGTTGACGTTGTAGTAGAGACTCGCATAGTTGAGCGTGTAGAGCGTGGGCAGCAGGAGCCATGACCCTGTCACGGTGACGAGTGTCAACACCACTTGGGGAAGGGCCGCCGGTCTACCTCCAGCCTTGGCGGCGGCGAGTTCGAGCACGATGGCCGCGATGCTTGCCAGCGAGGCCAGGACGATCATTACCGACACGGTGATAGCGCCCTCTGCATGGGCCGACGCGACGCGGCGCAGTTTGCTGTGGTCTGCCCGGTAAATCGAGAGGGTGACGAGTACAAGGTAGAGCCACACGCCCGCATTCCAGCCGATGAGCGAGCGCGTGACCACGCTGCCGTACGGAATCGCGCTTCCGATGGCGAGGCCGACTGCAGCGGCAATCAGCATGCGGGGGCGGGCCCGAAAGTGGTTGGCCATGCGACTCAGCCTCTCAAGCGGCTGCGACCAGGGTGAACCGCGGCATCGTCTTGCCGTCGATTACGACCTCGCCGTAGAACATTGAATGTGGACGAACCCACCAGCCCGACTCGTAGAGCGGCCGGTAGACCACCAGCGGCTCCAACGTTTCGCTGTGCAGCGCCACGCCCATGACTTCGTATTCGCCACCTTTGTAGTGTCGATAGCGGCCCCTTGTTGTCGAAGGGCGCGGGGTCTGGTCGGTGTCGTTCATGGTGCCGCAAGGATAATCGCGCCCATGCATCCGAACGCCCTTCTCGAACTCGCCACCGATTTGCTGCACAAAGTGATGCAGTTCGACTCGCCCGCCGATGGCATCGTCTCGGCGTTCTTCCGCGAACACCGAGCTCTTGGTGCCCGCGAACGCCACTCGCTCGCCGAAACAACCTACAACGTGCTGCGCAATCGCCTTCTGTATCAGCACCTTGCCCAATCAGGCAAGGGTGAAATGGAGCGGCGACTTGCAATCCTGGGCTGGCAAGGCAACGAAGGCTTTTTGCGCGCTGCCTTGAATGAGCACGAACAGCAGTGGCTGGAAAAGGTCAAGCTGGTCGATCGTGCCTCGTTGCCTGAGAAGTTGCGCCACAACCTGCCGGAATGGCTGGCCGACCCCTTGCGCGTGGCGCTTGGCGACGAGTTCTGGCCGCTGGTTGACAGCCTCAACCAATCGGCGGCTCTGGATCTTCGTGTGAACACCTTCAAGGCGAAGCGCGAGGAGGTGCAGGCGGCGCTTGCCAAGGCCAACATCGAGGCGCTGGCCACGCCGTATTCGCCATGGGGGCTTCGCATCCAGGGTAAGCCGGCGCTCAGCAAGCTCGACGTCTTCACTCAGGGCGAGGTCGAAGTGCAAGACGAGGGCAGCCAGTTGCTCGCGCTGATGACAGATGCCAAGCGCGGCGAGATGGTGGTTGACTTCTGTGCCGGGGCCGGCGGCAAGACACTCGCGCTTGGTGCGTCCATGCGCAACACGGGGCGGCTGTACGCGTTCGATACCTCGGGCCACCGACTGGCCGCCCTGAAACCGCGCCTGGCGCGAAGCGGCTTGTCGAACGTCTATCCGGTGCAGATCGCACACGAACGCGACGACCGCATCAAGCGCTTGGCCGGCAAGATCGATCGAGTGCTGGTCGACGCACCCTGTTCCGGCCTTGGCACCTTGCGCCGCAATCCGGACATGAAGTGGCGGCAATCGCCCGAAGCCATCGAAGAGCTAAAGGCAAAGCAGGCTGCCATCCTCGCGAGCGCAGCGCGGCTGTTGAAGCCGGGCGGCCGGCTGGTCTACGCCACCTGCAGCCTCCTTGAAGATGAGAACGAAGCCGTCGCGAATGCATTCGTTGAAGCCCAGGGGCGCAACTTCAAAACCCTTCAAGCATCCGAGGTGCTCGAGAAGGCGCACGTTGCCAATGCGTCCACGGTCGTTCGTGACCAATTCCTTCGTTTGTGGCCGCATCGGCACGCCACCGACGGATTCTTTGCCGCTGCCTGGGAACGTAGTTGATGGTTTCCTGATCGACATCAAATCGCGTGATTTGGTCGCGGCATACCCTGTAGTATCCGAGGGCATTTAAAAGTCGTCCCGGTACAATCTGCCACCCGCCGACAGTGACGGCACGAAGGCAATTTCATGAATGTACTGATTTCGATTCGGGATGGTTTGATCAACTGGATGGCCAATGGCCTGTCCGGTATGGCTTGGTGGCAGATAGTCCTGTACACGCTGATTACCACCCATATCACGATTGCGTCCGTCACAGTTTTCCTACACCGAGCCCAGGCGCATCGTGCGCTCGACCTCGGCCCCATTCCCTCGCATTTCTTCCGCCTGTGGCTGTGGCTCACCACAGGCATGGTGACCAAGGAATGGGTCGCCATCCACCGCAAGCACCACGCCAAGTGCGAAACCGAAGAAGACCCGCACAGCCCGCAAACGCGCGGCATCAAGGCGGTCTTGCTCACCGGTAGCGAGATGTATCGCGCCGAAGCCAAGAACCAGCAAACGCTTGCCAAGTTCGGTCACGGCACGCCCGATGACTGGGTTGAGCGCAATCTCTACAGCCGCTTCGCGTGGCAAGGCGTCGGCATCACGCTGATCATCAACCTCATGCTCTTCGGCGCCATCGGCTTGACTGTGTGGGCTGTACAGATGCTGTGGATCCCGATCACCGCCGCCGGCATCATCAACGGCATCGGCCACTGGTGGGGTTATCGCAATTTCGAGGCGGCCGACGCATCGCGCAATGTTTCGCCGTGGGGCATCATCATCGGTGGCGAAGAGTTGCACAACAACCACCACACTTACCCGACCTCGGCCAAGCTGTCGGTCAAGTCCTACGAGTTCGACATTGGTTGGGTCTATATCCGCGGCCTCGAAATGCTCGGCTGGGCCAAAGTCCGCAAGACCGTCCCGAGCCTGAAACTTGGCAAGATCAAGCCCGTTGCAGATTCGCAGACGCTAGAAGCGGTCATCGCCAACCGCTACGAAGTGATGGCCAAGTACGCCAAGCACTTGCGCAGCGCCTGCCGCGTCGAGCTGGCGCGTTTGAAGGCCGAGGGTGCCGAGAACACCTCGAAGTGGAAGGAGATGCGCTTGGCCAAGCGCTGGCTGCATCGCGACGAAGACCAGATCCCGCGCGAGGTGAAGACGCAGGTCGCGAATGCGTGTGCAGAAAACGCAGTGCTCACCAAGCTCGTCGCCATGCGCGAAGAACTTCGCCAGTTGTGGACTCGCACGAACGTGTCGGCCGAACAATTGGTGGCCGATTTACAGGCGTGGTGCAAGAAGGCCGAGGAGAGCGGTATCGCTGCGCTTGAGGAATTCGCACTCAAGCTACGCGCCGCGCACGGTTGATCCAGGTGATCTCAGCCTCTTAGGACATCGCCCAAAACAATTTCCCGCTTGGGGGCGCGGGGCGGGCGCGCTGCGGCGTTGCTCCTCGCTTGTATGGCTCGCCACACAAGCGAGGAGCGCCTTCGCATCCCGCCCTGCGCCCCCAAAACGGAAAATTATTCCGGGCCATGTCCTTAGCAAGAACATAGGGCCTGCTGCTCAGCAGGCCCGCTTAGTTGGTGGTGGACTTGGCTCTACGCCATCCCTCTGTAGGTCGAAAATGGCCTTCGCAGAGGTTGATCCTTGTTGCGCTTCGACGCTCGCGGGTGCATCGACCAGCGTCGTGAGTGTGCGAGACAGCTCGTCGCGATCTTGGAGCAAGGTGTACGAGTGATCGGCGCCCTCGCTTGCCGTGATTGTGAGTTTTCCAGAACGCAGCAGCCGCTTGACCGTGGCGCCACCCAGTGACCACAACAGCGACTCGCCGTATTCACCATCGGCAAAGACCAAGCGAAGCTGTACGTTCTGTTTGGCCAGCGTGAGCAACTCGGTGGGCAGGTCGTCACGGAATTGAACGCCGAGCATGCGCAGTGTGTCGCGAAGTCGTCGTGTCGCCTTGGCGTGCAGCATGTCGAGCACGGTGCAGAGTACGCGAAGAACCTTTGCCGGGTCGGTGGCGAGGGCGCACCAACGCGACCAGTTCGAAAGGTTGCGCCGATACCCCCGAACGGATTGAACGACCACCGTCTGTTTCACGATCAGATCGACGGCCGCATCGCCGACGGACAGGTACAACAAGGGGTTGATCATGACGATAGCGTCCACTGCGGCGCCCGCCACGGCTGACCTGAAGGCGTTGTATGCACCTGAGCAATGCCCGACGAGCTGGCAATGGCTTACCCGGTGGGTCTCGTGCAGATAACGCACTGCGGCATCGACGTCGTCAAGCGCCTGGGCTTGGTAAGGCACGTTCTCCTCGAAGCCGTCCGGTGGCGGGCTGTCTCCAATACCAGAGACGTCCAGCCGCAGGGCCACAAAACCTTTGGCCGCCCACTCTCGCGCAAGGCGGACGTACAGACGCCCGGGGCCGATGCGACGGTCGGCTCCGCCCGAAAGAAGGACGATGGCTCGCTGCGACGATGCAGCCGCGGACCGAGTGATGAGTGCCGTCAAGCGGGAGTCTGCACCGATGTTGACGACCTGTTCGACCAGATCGGGTACGCCAGGCGAGGACCAGGTGAGTCTGTCGGAGATGCGAACCGTCGAAAGAAATGATTGCGTCAGTCGATCGACCCGGGGCTGCAGCTGTCCGACCCACGAGACAACCGATTCGATCATCTGCGCGGGCACTTCGGTGTGTTGCGGCGTCGACTCGCGCACCATGCCGGAGTAGCCGGGGATAGAGACCGACTTGGCGATCGCGCCAATGCTGCGAAGGTGCTCCAGCCAGCGATCATTGGCCGGCAGATCGTCACGCTCGACGATGAGGGTGGGATAGGCCGGGGGCGCACTGTCCATCATCAGGTCGATGTGACTCAGGGACTCCTGAGTCGCGAGGTCCATCGCGAAACCGCCAGCCTCCAGCAAATGGTCGGGCCGCGGTGCGGGGACCTTGCAGCCGAAGGAGGTCGCAGCGAGGGAGTACGCTCGCATCTCGCGAACATAGCTCCGGCCACTCGTCACCGGCGCAATCGCCACCAGGCCCGCGATGTCCTGACACCTGGATGCAGCGCATGCCGCCAGCAGAGTACCGAGGCGCACACCGAGCAGGCACACGTCTGTGACGCCGGTCTGCTCCTTCAATGTCTTCACGGCGTCGGCCACCGAAGAAATCCAGGTTGCGACGAGGTCCGGCGCAAACTCACTGCCGGCGGAGTCGCCCGATCCCGGATAGTCGAAGCGCAGCGCGGCAATGCCTGCCGAGGCGGCGGACTGGGCGAAATGGCGAAGGCTGCGGTGCAGGCAAAGATCCTCGCGTCCGAAGCTGCTGCAGATGACCAGGCCCACGGACGCCGGGTGCTCGACGCGATGCAGCCATGCGAAGGATTCGCGTCCTGCGGACCCGAAGTAGAGGCTCTCCGACCGGACCGTGCTCACGAGGCCACCTCGAACGACGCCACACGTCGCGAGTTCAGCGCCTGCACGCTGCCGCGTCGCGCCGTGCCCCCAGCGTGGGCACGAAGCCGAACGCTGCGCGTCCGGCGCGGCGCGAGATGAAAGTAGTTGTCTTCGGCGGTATAGCCCGCGAGTTCGATGAAGACGTTCTGCGCGAGACGTTCGGTGTGAATCGTGAACTCGATGCCTCCCTCGAAGCGTCCCGTCACTGCCGCACCCAAGCCGATGTCGTCTTCCCGTTGCGCCGACAACCCGCTCGGAAAATGGAATGACTCGGACAAGACCCTGTCGGCCGTATCGCGCAGTCTCGCGACGACGACTTGTGCAGGCGGGGGGCCGAATCGATAGGCACCGGAGAGGTCGAGAAAGCTGTTGAATAGTTCGACGCTCGGAATGGAGGAAGTGCTGCGTGCGTCGACGCAGATGTCGCGCTGTGCGTGGGCGACGAGCGCAGCGGATTCGTTGTAGGCGGCGATGTCGAACTTTGCGTGCAGCGAGGCGGCTCCTTCATTGGCGACATGGACGAAGAGACCGTTGCAACCCTCGTCGGTGATGCTCACGTTCACGGGCTGCAGAACGCGCTTCAGGCAATGCATCGCCGCCTTGGCGACACCCCTGTCGTCGAGCAATCCCCAGCCGGCGCCCGCCCACAGATCGCGCAAGAACCACACGAGCCCGCCTGCGCAGTTCGATTCGCCGCGACGCCATTCCGCGAAGATGGCGGCCATGACTTCGCCGGTGACGACACGGCTCAGCGCGAGGTATCGCTCGTGATCGGTGTGGCGCAGCCTGGCTGGATCGACTCGAAACAGTGTTTCAAGGTAATGATCGCGGACGTCTTCGAAATCCCAACCTGCGCCCAGGTCGCGCGGCGCGCGCGCCTTCCAGCCCGGGTGCGTGACGCGAAGCGATTCGCCGCCCGGCATGCGTGCCAGCGTGGCGGTTTCGGGAACGTTGGCAAACGCGAGGCATTCGGTGGCAAAGCGCACGTCCGCTCGGCGCGCATCGTCGAGCGGGCGCAAATAGGCACCTACGCCGTAGTAGGAAGTCGTGCCCACATTGCCCTGGCAAGGGAAGGCGCCGCCGTGTGCGCTCGATGGCCAGTACGGGACGGTGGGCAGCAGATCGGCGGCCCACTGGGCGATGTGTCGATGGAAGAGTTCGGGCGTCCAGCGCTCGCGCAATGCTCCCCACATCGCGGCCTGCTGCTCGACTTCGCTGTTGCCGCAGAGCACGGCCAGCGAAGGTCGCGCTTGCAATCGCAAGAGTTGCTGTCGCACTTCCTGTTCGACCGAAGCGAGAAAGCCAGGCTCGCTCGGGTAGTCCATGTTGGCGAACATGAAGTCCTGCCACACGAGCACGCCGCATTCATCACAGGCGTCGAAGAAGGCGTTGTCCTCGTAGATCATTGCGCCGCTCAGGCGCAGCATGTTCATGCCGCTGTCGCGCAGCTGTTGCAGCGCGGCTCGGTAGGTGTCTGACGTGGCGCGAAGGGTCACGATGTCCAACGGCGTCCAGCACGCACCGCGGCAGAAGGTCGCAACGCCGTTGACGCGCAGGCTGAACCCTTCACCGGAGCGGTCGACGGTGACGGTGCGGAATCCGACCCGGCCGAGGTCGACCAGCACGGGCTCGCTTCGGCCGGCGATCGAGACGGCCAAGCGAGCCTCGTACAGCGCCGGGTCGCCGTGCGTGTGCGGCCACCAGAGGGATGCCTCAGGGACCATCAATGCGCCGCCGTGAGCGCTGCCTGAATCGCGTGAAAGGAGAGAGCGGTACAAGGTGCCGTGGCGCTGCAGTTCAATGGCCACTGAATCGATGCACTGCGCGCCGTGAGGAACGAGAGATGCCGTCACTTGCACCACGCCGTCGGTCCGGTCCACCGCAGCCGAGAGTCGCAGGCTGCGCAGGTCGACGAGCGAGCGTCGTTCGAGCCAGATGTCTTTCCACGGACCTACGGCCGCAGCCGGGGGCGACCAGCCGGGCGTGCGTCCCAGCAAGGTGGTGCGGAACCAGCGAAGCTGCTGGTTCTCGACCATCGGCGTGCGCCAGCCTGGTCTGGGCCGACGCGATTGCAACGCTGTATCGAGCGGACGAAAACGCAGGATCAGTTCATTGCGCCCGGCGCGCAGACGCGAACGCACATTGGCCTCGTGGGCGATGAACATGTTGTCGCTCGAGAACAGCTTTTCGCCATTGACCCAGACGTCAGCCAGCGTTGCGAGTCCGTCGAAGCCGAGGACAAGATCGTCGGCTTCATCGTGGGGCGGCGTGCTGAACTGCGTGCGGTACCACCACTCTTCGCCATCGAAGCGGCGCGGCGCGGCGTCCAGCGACCATTCGCCGACGTCGCGAAGGATCGCGGCGACCGTGCCAAGCTGGCCGGCTTCGATCCACGGATGCGGCCCCAGGTCAGCAAGCTGCGACGGATCAGTGGCCAACCCCGGCGGTGTCGAACGAATTTCCCAGCCTCGAACCAGACGCTCGCGCTGATGGCTCGTGACGCGTGCTGCCTCGAAGCTCATTGCGGGCCTCGCGCTCCCGGCAATTGAGTAATCGCCTCGCGAATTGCCAGAACGCTGGCAAACACGCTGCGTTTGAGCATGTGGTCTGGAAACTCCACGTCGAACGCGCCTTCGAGCGCCAGCATCACGTTGACGCTGGCATGCGACGTCATGCCGGCCTGGTAAAGGTCGGCATGGGGTTCGATGGCCAGGGCGTCCTGATTGAGCCGCCCGTGGTCCTTGAGCACGGTGCGGATCACGTGGTCGATGGTGAGTGTGTCGTTCATGACCTGACTGCGATGTTCGAGAAAGATGAAATCGTGGCGGGCGGTGCGGCGACTACCGCCATGGCGTAGTCGCCGTCGTGGCTCAGGCTGAGCATGATGTCGTTGTTTGATGCACCTGCGATAGCTGCGGCCTTGCCATGCAGCATGAGGCGGTAAGCGTCGTCGGGCAGTCTGCAGACCTCCATGTCGCGCCAGTCGATGCCTGCCTCGCAAAGGTCGAAGGCCTTGAGTGCAGCCTCCTTGGCAGCGAAGCGTGCTGCCAGGCGTTGGGCCATGAGGGTTGGGACAGAACTGGCGTAAGCCAATTCGTCTGCGGTGAAAAGGCGCAGCAGGAAGCGATCGCCGAACCGTCTGATGGACTCGCCGATGCGGCTGATCTGCACGATGTCGATGCCCACGCGAGTGCGCTGCGAACCCACCAGGGTGCGCGCGCTTTCATCGCAAAGAAAGGGCATCCAATTCATGACGGAATGGTGAGAGTCAAGGATAAGGTGCTACCAATTGTTTTTATCACGGGCGCAGCGTTTGAAGTAGATACGGCTTTCCCCTGTCCGCGGGGGGGCATGACCCAATGGCTTACCTGGCATGGCCCGGCACGCGGCCAGAGATCCTTCGCAGGAAAGTGCGAAGACGACGCCATACAACCAAGGGAATTTCGTGGGCGCCGTCGAACGACAGCCACTCCACCTGCGCTCCGCCGGCCTGCACGGCGTCCCGCAGGGCTTCTCCCGCGTGCGAGCTGAGCACTTCGTCGCTATGGCCGTGGCACACGAACACTGGCAGGCCGTGAAAGCGAGGCAATCGCGGCAGCCACTCGTCGAAGGCGATCCGGCACGACGACAAGAGCGCAAGTCCATGAACCTCCATCTCTTCATGCAGCAAGGCATCGCAGGCGAGCATGCCGCCCTGCGAAAAGCCGATCAGAACCACTGGCCGGCCGTGACGCGTCGGTTCGATGCTTCGCAGATAGTCGGCCAAGCCTCGCCTTGCTGCCTCTCGTCCGCTCGGATGCTCCTCCGCTAAGTCCCAAGGTGGGTCGGTTCGCTCTTGGATGGAATCAGAATCGCGAGGCCACCAGGCCCGCCCTCCGTCCGACAATTCACAGGGTCCGCGAAGAAAGTGGTGAACAGCCGGCAGGCCGATGGCCTGAGCGAAGGGCACCAGGTCTTCGGGCGACATACCCTGTCCATGCAAGAACACGACGATCAGCTGCGAGTGGCCATGCGTGTCGACGCTGAGTGCGCGAAAAGTCATGCGTCTTGTCCAGACACCGCGAGTGAGGGGGGCGAATGCGGCATGAATTCCGTTCCAATCAGCGTCGTCCGAAAGTCAGTTCTCGCTCAGTCCGTATTCTTGAGCGACGAATGGGTCGAACGTCCGACGACGCATATCCATGACAGAGGGAAAACCATGATGCCCAGCTTTGAGTCTCTGCTGGTGGCTGTGCAAGGCATCGCAACAGATGTCGCCGCCGTCCACGCGGCCGATGTCGACGCACGGGCCCGCTTCCCGCACGAGGCCGTCGACGCATTGCGGGCCGCCCGCGTGCTGTCGGCGCCGGTGCCTCGCGAACTGGGCGGTGCAGGTTGTTCGATGATGGAGTTGGCGCTGCTGTGTTCGACTTTGTCGCAGGCGTGCAGCGCGACCGGGATGGTGCTTGCGATGCACTACATCCAGATCGGCTGCCTCGCGCGCCACGGCATGGGCTCTGTGTTCTTCCGCAATTATCTGCAGGCAATTTCCGATCGGCAATTGCTGATCGGCTCGGTGACCTCGGAGGTCGGCACTTTCGGCGAGACGCGTTGGAGCATATGTGCGGTTGAGACCGAGGGCGGCCGCTTCACGCTTCGTAAGAACGCGACGACCGTGTCATATGGTGAGTACGCCGATGCGCTGCTCGTCACGGCGCGCCGCGCGCCCGACGCGCCCAACAGCGACCAGGTGCTTGTTCTGTTCAAGGCGGACGACTACACATTCGCTCCGACCACAAACTGGGACACTCTTGGCATGCGTGGCACCTGCAGCCCTGGCGGCGAACTCATCGGATCCGCGGGCGTCGAGCAGATTCTTCCTGGCGACTTCGCGGAATCTTCAGCCATGACGATGGTGCCGTACTCGCACATCCTGTGGGCCTCGTTGTGGTGGGGCATCGCCGCCGATGCGATCAATCGCGCGGCCCGATTCGTGCGCGAGCAGGCACGCAAGCAGCCGGGCACCTTGCCGCCAGCGGCGCATCAGTTGGCCGAGGTCGTGGCGGAGCTTCAAAGCATGCGCAATGGCTGGTCCAGTGCCGCGGTCGAGTTCGACCAAATGGTTGCGCACGGAGATGGCGAGCAGGAACTGCTCTCGATGGGCTGGGCGCTGAAGATGAACAATCTCAAGATCTCAGCGTCGGAGGCGGCTCCCCAGCTCGTTCATCTCGCCTTGCAGATCATCGGCGTGATGGCATACAAGAACGATTCGCCGTTTAGTGTGGGCCGTCATTACCGCGACGCTTTGTCGGCGTCGCTCATGATTTCCAACGAACGCCTGACCGCGAAGAACGCTTCAATGCTCCTCGTGCTCAAGGACGCTTGAGATCGCGCAGGACGACAGAAGGAGTATGCCGGTGGTGTATGACCAGCAAGGTTTTTACGATGAACTGGTGAAGCACCGCTTTATCGTTCCCACGAGCGTGAAGGGCGGATACGGTCGCGGCGCGGCCTTTGAAGACATCGTCGAGCGCTTCAACGCGCTGGTCTCGCGCGCCGCCAAGGACGACGGTGCCGAGACCTTCATGTTTCCCCCCATTGTGCCGCGCTCGCTGATCGAGCGCGTCGGGTACATGGACAACTTTCCGCACTTGAGCGGATCGATCAACAGCTTCTTCGGTACCGATCAAGAGGCACTCGGCCTGTCTGCCAAGGTTCGCGCGGGCGAGCGCTGGGAGGACACGCTTGCTCCGACCGAAGTCATGCTGACACCGGCCGCGTGCTACCCGGTCTATCCGATGTTCAGCGGCCTCCTGCCGGGCAAGGGGCGGCTGGTTACGGTCTTGGGCTGGGTGTATCGCCATGAACCTTCCGACGAGCCAACGCGTCTGCAGGCGTTTCGCATGCGCGAGTTCATCCGTGTGGGCGCCACCGACCAGGTCGTCGAATGGCGCAATGCCTGGTTGGACCGCGGCTTGGCGTTGCTGCGTTCGCTCGGACTGCCGGTGGTGAGCGATGTCGCGTCCGATCCTTTTTTCGGCCGCGCAGGAAAGATGATGGCAGCCAGCCAGCGCGACCAGCGTCTCAAGTTCGAGATCCTCGTGCCGGTGATCTCGGAGGAGAAGCCGACCGCGATTTGCTCGTTCAACTGGCACCAGGACCATTTCAGTTCGACCTTCGGTATCCGCGATGCCGAAGGCGCAGTCGCGAGCACGGCCTGTCTCGGCTTTGGGCTTGAGCGCGTCACGCTCGCGCTCATCAAGCACCACGGTTTCGAGGTCGCCGAATGGCCTGCTTCGGTGCGCGAACTCTTGTGGCCATGAGCCGGATCGCCGTTATCGAACCGCTGCAAGTTGCCACCTACGAGCGGCACGAGCTGCATGCCGAGGATTGCATCTGGGTCGAGAAGAACTGCTATGTTGATTTGTGGATCGAGATATTGCACTCGCTTCGACTTGAGCCCAGGGCCTGCATGGGATTCACGTTGGCGGCGGACTTCGAAGGCGACCAGTGGACCTTCTTCAAACCGTCACACGACGAACTGCGCGAGCTCTACGGCGTGGACGTGCAGGAACTGACTGTCTGGCGCCCGCTTATCGAACATGCCATTGAGCATCTCGCTGCGGGCAAGTGGCTGTCGACTGAGGCGGATGCCTTTTGGTTGCCCGACACCGCGGGTACCGACTATCGGCGTCAGCACACCAAGACGACCATCGTTCTCAACGACATCGATGTCGAAGCGAAGCGACTGGGATATTTTCACAATGCGGGTTACTTCACGCTCCAGGGCGAGGACTTCGTGAAGACGTTTCGATTGGACGTTGACGGTGACGATGCCGGGTTCCTGCCGTTGTTCGCTGAGCTTGTTCGCATCGACCGGGTGCTCAAGCGCGAGGAGTCGGAGCTGAAGAGCTTGTCGCGTGGCTTTCTCCGCAAGCACGTCGCGCGGCGCCCGCCGACCAATCCTATCGGGCGCTTCAAAGAGCGTTTCGAGCGGGACCTGCCCGGGCTTCAGGCGGCCGGTCCTGCCGAATATCACCGATGGGCGTTTGCTGGCGTTCGCCAGCTCGGCGCGGCCTTCGAGCTGGTGGCCCAGCACCTCGATTGGCTCGGCCCGGAAGAATTTGCCGCCCCGATCGAGGCCTTTCGTTCCATTGCCAATGGCAGCAAGATTTTGATTTTCAAGGCTGCGCGTGCGGTGAACTTCGGCCGGACGCTGGACAGTTCTGCGGGCTTCGACGAGATGTCGCAGGCGTGGGAGAGAGGTATGGTGGCTCTAAACCCGTAGCTCTGAAGGATGTCCAGGGATCGGGGTGCGCCTAGGCGCCTAGGCGCCTAGGCAGCCTAGCCCACCGACTTCATCGCTACCGGAATAACAAAAAACCCACCGGACCAGAAGTCGGGCGGGTTTTTGCGAGGTGGCTGCTTATTACTTCAGCTTCGTCTCTTTGTACATCACGTGCTTGCGAGCCTTGGGATCGAACTTCATGATCTCAAGCTTCTCGGGCGTGGTCTTCTTGTTCTTGTCGGTCGTGTAGAAGTGACCGGTGCCGGCGCTGGATTCCAGCTTGATCTTTTCGCGTCCACCTTTTGCCATGATCTGCTCCTAGTCTTTCAGAGTTCGCCCTTGGCGCGGAGGTCTGCGACGACCTGGTCGATTCCGACCTTGTCGATGAGGCGCAGTGCGGCGTTGGTGATGCGCAGGCGCACCCAACGGTTTTCAGTCTCGAGCCAGAAGCGACGGTACTGCAGGTTGGGCAGAAAGCGGCGCTTCGTTTTGTTATTGGCGTGGGAGACGTTGTTCCCCACCATCGGGCGCTTGCCCGTGACTTGACAGACGCGTGCCATGACGCTTCTCCGTTTGAATCTCGTTTCGTGTCGCAGTGAACAGAGCAGGGTCGGCGTGATCGCCAGCCTTGATAATCACCCTGAGGGCCGACGTCGTTGCAAGGCAAGAGTACGTGTTTCACAACATACCCAAACCAAGCCGCATTCGGCAAAGACGACGATTATAGCCAGAATTCCGGGCGTAGCCAAATTGCAGCCTTGACCGGCCCTATTGATCCAGGAAGCGTTGGGCATCCAGCGCCGCCATGCACCCGGTGCCGGCGCTCGTGATGGCTTGGCGGTACACGTGGTCCTGCACGTCGCCAGCTGCGAAAACGCCCGGAACGCTCGTCATGGTGGCAAAGCCGTTGAGGCCGCCCCTGGTCGCGATGTAACCGTCGTTCATCTCCAGTTGACCTTTGAAGATGTCGGTATTGGGTCGGTGGCCAATGGCGATGAAGCAGCCCTTGAGCGTCAGGTCGTTGGTCGAGCCGTCCTGCGTGCTCTTGATCCGCACGCCCGTCACGCCCGACGTATCACCCAGCACTTCGTCCAGCGTGTTCCACAAATGCAACTGCATCTTGCCGGCCGCGACCTTCTCGTTCATTTTGTCGACAAGGATGGGTTCGGCCCGGAACTTGTCTCGACGATGAATCAGGTGCACCTTGCTCGCAATGTTGGAGAGGTAAAGCGCCTCTTCGACCGCGGTGTTGCCGCCGCCCACCACGCACACATCCTGATCGCGGTAGAAGAACCCGTCACAGGTCGCGCAGCCGCTTACTCCACGGCCCATGAAGGCCTCTTCTGAAGGCAAGCCGATGTATTTGGCCGATGCACCGGTGGCGATGATCAGCGCATCACAGGTGTAGACGCCCGAGTCGCCCTTGAGGGTGAAGGGGCGCTTTCTAAAATCGACAGAGTTGATGTGGTCGAAGACGATCTTCGTGTTGAAGCGCTCAGCATGCTTCAAGAAGCGCTCCATCAGATCGGGACCCATGACGCCGTTCACGTCGGCGGGCCAGTTGTCCACGTCGGTCGTTGTCATCAACTGACCGCCCTGGGCGATGCCTGTGATCAGCATGGGTTGGAGGTTGGCTCGGGCGGCGTAGATGGCGGCGGTGTAGCCGGCAGGACCGGAGCCAAGGATCAGTACCTTGGCATGCTGGGGGGTGCTCATGAGAAGGGCTTAATGAAAATGGGCTGAGGGGATTGGGTGACGCGCGAGTTTGACATGGGGTTCACTCGCGCTGGCGTCAACGCCCGCAATGGTGACAATAGCCAAATTGTAGGTACGTGACATCTTCACGATCTCGGCCTAACAATGGCGATAACAACCGTCTGGAGCTTCCCATATGGCAATGCTTTCGAATCTCGACCTGATCCGCCGTGTGCCTCTCTTTTCCATGCTCACCAACGACCAGGCGCAGGGCATTGCCGACAGCGTCGTCAAGCGGCGCTTTCGTCGGGGCGAGATCATCGTCGAGCACGGACGCAAATCGAATGCGTTGTTTATCCTGCTCACCGGCCGTGCCCGCGTGCTGACGGCCGACTCCCGCGGACGCGAGGTCATCCTCGCGGTGTTGCAGCCGGGTGACTATGTCGGCGAGATGAGTCTCATCGACAACGAGCCCCACTCGGCCACAGTACGCGCTGAAGTGCAAACCGACATGCTCATTCTCGGACGCGCGGAGTTCGCGCGCTGCCTGCCTGAGAACTCCAGCTTGTCGTACGCCATCCTCCGCGGCCTGGTGCAGCGTCTGCGCAACGCCGACCGCCAAATCGAATCGCTGGCCTTGCTCGATGTGTACGGCCGCGTGGCGCGCACCCTCCTCGACATGGCAGAGAGCGACGGCGAGGTCAAAATCATCCGCAACAAGGTGTCGCGCCAAGACTTGGCCAAGGTGGTAGGTGCATCGCGCGAGATGGTCAGCCGCGTGATGAAGGATCTTGAAGAGCGCGGCATCGTCGAGACGCAGGAAAACGGCTCGGTGATCATCAAGGAGCGCCTGACGCCTGCCTGAGAGGCTGAGAGTATTTCGATCATGCCCGCTCATCACGTCAAAAGGCCCCTGCTCGTCGTTGCAAATGCTCGCCATAGCCCGGGCTATGGCTGCGCTTTGCGCCTAGATCAGGGGCCTTTTGACG
>JAJKJU010000164.1 GCA_021153565.1 Rhizobacter sp.
GGATCTGATTCACGCCTCAGAATCGAGTGCGTGAATCTCCACCTTACGAGATAGCCGAGCGGCTTGGGTTTGCTCCGCGTAGCGGCTTCGTCCAACCCTTCAATCGAGAGGACTTGCCCCGGCAGGCCGGGTCAAGCCTCTCATCGCAAACGTTCGGCGTCAGTGGTCGTTGGGGGATCGAAACCGACGACCGTGCCGAGATTGCAGGTGACCGGCTGCATCCGAAACTCGCGAACTCGCGGTTTCGACCCTCAGCGGTCCTACGAACCGCGCGCCGCAACGCCGCAAAGCTGCCGATCAATGCTTGGGCCCGACGCTCAGGGCGAGCAGCCGCCGCCGGCGTGGTCCGGCGAAGCGGAACCTGCATCTGCGCGCGTCGACGGCCACTCCGGTGCGGGTCCGCTCGGGCGACGGGGTAGCGTCACCGCTCTTGACCTACGCAGATTGGTTGAGGAACTCCATGCCTTACTTGGCTGCGATTGCCCTCAGGTCAGAAACATCCGGCCGTGAAGGTGAGCCACTGTCCACCGCAGAGTTCGCCACTTCTGCGACGAAGACATCAAAGCTCCGACCAGGTGAACTGATGATGTACTGCCGACCCACGTCGGGGATAGGGGCCTTGGGTGCAAAAGGCGCGCACTCCTGTCGATGTGCACAATGGAGGCGGTTGGAGGACCTCACATGAACGTCGGTACCTTGATGGCCAAGCTGGCCGGCATCCGCAAGTCGCTTGATGACCTGCTGAACGAGAACGTCTCGCGCAACCGAAGTCAAGGCGAGACACGGTTGCGTGCGAACTACGAGCCTGGACTTGTCGAGCACTACTTCGAGCAGGCGAACGGGCACATCAACAAGCTGCGAGTACTACTGCCCGAGCTGTACGGTGACTTCCAGGCCACTGAAACCGAGGCCTCGGTAAAGATGGCTACGGGGCCCAATGACCCAAAGCCGAACTTCTTTGGCCGACAGCAGCTTGAAAGGCTGGTTCGGGACATCGACCAAGTCTTCGAGATTCGCGCGAACAGCGAACTACAGCAGCCGGTTCGAGAGAAGCCACAGCGGGTGTTCGTGACACACGGACGGGCGCAAGACTGGCGCGCAGTCAAAGACTACATCGAGACCGACGTGCAGCTGAGGACGGCCGAGCTGGCACAGCAACCAAACCTGGGTCGCACGGTCATTGAGAAGCTGCTCGACACGGCCGACGAGTGCGACAGCGCGGTGATCGTGATGACAGGCGACGACGTGACCGAGCAAGGTGAGGCCCGAGTTCGAGAGAACGTGATGCACGAGATCGGGTTCTTCCAAGGGCGGTACAGTCGAGATCGCGTGATCCTCTTGCACGAGGACAACGTGAACGTGCCGACGAATCTAAGCGGCGTCGTCTATTCCGCCTTTCCGAATGGCCGCGTCGAGGCTTGCTTTCACCTGCTTCAGCGTGAGCTGAAGGCGATGTACAAGCTCTGAGGTGTCGCATGGGCACCGAACGTCCGCCTCGATTACGTTCTAAGGATTCTGACGCGTCAGCAGCGTCATGAAACTCGAGGTACCGAACATACCCATTTGCACCAGGAAGCCACTTCCACCAAGAAATACGATGTGGCTCCACAACCAATGGCGAAGGGCCCGTGCGTCGTTCTCGAGCTCCTGCATCTCTCTTTTGAGCGTTTCTTGAGAAAGACGTTCTGGGTGCCGCTCATGGACCAACGCGCTTGCACGCGAAAACATTCCCTGCAACTTGGCCGCGCCAATATTCGCCGGCCCATTGCCTTCGCAGATAGCCCCGAAGCGGGGATCGGACGAAGGAGTCACTCGTTGCGCCTCAGGCAGTCGCAACAGCTTTTTCTGATCGAGCCAGGCGAGCACCTGACTCGCGTCTTTGGTGCGTTGCTGGAGCAAGCGACTCGTATTCTTGAACTCCGTTGCACTCAGAGCCGAGAACGACATGGATTCGACAATCTTTCTGACGTGCAAGGCAAAGCGCTCTGCGCGGTACAACGAGCTCTCGTCTTCGACGTCGAGAATGAGGAGGCGACCGCGAACGGTGCCCATGAGCATCTCGTAAGCAGCCACGGGATCCATGGGTGGCGCCTGCAAAGCCGCGGGACTTGCGGTACTCGGAGTGGCGTTTCGACTTGAGCGTTGATTCACTCGACAAGGATGCCATACGTCAGGGCTTGACCGCATGCGACCCACTGCAGCATCGTTCGTCAACCCCAAGGCAACGACATGCCCTCTAGTCGCGCTTCGGCGCGCTGTGCGTCCTTGGGCTGGCAAGGTGGGCGCTCCGAAAGCAGCCGCTTGCGGACGCCCGCTTGTGGCCGCGAGTGTGAGTACACGGCGGCGCCAGGAAGGTGACAGCCGTCACCGACGGCAAACGCTGCACTGCTGCTCGCTCGGCCGAGTCAAGCGAGCCGCTGATGGCGGACGGCCGGTCTCGACGACTGGCCGTTTCATGGCAGCCCAGGTGACTCCGTGCAGCGGAATTCTTCCTTTCCTCCGACCAATTCTTGGTGATAACGATGCGCGATGGAGCTGTAATCGCTGACCGCGCGACAGGCAGGCGAGATCGCGCGGAGAGTGGGAACACGATCGCTCGTGCCCCTGCACCATTCGCCGCGCTATGAGGGCCGTGGCGATGAACTGGTGGCGGAGGCCGTGGCGGCCTGGAGCGGTCGCACGCCCGATCAGAAGGTGTGAGTGAATCCGCCGTGCCGGATTCGCCCACGCTTTCTCAACGGAAGACGTTATTTCTTGCTAGGTTCCTTAGCAAATTAGCAAGTGCGGACCACGTAACAACGCGGCACTGCGCGATGCTCCGACCTTACCGCGATGTTGAGACGGCGCGAGAACACGATGAACGTTGCGGCACTGATTTGGTTTGGAGCGTGCCCACTGAACCTTCGCCGAAGTCGAAAACTATGTGAGGGACGTGCTCATGTTGATCGGCCCCTTTCACAGTGACACCGGCGTCGGCGTGCGCGGGCAGCGTGCCCGGAATCCGCGCTGCCCGGACTGGCGCAACATGAAGCCCATTTCAACGACGATCCGTTCGCAACGTACGTGCCGACCTGACCGCTTGACAGCCCCCTATTCAGGCTGACGACGTGGCCGCGCCTGCTCGCTCAAGAGAACTCGAGCTCTCTGGCCACCTGGGAGGGCTTAGTCTTGGTGATCTCATGCGATACCGCTTCCAATGGTTTGGCAGCCAATACCTGGGATGCGATCCGGACGGGGGCCTCGCTCGATAGGCGCGCGAGGCAATTCAGGAGCGGAGCAGGCTCCACGCCGGTCACTGAGGCCCACACCTTGATCTTGTCTGAGAGGCTGCAGCAGCGCGAAATCCCAGCTGCCCGGCTCCGGACAACAGGGACCACTCGCCCCTCCAACTGCATATCGGCTGCGCCATCGAGGGCGCGTTTGATGGCGGCGCGGTCGACTTCGTGGCGGTCCTCGTCCGCAACGGCCCACCGCACACGCATGTGCGCTCCGGTCAGGTTCTGCGATTGAACCGCTTCCTGGATCCGCGAGAGTTGACACATCTCTCGGGCGCGACCTCCATCCTTTAGCCAACCCCACCCCCCTCAACTGCTGGCGCGCCCGTGTCGCGCTCGGTGTCCTGTCCATCCCTCATGCACGCGACAGGATGACTCAGACACGCGCGCCCCGCTCTCAGGCCATTGGAGATCGCCATGGACCAGCTGCTGTCCTCCCAGCCACAGGAGGATTCCTCACCGCAACAAAACACTCGCCGCATTCCGAGCGGCGCTCGCTCGCCTGGTGGACCGCACGCCGTCCCGCGCCAACAGGCGGGCCGCATCACGGACGACAACATCGTGATCCGCGCACCGCTCGGGCGCTATGTGCGGCCCGCAGTCGCTGCGGCGGCCGTTGGACTGACCGTGAAAGCCATCGAGCGAAAGATCGAAGACAGCAAATGGATCGAGGGTCGGGAGTGCCGCCGAGCTCCCGACGGCCGGATCTACATATAGACATGAGAGGGTTCGAGAAATGGGTCGAGACGGAAGCGGCGTGACCACACGGGGCAACTCCATCGTCATCGCGTTCACCTACAACGGCCAAGCGTGCCGAGAGACGTTCCGTGTCAACGGCGCGAGGTTGAAAGCCACGGCGGCGAACATCAAGGCCGCGAAGGCGCTGCGCGCAAACGTGGTGCGCGACATCGAGAATGGCGTGTTCGATTACGGCACCGCCTTCCTTGATAGCTCGCGGGCGAAGGCGGCGGTGCAGCCGGCCTTGACGTTCGCCGACGTGGCCGACGCGTGGCTCATGAGCATGGGCCAGCGCGAGGCGGCCACGCGCGACCAATACCGCAACGCGATCAACCTGTGGAAGATGCTCCTCGGCGAGGCACGCCGATTGCGTCGATCAGCTACCAGCAGCTCGCCGCACTGATCGGCTCGCACCCCTGGGCGTCGGCCAAGTCGGCGAACAACAACCTGATCCCGCTGCGCGGCGTCTTCGCGTTTGAGTACACCGGCCCGCGGGCAGCGATGAACCCGATGACGGGCATCAAGAACCTCAAGGTCGTCAAGAAGCTACCGGATCCGCTGACGGCGGCCGAGCGCGACCGGATCCTGGTCGACATGTCGAAGCACTACGATGCGCGCATCGTTGCGTACTTCCGCTTCGCCTTCTTTACTGGCCTTCGCCCTGAGGAGCTGATTGCACTTCGCTTGGAGGACGTGGACGGGGCGGCGGAGATCGTGCGCGTGCAGCGTGTGCGCACCTTCAAGGGCAGCGAACGCGACGGTTCGAAGACGCATGCCGAGCGCGACGTCGAACTGGTGCCTGAGGCGCTGGCGGCGCTGAAGGCGATGAAGCCCTTCACCACCATGAAGCTTGACGGCCGGGGCGAGCCGGTCGACATCTTCGAAAACCCCGTCACGGGCCGTCCGTGGCACGACGAGCGCAGTCAGCGCGACCACTACTGGAAGCCGACGCTCAAGCGCCTGAAGATTCGCACCCGGCGCTGTTATGCCACGCGCCACACCTATGCAACCGTCGCGCTGATGGGCGGGGTCAACCCGGCCTACATCGCCGCGCAGATGGGGCATGCGACGGCCAAGACGACGTTCGACAAGTACGCTCGGTGGATCAACGGCGCAGACGCCGGCTCCACTCGGTCCCGCCTGACTGCAGCCCTCGGCGGAATCGCACAACAATCGCACGGACCGATAGCGGCTCAGAAGTGAAAAAACCCGCAAACCCAGCACTGATGCGGGTTTGCGGGTTTCCGGTGTTGGTAGGCGCGATTGGACTCGAACCAACGACCCCCACCATGTCAAGGTGGTGCTCTAACCAGCTGAGCTACGCGCCTGCGAAGCCTTAGAGTGTAGCAGTAAATTCCAGCGCTACTTTCTGCGTGCCGACCGGACACCTGAAACTCCGGCCACCCCACCGAGCACTCGTGCCATGCGGGCTGCGTCGACCACCTCGATAGTGAATGTCATCCACGCTGTTCCTCCTTGTGCGCCGCGAAGCGTCTGCGTTTTCACACCGGTCACGTTCATCTTCTCTTTTGCGAACACCTCAGAGATGTCGCGCAACAGGCCTTGACGGTCTGCGGCCTCAACGATGACGTCCACCGGATAGAGGGCAGCCTTGCCGGCGCGCGGCACGCCCCACTCCACAGCGACGACGCGTTCGGGCGTTCGGTTCGCCATCTCGCGGAAGTTGCTGCAATCTTTGCGATGAATAGCCACACCGCGGCCACGAGTGACGTAGCCGCCGATTGGGTCAGGCGGTGCCGGCCGGCAGCAGCGCGACAGCGTCGTGAGCAGCGACTCCACGCCCACCACCAGCACGCCGCCTTTGGGCGATTCCCCTTCCGGCCGCGAGCGCTTGAGCGCGATGACCTCGTCGGGCGTGAGCACCGGCTCGGCAGGACGAAGCAAGGTCTCGATGTTGCGCAACGAGTATTCGTCCTTGCCGACAACCTCGAACAAGGCTTCGGCGTTCTTGAAGCCGAGCTGAGACGCGAGGTCGTCGAGCTTGATGGCCGTCTTTCCCTCGCGCTGCAGAAGCTTCTCGACCGCTTCACGCCCACGTGCGATGGTGTCGGCCAATGCAAGCGCATTGAACCAACCGCGCACCTTCGCCTTCGAGCGCTGACTCTTCAGGAAACCCAGTTCCGCATTCAACCAATCGAGCGACGGCCCGCCCTCTTTCAAGGCAGTCACTTCCACCGTCTGTCCGCTTTGCAGCGGCGTGTTCAGCGGCACCATTGCGCCGTCGATCTTCGCACCACGGCATCGATGACCGAGGTCGGTGTGCACTGCGTAGGCGAAGTCGATGGGGGTCGCACCCGTCGGCAGTTCGACGATCGCCGCATCGGGCGTAAAGACGTAGATGCGGTCGTCGAACACCGCCTCTCCAGCGGCCTTCGCAGGTTCGCCCTTCTCGATGAACTCGCGTTCCCACGCCAGCAGTTGCCGCAGCACTGACTTGCGCGCCTCGGCCACCTGTGCATCGAAGTCGGTTCCGGCGGAGACTCCGGCATAGCCTTTTACGCCAGCCTCCTTGTAGGCCCAGTGTGCGGCCACGCCGTGCTCTGCATGTTCATGCATGGCCCGCGTCCTGATCTGCACTTCGACTGCGCGCCCGTCCTCGTCGAGAACGATTGTGTGCAAGGACTGGTATCCATTGGGCTTGGGCTTCGCAATGTAGTCGTCGAACTCGCCCGGCAGCGGTTGATAGAGCTCATGCACGCGGCTCAAGGTCGCATAACACTCCGGCACATCGGACACGATCACGCGCATTGCACGCACGTCGAATACGCGCGCAAAGTCGAGCCCCTTGCCTTGCATCTTCTTCCAGATGCTGTAGAGATGCTTGGGCCGGCCTTGCACTTCCGCGTCAATGCCGTGCGCATGCAACTGTTCTGCGAGACGCTGTCGAAACGACTCGACCCGATGCTCGCGCTCGATGCGCTTTTCATCGAGCAGCTTGGCGACTGTCTTGTACTGCTCGGGCTGCAAGAAGCGGAACGACAGGTCTTCAAGTTCCCACTTGATCTGCCAAATGCCCAGTCGGTTCGCGAGCGGCGCGAAAACCTGCATCGATTCCTCAGCCAGCACCTGCGGACACGGCCGCTTGGAGGCCGCGAAGTAGCGCAAGGTCTGCAGCCGCGACGCAAGCCGCAACAGCACCACACGCAGGTCGCGGGAGAACGCGAGCAGCATCTTGCGCACACGCTCGGTCTGGAGCGCACGCTGGTCTGCGCCTACCTTGGCCTCTCGCGCCGCGCGCTGAATCTGCACCAGCTTGCGCGTGTGGGCGACGAGGCTCGCATTCGATGCGCCGAAGGCCTTGGCGACCACCTCCTCGGGCCTTTGCAGAAAGTCGCCGGCGTAGACGAGATAGGCTGCTGCGCGCATGGACGGCGCGGCGCCAATGCCTTGAAGAATGGCCACGACACCCTCGGCGTGGGCGAGTGCGTCTTCTCCCGTGCCCAGCAACTGCCCGGCCAACAGCGGTTCGGCAAACACACGGGCGCGAACAAGTTGCGCCGCTTCGCCGGCCGAGTGCTCGTCGACCAGTTGGACGATGGGCGCAGCGCTGCCCTGGGCAGCCGAGGAATCAGCCTCGGCGGGCGAACCCAGCAAACTGGTCCTCATGGAGAGCGCAGAAACTCCCGCACGACGGCCACCTGTTCGGGCACGACCAGCATCGGGGCATGGCCGACGTCGGTGAACTCGTGCAGATGGGCTTTCGGCCCCCGCCGGGTCATGGCCAACGCGGTCTCCTTGGTCAGCAGGTCGGAGTCGGCGCCACGAAGCAGCAGCGTGGGGCAGCGTACGGCCTCGTAGGCTTTCCAGAGCGCGGCTTCACCGGCGACAGCCATCTCGGCCGTCATGGCCTTGAAGGGCACGGCAATGTTCGGATCGTAGTGCGGCTTGAATCCATCACCGTCGGGCTTGAGCATTGGCCGGGTCAGGGCCAGCCATTGTTCGCGCGTGTGCTTGCCGAAGCCGGCCGAGATGCTGAGCATGTAGTCCGCGGCTGCTTCGACCGACGGCCAGTGCATGGGCAGGCCAAGGTAAGTGCCGATGCGCGCGATCGCTGCCGCCTGAATTGTCGGGCCGACGTCGTTGAGCACGAGCCGTGTGACCGGAGTCTGATGTAACGAGGCCACGCCGAGCCCAATCAAGCCGCCCATGCTGGGGCCGACCCAATGCACCGTTTCAGCGTTCAGGCGCGCCAGCAAGGTGACCATGTCTGCCACGTAAGCAGGCAACTGATAGCCCCACGGATCGGCCAGCCAGTCCGACTGCCCGCGGCCGGCCACGTCGGGCGCCACCACGCGGTACTCATCCGACAGCGCTGCCGCCAGGGTGTCGAAATCACGCCCCTGCCGGGACAGGCCGTGGACGCAAACCACCACCTTGGGGTTGGCGACGTCGCCCCATTCCCAGTACGCCATGCGATGAAGGCCGCGACTGTCAAGGCATTGCACATGATGCAGACGGGGCTCTTGCTTGTCGTTCATTGTTTTGCCTCTTCGATAATGCACTGTACCAACCCGCGCTAGTGTCGCGTTAAGTCACAAGTGTCGGCTGCTCGCGCCGCTGTCGGAGCGCAGTGCAAGGCGCGCCGACGAGTCATAGCCGTCGCTATGGCGAGGAGGCACAACGCCGCAATGCGCTTCGAGAGCAAGCGAGCAGCAGGCATTTGTGGCTTAACACGACACTAGGGACACCACGGCGTAACGTTGGAACGACGCGGCAATCTTCTTGAAAGGACCCTCCATGCTCAAAGCAAAAACGGCACTCGTCACTGGTTCCACCAGCGGAATCGGTCTGGGCATCGCGCTCAGCCTCGCCCGACAGGGCACGAACATCGTGCTCAATGGCTTCGGTGACGTCGAGGGGCCGAAGGCCCAGATTGCCGCACTGGGGGTGAAGGTCGGCTACTACGGCGCCGACATGAGCCAGCCCACCGAGATCGCGCAGATGATGGCCTATATCGATGCCGAATTCGGCGGCACCGACATCCTCGTCAACAACGCGGGCATCCAGCACGTGGCGCGAGTGGAAGAGTTTCCCATCGAGAAGTGGGACTCGATCATTGCCATCAACCTCAGCTCGGCATTCCACACGACGCGACTCGCCATTCCGGGAATGCGGGCCAAGAACTGGGGGCGCGTGATCAATATCGCGTCGACGCACGGGCTTGTCGCGTCGGCTCAGAAGTCAGCCTATGTGGCGGCCAAGCACGGCATCGTTGGCTTTACCAAGGCGGTGGCACTCGAAAACGCGACCTCGGGCGTGACAGTCAACGCGATCTGTCCCGGATGGGTGCTCACTCCCTTGGTTCAAAAGCAGATCGATGATCGAGCCGCCAAGGAAGATATTTCGGTTGAGAAGGCGAAGATCGATCTGCTGGGAGAAAAGCAACCGTCCTTGCAATTCGTGACGCCGGAACAGCTGGGTGAACTCGCAGTGTTCCTGTGCTCGCCGGCGGCCGACAACGTTCGTGGCGCGGCTTGGAACGTGGACGGCGGGTGGACAGCGCAATAGCTGCCACTTCGTCATCTCCCTTCTTGAACGGACACCGCTACCGTTGATAGGACGACCCAACCAGCAGCGCAGGTTTTTTCGAACGGATACATGTCAAGTTGTTTCGTCCATCAAGCCTGTGAACGCAAGATTTGTAAGAGAGGGTCAGAACAGGGGTTTGGACGTCCCAAACCTGCGCAAAATGCCTCTGTTACAAATTCGGAGTCCAAAAACATGACCACCGCACCCACCGCCCGCGCCGACCGAGTCGTCGTAGTTGACGACGACGCGCGGATCCGCGACCTGCTGCGGCGCTACCTGACCCAAGAAGGGTTCGAAGTCCTGCTGGCGGAAGACGCCAAGGCGCTCAATCGAGTTCTCACCCGCGAGACGGTCGACCTGATCGTGCTCGATCTCATGCTGCCCGGCGAAGATGGCCTGTCCATTTGTCGTCGCCTGCGGGCCGCCAACGACGTGACACCGATCATCATGCTCACCGCCAAGGTAGAAGACGTGGACCGCATCGTGGGCCTGGAAGTCGGCGCCGACGACTACCTGCCCAAGCCCTTCAACCCGCGCGAACTGCTGGCCCGCATCCATGCAGTGCTGCGCCGCCGTCCTTCGCTGGAGGCCCCTGGAGCGCCGGCCAAAGAAGCTTTGACCGTCACCTTCGGGCCGTTTGAATTCGACCTGGCCCTGCGCCGGCTCTCGAAGGAAGGCGAGCAGATCGCGCTCACAACCGGTGAGTTCTCGATGCTGAAGGCCCTGGTGCGCCACCCGCGCCAGCCGCTGTCGCGAGACAAGCTCGCCCAACTGGCGCGAGGCCGCGAATTCGAGCCCTTTGACCGCAGCCTGGACGTGCAGATCTCGCGCCTTCGCAAGATGATCGAACCCGATCCGGCGCAACCGCGCTACATCCAGACGGTGTGGGGTGTCGGCTACGTCTTCGTGCCGGACGGTGCGGCCTGATCCCTTGCTTAAGCCAAACTTGGGTTAAGACCCGGCCCCCATCTGTGGGGCCGTTTCCTTTTTATTGCCAATGCAAGCTCTGCTAGATTCGCGCAGCATCAACTCCCCTCCCTCTCTCCCCTCAATGGCCAAGAAACACGTCGCGCTCAGTCTCTTCTGGCGCACCTTCTTTCTGCTGGCCATCCTCCTCGCAGGCGGAGTGTTCGCGTGGACGCAGACCTTCCGCGCGATGGAATTCGAACCGCGTGCGGTCCAGGCGGCGCAGCAGATCGCCGCGCTCGTGAGTCTGTCTCGTGCCGCCTTGCGCAACACCGATGGCATCAACCGCGTAGCGCTCATCAAGAGCATGCAGAGTCAGGAGTCAATGCGGCTTCAGCCGCGCGAACCCGGGGACAAGTGGGAGCCGTACGAGGTCGATCGCTTCACACGTGCGATCGGGCAGGAGCTTCGCTCGCGCCTCGGTTCGGACACCTTGGTGGCAAGCGAAGTCAACGGTTCACCCGGGCTATGGGTGGGCTTTTCCTTCGACGACAAGGACCCGTATTGGCTGCAAGCCGACCCGACGCGCATGGTGCCGATCAGTTGGACGACCTTGATCGTGTGGGCCGGCGTGGCGCTGGTGGCGACGGTGCTTGGCTCGGTCGCGATTGCGCGGCTCATCAATCAGCCTTTGCGCGACCTGTCGTTCGCGGCGAGTCGCATCCGTGAGGGCGAGTTCGATTCGAGGCTCGACGAGAACACGCTCACGAGCGAGATTCGACAGGTCAACATGGGTTTCAACCGAATGGCACGCGAGCTTGCCAAGATCGAAGAAGACCGCGCGGTGATGCTCGCCGGCATTTCGCACGACCTGCGCACACCGTTGGCTCGCTTGCGGCTCGAAGCCGAGATGAGCGTCGAAGACGACGAGGCCAAGCGCAACATGGCGCTCGACATCGACCAGCTCGACGCGATCATCGACAAGTTCATGGATTACGCGCGGCCGGGCGAGGTCAAGCTGATACCGGTGCATCTGTCGAGCCTCGTGGACCGTGAGATGGCGGCCTTCCGCGATCCGAGCCAGATTCGCATCACGTCGCGCGTAGCGATCGACACGAAAGTGATGGCAGACGAGACCGAGCTGGGTCGAGTACTTCAGAACCTGTTCGAGAACGCACGGCGGTATGGGCGCACGACCGACACCGGAATTGCCCGAGTGACGGTGAGTTATGCGCGGACCGGGCCCTGGGTAATCCTGAGCGTTCGCGACCACGGCCCTGGGGTGGATCCGAAGAAGCTCGGACAGTTGACGACACCGTTCTTCCGAGGCGACGCGGCGCGCACGGCTGCCACTGGGGCGGGGTTGGGGCTGGCGATTGTGGAGAAGGCAGTGCAGCGGATGGGTGGCACCTTCGAGATTGCGAATGCGGCGGAGGGAGGGCTGGTGGCGCACATCCGGTTGAAGAAGGCGCCCTGATCAGCGCCTCGTCGTGGGAGTGCCCTGTCGGCTTGGCCGCTGGGGAGGGGTGATGTGGCCTCGGCTTTTCGCGTCGACCGGACCGCGCTGCGCGCGCCCTCACCCCAGCCCTCTCCCAGAGGGCTGGACCTTTACGTACGCTGGACACGCGGAAGATGGCCGTTGGAGCAAATTTTTCACCTACGAGGTTTGAAGAAGGCGGGGTTGACGCATGACAAGTTCATGTTTGCTCAGAGGCCCAGGCCCCTCACCCCAGCCCTCTCCCCGAAGGGGCGAGGGA
>JAJKJU010000165.1 GCA_021153565.1 Rhizobacter sp.
AAGCGCAGCCATAGCCAGGGCTATGGCGAGCATTTGCAACGACGAGCAGGGGTCTTTTGGCGTGATGAGCGGGCATGATCGAAATACTCTCAGCCTCTGAGTGCCTCGCGCACCGGCGCGAACGAGCGACGATGAATCGGGCAGGCGCCATGGGCCTTCAGCGCCGCCAAATGCTCGGGTGTCGAATAGCCCTTGTGAGCGGCAAAGCCGTACTGCGGATGCAACTCGTGCAACTGCAGGCAAAGCCGGTCGCGATGCACCTTGGCAAGGATGGACGCGGCGGAAATCGACTTCACCTTCGCGTCGCCGCCGACGATGGCTTCGGCATGGATCATGAGACGAGGCAACTGGTTGCCGTCGACCAACACCTTGGCTGGCTTGAGCCGCAGACCTTCGACCGCGCGCCGCATCGCGAGCAGAGTCGCCTGCAGGATGTTGATCTGGTCAATTTCCTCGACGCTTGCCTCGGCCACCGAACAGCACAAGGCTTTGGCGCGAATCTCGTCGTAGAGGCGCTCGCGCACGGCTGCCGTCAGCACCTTCGAATCGTTCAGGCCACGGATGCGCCGGGTGTCGTCGAGGATGACGGCGGCGGCCACGACAGGGCCAGCGAGCGGCCCGCGGCCGGCCTCGTCCACGCCCGCGATGAGGCCGTTGACGTCGAAGCTCAGCCCGAGCTGCTTAGGCGGCGAGAATTTTTTCGATCGCATCTGTTGCTGCTTGGGCTGTGTTACGGCGCAGCTCGCGGTGCAGCGCGTCAAATCGTTGGACGAGGGCGGCTGAGCGCACGGGGTCGTCAAGCCAGGCGAGCGCGGCGTCGGCCAGTTTCGCGGGAGTGGCATCGTCTTGCAATAGCTCGGGTACCGCGAATTCCCTGAGCAGAATGTTCGGAAGCCCCACCCAGGGCTGGTACTTCATGCGCTTCATCATCTGCCAGCTCAGCCAGTGCATGTTGTAGGCGATGACCATGGGACGCTTGAAGAGCGCAGCCTCGAGAGTTGCGGTGCCGCTCGCAACGAGGGTCACGTCGCAGGCGGCGAGTGCTTCATGGGAGCGGCCGTCGAGTAGATCGATCTTCGCGGCGCCAGCGTGCTGCGCCACGAGGGGCTCGATGAGCGGGCGAAGGCCAGGCGCCACCGGCAGGACGAATCGCATGCCGGGGCGCCGCGTGCTCAGTTCGTCCGCGGCGGCGATGAGCCTCGCGCCGATGTACTGGATTTCGGATCGACGGCTGCCGGGCAGCAAGGCCACGACGATGTCTTGTTCGCCAAGTCCCAGCGCGCGGCGGCTCGCGGCTCGGGGCACTGGGAGGGGAATTGCATCTGCCAGCGGATGTCCCACATACGTGGCCGCGATGCCGTGCTTTTCATAGATCGCGGGCTCAAAGGGAAAGAGGCACAACACGTGATCGACGGCCTTGTGCATCTTCTCGACCCGCTTGCCACGCCACGCCCAGACCGATGGGCTCACGAAATGGATGGCCTTGATCCCGCTGGCCTTCAGCCTGGCTTCGAGGTCGAGGTTGAAATCGGGCGCATCGACGCCGATGAAGACATCGGGCTTCTCGCGCAGCAGCCGTTGCGCGAGTTGATCGCGAATGCCTACGATTTCCCGGTAGTGGCGAATCACCTCAACGTAGCCGCGCACGGCCAGCTTCTCATGCGGCCACCAAGCGTCGAAACCGTGCTTCGCCATCTTGGGCCCGCCGATGCCGGCGACACGCAGCGAAGGCCAGCGCGTGGTCATTCCGCCCAGCAGCAAGCCCGCGAGCAGGTCGCCCGATGCTTCGCCCGCGACCATCGCGAAGCGAGGTGATCGCTCTTCATTCATCATCAGCGGACGATGCCGCGTTTCGAATCTGCGAGGAAGCTCGACATCAGCACCACGTCTTCCGCTGCTTCAGGCATCGTCTGCGCCAGTTCTTGGATGGCCTTTCGCGCATCGTCGAGCGTCAGGCCCTGTCGATATAGCAGCTTGTGCATCTGCTTCACCGCACTGATGCGTTCGGCCGAGAAACCGCGGCGCTTCAATCCTTCGAGGTTGAAACTGCGCGCCTGCGCCGGATTGCCGGAAACCATCGCGAAAGGCGGCACGTCCTGCAAGAGTGCTGTGCTCATGCCCGTCATCGCGTGCGGGCCGATCTTCACGAATTGGTGCACGTTGGTGTACCCGCCCAGGATCACCCAGTCGCCCACGTGCACATGGCCCGCGAGTTGCGCGTTGTTGGCGAAGATGGTCTTGTTGCCCACCTGGCAGTCGTGCGCGAGGTGGGTGTAGGCCATCATCCAATTGTCATCACCCAGCCTCGTCACGCCGACGTCTTGCACGGTGCCGAGGTTGAAGGTGCAAAACTCGCGGATGGTGTTACGGTCGCCGATCTCGAGTCGCGTTGGCTCACCCGCGTATTTCTTGTCCTGAGGCACCGCACCCAGCGATGCAAACTGGAAGATGCGGTTGTCGCGCCCGATCGTCGTATGGCCTTCGATCACGCAGTGCGGCCCGACAGTCGTACCTTCATCGATGCGAACGTGCCCACGAATGATCGAGTACGGACCTACCGTCACGTTCTCGCCGAGCTGCGCGCCCGGCTCGATGATCGCGGTGTGGTGAATGTTGGCCATGCGAAAACCTCGCTCAGAGGCTGAGAATATTTCGAGCGTGTCCGAGCAGCACGTCGAAAGGCGCCTGATCTAGTGTCGCGTCAAGCCACAAGTGTCGGTTGATCGCGCCGCTGTCGGAGCGCAGTGCAAGGCGCGCCGACGAGTCATATCTCGTGCTATGGCGAGCATTTGTAACGACGAGCAGGGGTCTTTTGGCGTGATGAGCGGGCATGATCGAAATACTCGCAGCCTCTCAGGCAATCGTGCGCATCGTGCACATCAGTTCGGCCTCGACGGCGAGCTCTGCGCCCACGGACGCCTTGGTGGTGAATTTGAAGACACCTGCCCTCGCGCGGTCCAGCGTCGCATCAAGGATGAGCTGGTCGCCGGGCTCCACCGGCCGCTTGAAGCGCGCGCCATCGATGCCAGCGAAGTAGTACACCGTATTGTCGTCGGGCGAATTTCCCATCTTCTCGAAGCACAGCAGAGCCGCGGCTTGCGCCAGCGCCTCCAGCATCAGCACGCCCGGCATCACCGGCCGATGCGGAAAGTGGCCCTGAAAGAACTGCTCGTTGATCGTGACGTTCTTGATCGCCTTGATTCGCTTGCCCGTCTCCAGCTCCAGCACGCGATCCACCAGCAGGATGGGGTAGCGATGCGGCAGCTTCTTCAATATCTCGTGGATGTCCATCATGGTGTCTTCTTCTCGAGGGCACGCAGCCGCTCTCTCAAACCGTGCAATTGACGCAGCGTGGCTGCGTTCTTTTCCCAGGCGGCATTGTCGTCGATGGGGAACACACCGCTGTATTGACCGGGCTTCAAGATGGAGCGCATGACCACGGATGCAGCGGAGATGATGACGCGGTCGGCGAGCGTCAGGTGACCCAGGATCACCGCGCCGCCTCCCACTTGGCAGTGCTTGCCGATAGTGGCGCTGCCCGCCACGCCCACGCAGCCCGCCATTGCCGTGTGCGCGCCGATGCGCACGTTGTGGCCGATCTGTATGAGGTTGTCGAGCTTCACGCCGTCTTCAATCACGGTGTCGTCCAGTGCACCACGGTCGATGCAGGTGTTGGCGCCAATCTCGACGTCGTCACCGATGCGCACGTTGCCGAGTTGCTCGATCTTCTCCCATCGGCCTTCCACAGGCGCGAAGCCAAAGCCATCGGCACCGATCACGACACCGCTGTGGACGATACCGCGTGCGCCAATGTGGCAGTCGAAACCGACGGTGACGCCGGCGGATAGTCTGGTGCCCGCGCCGACGCAGGCGTTGGAACCTATGAAGCAGTGCGAGCCAATGACGGCTCCCTCGCCCACCGTGGCCCCTGCTTCGATGACGGCGAGCGGCCCGACCGACACACCCTCGCTGATCGTTGCCGTGGGGTCGACCACAGCGCTCGGATGCACGCCCGCTACCGTGGCAGGTCTGGTGCGTTTCGCCCAAAGCTGCGTCAACCGCGCGAAGCCGAGGTACGGATCGGCCAATACGATGGCCGATCCGCGTGCGACTGCAGCGTCCCGCATTGACGGCGCAACGAGCACGCACGCCGCCTGCGACGCCGCAAGCTGAGATTGGTACTTGGGATTGGAGAGAAACGAAATCGTGGAAGGCGTGGCGCCCTCCAGAGGGCCGATTCGGGTGACGACGGTCGACGGATTGCCGATCAAATCGCCGCCGAGTTGCGCGGCGATGTCACCCAGCGAGAACTCAGAGGCTGAGAGAATTTCGAGCATGTCCGAGCAGCACGTCAAAAGGCGCCTGATCTAGGCGCAAAGCGGAGCCATAGCTCGTGCTATGGCGAGCATTTGCAACGACGAGCAGGGGTCTTTTGGCGTGATGAGCGGGCATGATCGAAATACTCTCAGCCTCTCAGTGGCCAATCACTTGCCGCCTTGCGCGTTGAGTGCCTTGATGACCTTGTCGGTGATGTCGGCGCGCGGACCAGCGAACACCGCTTCCTGGAGGATCAGGTCATACTTTTCGGATTCGAAGATCTGCTTGATAACGCGGTTGGCACGTTCCACCACCTGGCCCAACTCTTCGTTCTTGCGCTGGTTCATGTCTTCCTGGAACTCGCGCTTCTTGCGCTGGATTTCGCGGTCCTGGTCGACCAGTTCGCGTTGGCGGCGGTTGCGCTCGGCTTCGGCGAGCGTCGGCACGTCTTTCTCGAGCTTGTCTGCCGCGGCCTTGAGACGGGCATCCATGTCGCCGAGTTCTTTCTCGCGCTTCCTGACTTCAGTTTCGAGCTTGGCCTGCGCGGCCTTGGCGGGCGCTGCCTCGCGCAGCACGCGATCGCTGTTGACGTAGCCGATCTTCAGTTCCTGCGCGCCGGCTGCCGCGGTGGCGGTGGCCGCTGCGACGGCCATCGCAGCCGTCATGATCACAAAAGAGAGTTTCATCAGAACGCTGTCCCGATCTGGAATTGAAGTGGCTGGATTCTATCGCCCGGCTGTTTGCGAAGCGGGCGACCATAACTGATCTGAAGCGGGCCCACGGGAGACACCCAGCTCAGGCCCAGACCGGCCGAGGCGCGGATGCTTCCTGCGGTGATCTTCTCGTTTTCACCCCATACGTTTCCGGCGTCGAGATAGCCGAACCAGCGCAGTGTCTTGTCGTTGCCCGTGCCCGGCACCGGCAGGTACAACTGGGTCTGCAGGTTCAAGCGTCGATTGCCGCCGATGTAGGCGCCGATCACGTCCACCTGGCCCAGCGAGCCCTGGTCAAACGCGCGCACCGTGCCGAGACCACCGCCGTAGAAGTTCTTGAAGATTGGATATGGCTTGCCGTTCAAGCCTTTGCCCCAGCCGCCTTCGAGGTTGAAGCCCACCGTGAAGCGGCGACCCAGCGGGATGTACTGCTGGTACTGGGCGTTGGCGCGCAGATAGCGAGCATCGCCGAGGAGCCCGCCTTCGAGGTTCAAGCGCTGATAGGCGCCTTGGGTCGGCACCAGCGCACTGTCGCGGCCGTCGCGCGTCCAGCCGATGGTCAGCGGCACAGTGCTGCTGACCTTGCCGAAGATTTCGCGGTAGTTGAAGTAGTTCTGTGGCAGCGCGACGTCGCCCTTGATCTTCGTGCGCTCGTAGCCGATGCCGAAGAACACCGTGTCGAGTTCGCTGAACGGCACGCCAAAGCGGATCGACGCGCCCGGTGTCACCAACTCATACTGCTCGCCCTGGCTGTTCAGCGGCTTGACCGTGCGGTAGTAGACGTCGATGTTGCGCGAGATGCCGTCGATGGTGAAGTACGGGTCTCCAGTGCTAAACACCAACGTGCGCTGCGAGCGGCTGGTGTTCAGTTCGATGCCCAGCGAGTTGCCCGAACCGAAGACATTGTCCTGGCGAATCTGAGCGCTCAAGGACAACTTGTCAGCGCTCGAGAAACCTGCACCCAGCAAGAGGTTGCCGGTCGGCTTTTCCTTGATCGTGACCGTCAGGTCGACTTGGTCGACGGTGCCGGGCACTTCGGCAGTGTCGACGTTGACCTCGCTGAAATAACCGAGGCGGTCGACGCGATCGCGGGACAGCTTGATCTTGCGGCCGTCATACCACGACGATTCGAACTGGCGGAACTCACGTCGCACCACTTCGTCGCGCGTGCGGCTGTTGCCGGCAACGTTGATTCGGTGCACGTAGACGCGGCGCTGCGGATCTGCGAAAAGCGTGAGGACGACCTGCCCTGTCGTGCGGTCGATTTCGGTGCGAGGATCGATCTTGGCAAATGCGTACCCGAAAGTGCCGAAGCGCTCGACAAAGGCCTTGGAGGTATCAGCCACCGCTTCGGCACGATAGGGCTGGCCCGGTTTGATCGTGACGAGCGTCTTGAAGTCTTCCTCTTTGCCCAAATAGTCACCTTCGAGCTTCACCGCGGTGACGGTGTAGGGCTGACCTTCCTTGACGTTGATCGTGACCGTGATGTCCTGCTTGTCGGGTGAGATCGCGACTTGCGTGGACTCGACGTTGAACTCGAGATAGCCGCGGTTCAGGTAATAGGCACGCAAGGACTCGAGGTCGGCGTTGAGCTTGGCTCGAGAGTAGCGATCAGCTTTGGTATACCAGTTGAGCCAGCCACCGTCGTTCAGGTCGAACAGCCCCTTGAGCGTGCTCTCCGAAAACGCATTGTTGCCGACGATACGAATTTCGCTGATGCGTGCCGCAGTGCCTTCGGTGACCGTGAATGTCACGTTGACACGGTTTCGCTCTTGGGGCGTCACAGTGGTGACCACCTCGGCCCCGTAGAGACTGCGCGTGAGGTACTGCCGTTTGAGTTCCTGCTCCGCACGGTCGGCCAACGCCTTGTCGAAGGGCAGACCTTCGCCGATGCCGAAGTCCTTGAGTGACTTGGTCAGCGTGTCCTTGTCGAATTCCTTCAGACCGCGGAAGTCGATATTGGAAATGACCGGGCGCTCTTCAACGATGACGACGACCACGCCTTCATCGATTTCAAGGCGCACGTCTTTGAACAGGCCCGTAGCGAACAGCGCACGCAGCGCGGCACTGCCCTTTTCGTCCGTATAGGTGTCGCCGATGCGGAAAGGCAAGGAGGCGAACACGGTGCCGGCGTCCGAACGCTGAAGGCCCTCGACACGGATGTCTTTCAGTTGAAAAGGTTCGACTGCCCATGCGGACCCGGCTTGCAGCGCTGCTGCAAGTGCGAGACACAAAACGGTAGGACGAAACGAACTCAGGCGAGAAGAAGGTCGCATGCGGGGGGAAAGTCAGTGCAGGCCCAGATGGCGGGCCACATCGTTGTAGAGAGCGAGCGACATCATCAACAGCACGAGGACCAAGCCGGCCCTCTGCAGCCGACCGAGCCACTGCTCGGACAATGGCCGCCCTGTCACTGCTTCGAAAAGATAATACATCAGGTGCCCACCGTCGAGGACGGGCAGAGGCAACAGGTTCAATACCCCCAGGCTTACGCTCACGATGGCCATGAAGCTCAGAAAGAACGTGAGCCCCATCTGCATCGACTGACCTGCGTATTCGGCGATCGTCAGCGGCCCGCTGAGGTTCTTGAGCGACGCCTGGAAGATAAGCATCTTGCCAAGCAGCTTGAGGGTCAGGGTCGACATCTCCCATGTGCGCGTCAAGCCGTGCGACAGTCCTTCGAGGAAGCCGTATTGCACGAACACCTTGGGGCCGGGCTTGCCGATGGGGACATCGATGTAGCCAACCCGTTGCTCACCATCTTTGCGCACCGCAGGCTGGACAGTCAGTTCCATCGTCTGCCCTCCGCGCTCGAGTCGCAGCACCATCGGCGAGGGCTCGCCCTGCGCGCCACTGGCACGGATGAGATTGAGCACGCCCGCGGCATCGCTGACGATCCGGCCATTGACACTCAGCACCCTGTCACCGGCGAGCAACCCGGCCTTGGCCCCAGGCCCGCCAGGCCCGGGCTTGCCGAAGATCGGTTCGCTGAAAGGCCCGCCCAGCCCGATGCTGCGCATCACTGCCGTGTCGAGCTCCTTCGAGGGCAGTTGATCAAGCGCGAGAGTCACGCTGCGTTCACCGCGGCCGTTCTCGTTGGCGACCATAAGGTACAGCGACTCGCCGCGCGACACTGCCTGCGCCAAGTCCCAGGCGAGGTCGGAGGTCGAACGAACGTCGTGCCAGTCGTTCCCATCACGCGAGGCGGCGCGAACCATTTCACCGGCACGGACGCCCGCCCGCTCGGCGATGCTGCCAGGCGCCGGTGTCGAAAGCAGCGCCTTGGGCTCTTCGATGCCGAGCCAGTTGGCCGCGGAATAAAGCAATACTGCAAGCAAGAGATTTGACATCGGCCCCGCGGCGACGATAGCAGCCCTTTGCGCGAGCGGCTTACTCTTGAAGGTCTGGTTCTCTTCGGAAGGCAACACGCCGCCTTCCCGATCGTCGATCCAACGCACGTACCCACCCAAGGGCAACGCGGAGATGACAAATTCGGTGCCGCCAGGGGTGGGCTGGCGTCGCCAAATCACCTTGCCGAAGCCGAGCGAGAAGCGATCCACCTTGACACCGCAGGCCACCGCGACGCGGTAATGCCCATACTCATGCACGAGGATGAGTATCCCGATGGTCAGGATGAAGGCGAAAGGGTAGATCATCGGGCGAATCGCTTCGCGTGCGCTGCGGCCTGCACACGCGAGCGCTGGTCGAGCGCGATCAGACCGTCGCTGCTGGATGCCTCGCTCGGCTCGATGCGAAGCGAGGCCAGCGTTTCGGCGTTCACGCTGTGGATGCGATCGAAGCCAATGGCACCGTCGAGAAATGACGCCACGGCAATCTCATTTGCCGCGTTGAGCACCGTCGTGCTGCCGGGCGCACCGCGTAGGGTGTCCCATGCGAGCATGAGACCGGGATAGCGGGAGAAGTCGGGCGCCTCGAACGACAGATTCGACATTGCCGCGAAGTCGAGCTGGCTCGCGCCCGATTCGATGCGCTCCGGAAACGAAAGACCGAAGGCGATGGGCACCCGCATGTCGGGCGTGCCGAGTTGCGCGAGCACCGAGTTGTCTCGGCACACGACCATCGAGTGCACGATGCTTTGCGGATGAATCACCACCCTCACCTGCTCGGGCTGCAGATCGAACAGCCAGCGTGCCTCGATGACCTCGAGTGCCTTGTTCATCATCGTGGCCGAGTCAACCGAGATCTTGCGGCCCATCACCCAGTTCGGATGCGCACAGGCTTCGTCGGGGGACACGGTGGAAAGCGTTGCCGGGTCGCGGGTGCGGAAAGGTCCGCCCGAGGCGGTCAGCAGGATGTGATCAATGCGCGCACCCCAGACCGAACGGTCTTCGGGCAGGCATTGGAAGATTGCCGAATGCTCGCTGTCGATCGGCAAGATGACGCCGCCGCCGTCGCGCACGGCCTGCATGAAGAGCGCGCCGCCGACAACGAGGGCTTCCTTGTTGGCGAGCAGCAATCGCTTGCCGGCACGCGCTGCGGCAAGGCACGGGGCCAATCCTGCTGCGCCAACGATCGCGGCCATGACCGAATCGACATCTGGATGCGACGCGAGTTCGCAGAGCGCCTTCGCGCCCACGAGTACTTCGGTGCTGCATTTCGCTTCGCGCAGCCGCGTCTGCAAGATGCTCGCCTGATCGGGATTCGCCACCGCGGCAAATCGCGGCCGCCACCGCATGCACTGAGCAAAGAGATCGTCGATGCGACTGTGTGCGGTGAGAGCGAACACCTCGAAGCGCCCATGATGTCGCGCCAGCACGTCGAGCGTGCTCACACCGACCGAGCCGGTCGAGCCAAGGATGCAGACGCGTTGAACCACGTGGCCGCCCATCTCAGAGGCTGAGAGTTTTTCGAGCGTGCCCGAGCAGCACGTCAAAAGGCGCCTGATCTAGGCGCAAAGCGCAGCCATAGCCCGGGCTATGGCGAGCAT
>JAJKJU010000166.1 GCA_021153565.1 Rhizobacter sp.
AAAGGCGCCTGATCTAGGCGCAAAGCGCAGCCATAGCTTGGCTATGGCGAGCATTTGCAACGACGAGCAGGGGGCTTTTGGCGTGATGAGCGGGCATGATCTCTCAGCCTCTGAACCCTCGCGATGCAGGCCCGAGAAGCCGGCCTAAATCGTCAAAGCGGCAGCTTCCAGCGCCTGCACCACCATCGCCTGGCACTTGCGATGCTCCGCCCAGCATTCACGTCCTTGCACCGCATGCCGTGCGGCCGAGGTTTCATCACCCAGCAGTTTGAACATCATGTCGAGCCGCCCATGCGCTGTCGCCCGGTCATCCATGTGCATGGACGTGTCGATCGCCGCATCAGCTGCCTGGGCATCGCGCTCGGCACCGAGGCGATCGCCAAGGTGCCATCGGCACCACGCCATATCGGCGAGGAAGTTGCCGGTGAGACGTGCGAGCCCCTGCTTCTGCGCCTCGGCAAGATGCTTTTCGTACAGACCCAGCGCCTCGCCATACTGTCCCTGCACTGATGCGATACAGGCGCGCTGCATGGGCAGCAGGGCATCGAGCGATACCGTGCCCACCCATGCGTCGAAATTGCCCGCGCACTCGGCCCCGGCCAGTGCATAGCGGGCCTGACCCTGCGCGTCACCGCCGAACACCGCCGCCTGCATCGCGTGATGCACGCGTTGGGCGCTTATGTTGAAGTTGAGCGCGCTCTGCGTGGTCTCGTCACCATCGGCCACCGCGTGTTCGCGGGCTCGTGCATACCAGGGCTGAGCAAGGTCGAGCCGCTCAGCGAAATCGTAGGCCAAGGCCACAACCATGCATGCGCGCGCGCGCGCCGAATGGTTGTCGGCGGCCGCGATCCGCAGCGACAAGGACACATTGCGCACAAGGCTGTCGATGTCGTTGTTCGTGTAGTCCATCATGTGCGCAAGCCATGCCGAGCTCAGCGCATGAAGCTGAGTGAGGCCGGCCGCTGCACTGAGGGCCTGCGCACGCATCATCTTGTCGCGTGCCCCGCTGCTCAGGCTGCTGAAATGCAGCTGCCATCCTTCCACAATGCACAGCCAGGCACTCACCGCTGGGTTCGGCTGATGGTCAAATTGAGAATGCAGCGCATTGATTTCGACCCGGGCCTCATCGAAATGGCCGTGCCGCGCCAGAAAGCCCGCGCGCTCGGCGCGCAGGCATGCCGCCTCGACGGGCCGACGCACCTTGGCGATGGCTGCATCCAAGCGCGCCAGCAGCCGGGATTGTGGAGCCCGCCTCTTCATGCCGTCAGCCGCTGCAGGGCTTCACGGTACTTCGCTGCCGTCTTCTCGATCACCTCCGAGGGCAATGGCGGCGCGGGCGCCTTCTTGCCCCAGAACCCGCCATTGATGGTGGCCTGCTCGAGCCAGTCGCGCACGAACTGCTTGTCGTAGCTCGGCGGATTGCGCCCCTCCTTGAAGGCGGCTTCATAACCCTCGACCGGCCAGAAGCGAGAAGAGTCGGGCGTAAGCACTTCGTCCATCAGGACTAGAGCGCCCTTCTCGTCCAGGCCGAATTCGAACTTCGTATCCGCGATGATGATGCCCTTGCGCAAGGCGATCTCAGCCGCCGTTTTGTAGAGACTGATCGAGGTTTCTCGCACCTTGGCGGCGAGGTCCGCGCCGACGATCTGGCTCATGCGCTCAAAACTGATGTTCTCGTCGTGGTCGCCGATCTCCGCCTTTGTGGCGGGCGTGAAGATCGGCTCGGGCAGCTTGCTGGCATTCTTTAATCCCGCAGACAACGCGACGCCGCACACGGACTGGTCTTGCTGGTATTCGCTCCAGCCGCTACCGGCCAGGTAGCCGCGCACCACTGCCTCGACGGGAAGGCCTTTCAGCCGCTTGACGAGCATCGAGCGACCACGGACTTGGGCACGTTCTTCAGGCTTGACCACGCTCTCAGGGTCGTCGCCTGTGAGATGGTTCGGGATGATGTCTTGAAGGTGTGCGAACCAGAACAGCGCCATCTGCGTGAGCAACTCGCCCTTGCCTGGAATCGGCTCGCCCATCACCACGTCGAAGGCGCTGAGCCGATCGCTCGCGATCATGAGGATGCGGTCGTTGCCGACCGCATAGTTGTCACGAACCTTGCCCCGTGCGAGCAAGGGCAGAGATGAAATGGACGATGTGAGCAAGCCGTTTGTCATGACATTCTTGTAATCCGTGGCGCTTCCCTGCGTGTGCGAGGAGCGTCCTGATTGTAGTAAGGCACCTGGGCACAAAGCATCGTTGCTTTTGTAGTCGCTCGGCCGACCGCCATAGCGTATAGGCGTCAAAAAGGCGCCCGAAGGCGCCTGGCATTTTCCGAACAGATCAAGCGGCGATGCGCTGAGCCAGTTCGCCCTTGCTGTAACGCGAGGCAATGACGGCGAGCGTCTCGCCCTTGATCTTGCCGGCCTGCCCTTCGCAGCCGAACTCGACATAGCGCTGCCGGCAAATCTGCTTGGCGGCTTCGCGAGCAGGCTTCAGGTAGTCGCGCGGATCGAATTTCTCCGGATTCTCGACAAAGAACTTGCGAATCGCGCCGGTCATCGCAAGGCGGATGTCGGTGTCGATGTTGATCTTGCGCACGCCGTACTTGATGGCTTCCTGGATTTCACTCACCGGCACGCCATAGGTTTCCTTCATCGCGCCGCCGTATTGGCGAATCTGCGCGAGCAATTCTTGCGGCACGCTCGACGAACCGTGCATCACCAGGTGGGTATTCGGAATGCGCTTGTGGATTTCCTTGATGCGGCCGATGGCGAGGATGTCGCCCGTGGGCTTGCGGCTGAACTTGTACGCGCCGTGGCTCGTACCGATCGCGATGGCAAGCGCGTCGAGTTGGGTGCGCTTGACGAAGTCTGCCGCCTGCTCAGGATCGGTGAGCAACTGCTCCATCGTCATCGTGGCTTCAGTGCCGTGGCCGTCTTCCTTGTCACCCTTCATGGTCTCGAGCGAGCCGAGGCACCCGAGTTCACCTTCGACAGTGACGCCAAGCTTGTGTGCCATGTCAACGACGCGCTTGGTGACGTCGACGTTGTAGTCGTAGCTGGCGATGGTCTTGCCGTCCGCCTGCAGCGAACCGTCCATCATCACCGAGGTAAAACCGAGGTCGATAGCCCCTTGGCAGACGTCAGGGCTCTGCCCATGGTCTTGGTGCATCACGAGTGGAATGGTCGGATAGCTTTCGACCGCGGCCTGGATCAAGTGCTTGATGAAGGCTTCACCCGCATACTTGCGCGCGCCGGCGCTCGCCTGCAGGATGACAGGGGCTCCAACTTCGGCGGCGGCGGACATCACCGCCTGCACTTGCTCGAGGTTGTTGACGTTGAACGCCGGAATCCCGTAACCGTTTTCGGCGGCGTGGTCCAGCAGTTGGCGCATGGAAACGAGTGGCATGGTGCTTAATTCCAGGAAGTTAATGAAACCTGCAGGTCGCGAGTCCAGTGCGCCGAACTTTCGGCTGTAAACGCGCCGTAACCCCGTGAGTTTACCGGGGAGTACCCGATCGCTGGACTTGAAGCACGCCCAATCGGGTTTTGCACCTTGCTCGACGTTTCGTCAAGGGCTTCACATTTCAAAAGGGCGGGAATGAAATGGACCGGAAAACACCCGCTTTTCGGGCTCAATCGCACGGACCTGCATCCGACACTGGGGCCCTTTCCGGAAGGGGGACTGTTCACAATGGCCAGATTCGACATCAACACGCTCACCCTGTGGATTACGCCCGCGGCAATCAATCATCCCATTGACTTGGCGGACCACGTCGCCAAGCGGATGGCCGTCACCCCCCGCACCGCGAACAAGGCGCTGCAACGGCTGGTCGACCTGAATTGGCTGGTGCGCGAAGGTACCAAGAACAGGCCGAAGTTCAGCCCGGGCCTGCTGCGTCAGGTGGCACAGCGCTACCCCCTTGCCGGGCTTGAAGAAGACATCCCCTGGTCACGCGACTTCGCGCCCTATTTCAACCTGCCCTGCGAAGTGAATCGAATGATTCAGCACGCGTTTTGCGAGTTGCTGAACAACGCGATCGACCACAGCGAAGGCACGAGCGTCACCGTGTCCTTGCGGCAGACCCAAAGCCATGCGCAACTGCTCGTATCCGACGATGGCCGCGGCGTTTTCGACAAGATTCATGCAGCCTTTTCGCTGGAAGACCCGGCGCTTGCCATGCTGGAACTCAGCAAAGGCAAGCTAACGAGCCAGCCGGCCAGGCACACCGGGCGCGGTTTGTTCTTCACCTCGAAGATGGCCGACATCTTCGATCTGCACGCCAATGAACGCGCCTTTCAGCGTCGCGAGTGGGACGGCGGCGGATGGTTGCCTGGGAGGGCCTTGGGGCGGCAAGGCACCTCGGTCTATGCAGCGATTGCACTCGACACGACGCGCACACTGGAGGGCGTTCTGCGGGCCTACAGCGCGGATGGCCAAGGCCTCACCTTCGAACGCACGGTCGTGCCACTGCGATTGATCACATCGAAACTCGCCGGGCTCGAATCTCGGGCACAGGCTCGCCGCGTGACTGCGCGATTGAATGAATTCCGTAGCGCCGAGGTGGATTTCAGTGGCGTGCCGCACATTGGCCACGGTTTCGCGGACGAACTGTTTCGCGTCTTCACGGCCCAGCAGCCGTCTTTTGAACTGGTGCCGGTAAACATGTCGCTGGCCGTGAAAACGATGGTGGAGAGCATTCGGCGCGCGGCCTGAACCAGCACACTCCGAGGCTCAGAGGCTCAGCCGATGCGATCGGCGTGAAATCCCTCGGCACGCATCCTGGTCAGGATCTCCTCGATGTGGGCCACGCCACGTGTACTCACCACCACCTCGATCTGAGCGCGCTCCACCGAAAGTGAGGTGAAGGCACGTTGGTGCTGCACCTCGTCGATGTTGGCGCCGAGCTTGCCGAGCGTCGAGGCCACGTCGGCCAGCGCGCCGGGAACATCGCGCACATCGAAGCGCAAGCGAGCGAGGCGTCCTGACTTCACCATCCCGCGGTGGATGATTTCCGCAAGCACCATCGGCTCGATGTTGCCGCCGGACAGGATCAGCCCGACCTTGCGGCCGGCAAAGCGCGTCCGGTACTTCGTCAAGGCGGCAAGGCCCACGGCACCCGCACCCTCGACCACCGTCTTTTCAATCTCCAGCAGCATGAGGATCGCCTGCTCGATATCGTCCTCTCCGACGAGCAGCACGTCGGCCACGCGTTCGCGAATCAAGGGCACGGTCAACGCACCGGGTTGCCTCACGGCGATGCCATCGGCAATGGTCGCTTGGGCGCTGTCGTTGTGCTGCTTGTGCACCGCGTTCCACACCGCAGGAAAACGTTCAGTCTGCACACCGATGACCTCGATGCCGGGCTTGATGGACCGTGCAGCTGTCGCCACGCCGCTGATCAATCCACCGCCCCCAATGGCAACCAGCAAGGTGTCGATGTCGGGCTGCTGCGCCAGCATTTCGAAGCCGATGGTGCCCTGTCCGGCGGCGACTGCAAGATCGTCATAAGGGTGAACCACCGTCAGGCCGCGGTCCTTTGCGAGCTGCAGGCCGTGCGATTTTGCGTCGTCGAAGGTATCGCCTTCGAGCACCACCGTAGCGCCGAAGCGGCGCGTGTTCTCGACCTTCACGGCGGGCGCAAATCGCGGCATCACGATGGTCGCCGGGATGCCGAGCCGCTGCGCGTGATGCGCCACGCCTTGCGCGTGGTTGCCGGCAGACACTGCCAGCACGCCTCGCGAACGCTCCTCGCCGTTCAGCTGCAAAAGCTTGTTGAGTGCGCCACGCTCCTTGAATGACGCCGTGAACTGCAGGTTCTCGAACTTGAGGAAGACCTCGCAGCCCGTGATCGCCGAGAGCGTTCGCGACGGCATGCACGGCGTGTCCAACACCTGGCCCTGCAAACGTTGAGCGGCGGCGTGGATGTCAGCGGCGGTGAGCGTCATGCAGCCATTGTCCACACGGAAGGACCTTCCCAATGACATCGGAGCCCCGCGATCACGCCACCCGCCCCACCTTCAGCATGTTCGTGCCTCCCGGATACCCCATCGGCTCGCCGCAGGTGATGCCATAGGTGTCGCCCGGCTTCAGTACGCCGCGATCGACCAGCAAGGCCTCGGCGCGGGCGAGGGCCTCGTCGCGGTCGGCGTAGTTGGGCATCAACAGCGGCGTCACGTTGCGGTACAACGCCATCTTGCGCTGGCTGATCAACTGGGAGGTGAGGCCGTAGATCGGCACCTTGATCTTGTGACGGCTCATCCAGAGCGCCGTGGAGCCCGACTCTGTCAGCGCAAGAATTGCCTTGCACCCGAGATGGTGTGCCGTGAACAACGCGCCCATGGCGATTGACTGGTCGATGCGGCCAAAGCGCTTATTGGTGAAGTCAGTGTCGATGCTTGCGTCTTCGGCCCGCTCGGCTTCCAGCGCGATGGCAGCCATTTGTTCGATGGTCTCCACCGGGTACTTGCCGGCCGCGGTTTCGGCACTCAGCATCACTGCATCCGTGCCGTCCAGCACTGCATTTGCGACGTCGCTCACCTCGGCGCGTGTGGGCACCGGGTTGACGATCATCGACTCCATCATCTGTGTCGCGGTAATGACTACTTTGTCCATCTCGCGTGCCATCTTGATCATGCGCTTCTGCAAGGCCGGCACCGCTGCATTGCCGACCTCAACGGCCAGGTCGCCGCGCGCAACCATGATGCCGTCGCTGGCACGAAGAATCGATTCGAGCACTGGAATTGCCTCGCTTCGCTCGATCTTCGCGATCATTCCCGGCTTGTGCCGCCACGGCTCGCCGGCCACGTTGGCCAACTGGCGGGCCATTTCCATGTCGGTGGAGTTCTTCGGGAAACTCACCGCGAGGTATTCGCACTGGAAGGACATCGCAGTCTTGATGTCTTCCATGTCCTTGGACGTCAGGGCCGGTGCGGTAAGCCCGCCGCCCGCCTTGTTGATGCCCTTGTTGTTCGAGAGTTCGCCGCCAATGACAACGGTGGTGTGCACCTCTTCGCCGCGCACAGCATCGACCGTCAGCTTGAGCAAGCCGTCGTTCAGCAAAAGCGTGTCGCCGGGCTTCACGTCACGCGGCAGTTCCTTGTAGTCGAGGCTGACTCCTTCGTTCGTGCCGAGCGCCGTGCTTGCCGCATCGAGCACGAACTTCTGCCCGGCCTCGAGCATGATCTTTCCGCCTTCGAACTTGCCCACGCGAATTTTCGGGCCCTGCAGGTCGGCCATGATGGCCACTTCCCTGCCGGCCTTCTTTGCCACTTCGCGAACAAGGTGGGCACGGTCGACGTGGTCTTGAGCCTTTCCGTGCGAGAAGTTGAGCCGCACCACGTCGACCCCCGCGAGGATCATCTGAGTTAGCACCTCGGGTGAGCTGGAAGCTGGGCCGAGGGTAGCAACGATCTTGGTGGCGCGAACCATGGACATGGAGTCTCCTGTTCTTGAGTCGTGGGAAGTTTCACGGGTTACGGCCCTCTGGCGGAGGGCTCCCGCATTAACCCTGCGCGCGACGCTGAAGAATCTCGAAGGCGGGCAAGGTCTTTCCTTCTAGCACTTCAAGGAAGGCTCCGCCACCTGTGGAGATGTAGCCCACGTCGCGCTCGATGCCGTACTTGGCGATTGCCGCCAGCGTGTCGCCACCGCCTGCAATGCTGAACGCCTGGGAGTTGGCGATAGCGCGTGCGATGGTCTCGGTGCCGTGCGCGAAAGCGTCGAACTCGAACACGCCGACCTGGCCATTCCAGACGATGGTGCCCGCCGCTTTGAGCTGCGTTGCGAGTTGCGCTGCGGACTTCGGGCCGATGTCAAGGATCATGTCGTCGGCCTCGACTTCAGTGGCCGCTTTCACAGTGGCAATCGCATCCGCAGCGAAGGTCTTGGCCGTCACGACGTCGACCGGAATCGGCACCGCCGCGCCTCGCGCCTTCATGGCTTCGATCACCGCCTTCGCGTCAGCGATCAAGTCGGCCTCCGCTAGCGACTTGCCGATCTGCAGACCCGCGGCCAGCATGAACGTGTTGGCGATGCCGCCGCCCACGATCAGTTGATCGACGTTTTTTGCGAGCGACTGGAGAATCGTGAGCTTGGTGCTCACCTTGCTGCCGGCCACGATTGCCACCAGCGGACGCTTCGGATTGGCCAGCGCCTTGGTGATCGCATCGATTTCAGCCGCCAGCAAGGGGCCAGCGCAGGCTATCTTCGCGAACTGGGCGATGCCGTAGGTCGACGCCTCGGCGCGGTGGGCCGTGCCGAAGGCATCGTGGACGAAGATGTCGCACAGCGCCGCCATCTTCTTCGCAAGCTCCTCGCTGTTCTTCTTCTCGCCCTTGTTGACGCGGCAGTTTTCCAGCAGCACGAACTGGCCCGGCCGCACATCAACGCCATCGATCCAGTTGGCCACCACAGGCACCTCGCGGCCCATGAGCTCTCCCAAGCGCTTGGCCACAGGAGCCAGTGAGTCCTCGGGCTTGAACTCGCCCTCGGTCGGACGACCCAGGTGGGACGTCACCATCACCGCAGCACCTGCCTGCAGGGCCATCTCGATGCACGGGATCGAAGCGCGGATTCGAGTGTCTTCGGTGATCTTGCCAGCGTCGTCCAGCGGCACGTTGAGATCGGCGCGGATGAACACACGCTGGCCGGCGGCCTTGCCCTGGGCGATCAGGTCTTGGAAACGGAGAACATTCATGGGGGTGCTGGGTTGAGTGAGTGCAACCCCGCGATTTTAGGGACCGCCAACGCTTGTGCCCTGCGTCGCAACCTTATGAAAGGGCCCGAAATCGCTCCATCCTGGGCCGTGTCCTCACCAGCCCAGCCAAAGCCTCAACGGGACCAGCACCGCCATGCCGATCAGGATCGTTCCGAGGATGCCACGCCGCCAGATGAAGTAGCCCGTGCCCGCCGCCACCGCGAAGATCCGTGCATCCTTCCACGTGTCGACGAGATGCCCCTGCGACATCACGACCTCAGGCACCAGCACCGCTGCGAGAGCTGCCAACGGCGCGTAGCGAAGGCCGCGCCGCACCCAGTCCGGCAGCACAAGCTCGCGGTCAGAGAGCAGGAAGAAAGAACGAGTGAACACCGTGATCGCGGCCAAGCCGACGATGGTGATGAAGACATCCCAGTTGCTCATGATCATGCCGCAGTCTCCCGCGCGTCGTCCCGCGGCTTTGCCCTCGGCTCGGGCTCGGCGAGCAGGTTTCGGAGCCTGCGACCAGCACCGCCGCTGCCGTCAATTATCAAGCCCACACAGACTGCCGCCGCGATAGCGACAACGATGTGCAGCCTGAAAGGCAAGGCGAAAGCTGCCACGGCTGCGCCACCCGCGATGACAGCGGCAAAGGCTGTCGCGCGGTCGGACAGCATCGAATAGGTGAGCCCCAGAAGTGCCAGCACGCCGGCGAACCCGAGCCCCCAGTGCGTCGGGATCACGTCGGCCAGCATGATGCCAACGATGGATGGAAACTGCCAGGCCACCCAGTTCACAATCGAGCCGCCGAAAAAGTAGCTGATTTGCCCTTCGCCTTCCCGCGCTTGCGGAAAGCGCTTCATGAAGAACACATAGTTGAGGTCGGCCGAGAAGTAGCCGAGGGCAATGCGCTTCATGCGAGGAAGGCGCATGAAAAAGGGCCGCCACTGGGCGCTGAAGATGATGAATCGCAAATTCACGCACAGGGCCGTGGCCCAAATGACCCAGATCGGCGCGCCCACCGCCATGAGCGGGATGGCGGCGAGTTGCGCGCTGCCGGCAAAGACAGTGAGGCTCATCAAGAGCGCAAGCGGGATAGACATTCCGCTCTTCACCATCGCGACACCGGTGACGAGACCCCAGGCTCCGATGCCGAGACTCACGCCCAGCATGTCTTTCGCACCGGCACGGAATTGGGGGTGCCGCATCGCGGCGCGAATGGAAGTCATGTGTCGATTGTCCCCTCTTCGGGGAAAACCCTAGCAGAACAGGCAATACCGACGTCTGGAAATCAGTGTGTTTTGAACGCTGCCGTGGCCGGGCATCAATGTGGAATGGTGCGACAGTGCCGCTCGATGCTCGGAAGGTCTTGCACCATGCGACGAACTGCGAAAGATGAGCAATGAAGTGGGACGGGGCGGTGGGTCCCGTCGCGCGACGCAAGATCAGGACGCGTGAGCGGCCTTGGTGTCCTTGGGCCTGGGCTTGGCGATCGCCTTCTCGACTTCGACATCCGCCGCCTTCGCGTCGGCCGCTTTGGCGTCGATCTTCGCGTCGGCCTTAGGTTCAGGCTTGGGCTCTGGTGCCGGCCTGGGCGCCTGGGCGAGGAGAACCGGGGGGACGGTGTCGATCTTGTTCTCGCGCATGTAGTCGTTCATGTCGCGCCAGCCGGCGAATATAGCCGCCTTGTCAATGCGACGATTGAGTGTGTAGCAGTCCTCGATCGCGCGGCCGGCGTGCCGACAGGCGCTCCCCACGGCCTTGCCCTCAGCTTCGCGGGCAGCAGCAACCTTTTCAGGCGATTCGATGCCAAGCATGTCGCAGCCCGCGAGCAAAGCAGCAGCAAGTAACACGGCGTGGACGGCGGGGCGCAACATGGTCTGACAGCGGAGTTCTGCTGCAGATATCGGTGCTTTGCCGACGGACTTGAGCCCGCCCATGCCCCCGGTGTTACGCAGCCGTCCCGAGCCGGGTGCCTTTCAGGTCGGGATGCGCCTGCATGAGCTGCCGGGCCAGGACGCGTTTTCCTCCTGGACGCTGAAGTTCGATGAGCCGCAGGGCATCCTCGCCACAGGCGACGGTCAGCGCGTCATCGGCCGATTCGATCACCTCACCCGGCTTCCCACGCCCTTCGGCCACGACAGCACGCCAGACTTTTACCGCTTCGCCACCCAGGGTCGTATTCGCTCCGGGGAAAGGATCGAAGGCGCGAATCCGACGCTCGATGATCGTGGCCGGCTGTGTCCAGTCGATCAGGCCTTCTGCCTTCTCGATCTTGTGCGCGTAGGTCACGCCCTCGGCAGGTTGTGGCGTGCGATGCAGGCCGCCGCAGACGGCCAGCTCCAGCGCCTCCACAACCAGCCGCCCGCCGAGCGTGGCCAGCCTGTCATGCAGGGTCGCCGTCGTGTCGTCCGGCCGAATGTCGATCGCCTCGACAAGCAGCATGTCGCCCGTGTCCAACCCGGCGTCCATCTGCATGATCGTGATGCCGGTCCGCGCATCTCCCATTTCAATGGCGCGGTGAATAGGCGCCGCGCCGCGCCAGCGCGGGAGCAGCGAGCCATGGATGTTCATGCAACCGCGGGGCGGCAGATCGAGCACCCATTGCGGCAAGATCAGCCCATAAGCGGCCACGACCACGACGTCGGGCCTGGCAGCGAGCAATGCCTCGCGAGCGGTGCTCGCATCCTCGGGATATTTGCCGTCCAGGCGCAGGCCGCGCGGCTGCGCGACCGCGATGCCATGATCTTGCGCGAAGGCCTTGACCGGAGAGGCCTGCAGCTTCATGCCGCGGCCCGCGGGACGGTCCGGCTGGGTCAGGACGAGCGGGATGGTGAACTTCGCGGCGTGCAGGCGCGCCAGGGCGACCTTGGCAAATTCCGGTGTCCCAGCGAAAGCAACTCTCATGCGATGAATCGGCGCTCAAGCACGCAGTTCGTCGCGCGTCTTTTTGATCATCTTGGTCTTGATCCGGTCGCGCTTGAGCGAGCTGAGGTATTCAACGAACACCTTGCCCAGCAGATGGTCCATTTCGTGCTGCACACACACGGACAACAACCCCTCGGCCTCAAACTCATAGGTCTCACCCGCGCGGTTGAGGGCACGCACCTTGACCCTCGCGTGCCGCTTCACCTTGTCGAAGATCTGCGGCACCGACAGGCAGCCCTCGTCGCTGAAGCTCATTTCCTCGCTCTTGAACACCAATTCAGGGTTGATCAGTACGCGAGGATCGTCGCGCATATCCGAGGTGTCGATGACGATCACTCGTTCGTGGACGTCGACTTGCGTGGCGGCAAGACCCAAACCATCGGCCGCGTGCATGGTTTCAATCATGTCGTCGACCAATTGCTGGATGTGCGCATCGACTTCCTTGACCGGCTTGGCCACGGTGTGCAGTCGCGGATCGGGATAACGCAGGATATGAAGTTTGGCCATTGGTAATGGGAATGTTCGATCAGCTTGGCTGACTCGCAACCTGTGAACACGACGCAACGCGAGCCAGCGTGACAGGTCGCACAACTGGCTGCTGCATTGGGTCACTTTCGTTGCGATATCAAGGGTTTAGAGGCAGAATCTACGAAACTGAATGAGGAATTTTCGCCGAAGTGCTGCCGGGTTTGGGCGCGATGGTGGAACAACCCCACGTCAACCTTTTCGCGCAGGCGCTCCACCTGTTGCGCCCCGGAGATACAAGCTGATGACGCGTCGCACCCGTTTTGCACCCACACCCCAACCAAGCCCAGTCCAGCGATCTTTTCGATCTGCCGTCCTGGCAGCGTCGTTGGGATTGGCGTTGGGTTCTGCGCTCACAGGCGCCGCCCAGGCAGCAGGCAATTATCCGATCACTGACGCGCAGCGGGGAACCGCCCAGCGGGTCGCTGATGCCGGTGTTGCCTTGTCCGAACTGGCGGACAACGCCCCCGACTCCTACACGGTCAAGAGCGGCGACACGCTGTGGGACATCTCGAAGCTCTTCCTCAAGTCCCCGTGGCGCTGGCCTGAACTATGGGGCATGAACCTCGACCAGATCCGCAATCCGCACTTGATTTACCCGGGACAGGTGCTGTTTCTTGAAAAGGCCGGCGGCCGCGCCCGTCTGCGCATGGGACAGGGCGACTCGGTTCCGTCCGGCACCGTCAAGCTATCCCCGCGCATACGCGGCTCCTCCCTCGATGGCGACGCCATCCCGTCCATTCCCTTCAACCTGATCGAGCCCTTCCTCAATGAGGCGGTGATCTTCCAAGGCAATGAGTTGGCCACGGCGCCGCGCATCGTCGCGACGCAAGAAGGCCGCGTGCTGTTGTCGCGCGGCGACACGGCTTACGTGCGCGGCGAATTGGGCGGCTCCAGCTCCTTCCGCATCTTCCGTGAGCCCAAGCCACTCAAGGATCCAGGCACCGGCGAGATCCTGGGCTACGAGGCCGTCTACGTGGGCGCGAGCGAAGCGATTCGCGCAGGCGAAACCCGCACCGGAAAGGATGGCAAGCCCGAAATCATTCCAGCCACCTTCGCGGTGACGAGCATTCGCCAAGAGGCCAACGTGGGTGATCGGCTCGCCCCGGTGCCGGCACGCGAATTCTCGAACTACGCGCCGCATGCGCCGGCGTCGCCCATTGCCGGGCAGATCGTGTCGCTTTACGGCGATGCACTGACCGCCGGACAGAACCAGATCGTCGCGCTGAATCGAGGAGCGCGCGACGGCGTCGAGCGCGGCCACGTGCTCGCGCTGTGGCGCGACGGCGCACACGTCATCGACAAGACCGACCCCTCGCGGCCGACGATCAAGCTGCCGGACGAACGCCATGGCATGCTCTTCGTCTTCCGCGTGTTCGATCGCATGTCGTATGCACTCATCCTGTCAGTGAAAGACCCGGTCAAGCCGGGCGACCGCTTCACCCAGCCCTGAGAGGCTGAGAGTATTACGATCATGCCCGCTCATCACGCCAAAAGACCCTTGCTCGTCGTTGCAAATGCTCGCCATAGCCCGGGCGATGGCTGCGCTTTGCGCCTAGATCAGGTGCCTTTTGACGCGCTGCTCGGGCACGCTCGAAAAACTCTCATCCTCTAATTCCTCTGTAGGTTTTCATCTTGATTGAGAGCGATGAGCTCGCAGCGTGGCTGCGCCTGCTCGAAACTCCCGGCGTCGGCCGGGAATCTGCCCGCAAACTCCTAGCGGCCTTTGGCTCTCCCCACGCGGTGTTCGAGGCCCGCGTAACCGGGCGGCGTGAGGTGGTCAGCGCCAATGCGGCGCTGGCTCTCGACACAGCGCCAAAGATGTTGAAGACCCTGGTGGCAACCACTTTGGATTGGTTGAACGCACAATTCGAGGATGCACCCCGCCAGATCATCACGCTGGGTGATTCATCGTATCCCGCAGCGCTCCTCGAGACTGCCGATCCGCCTTTGCTTCTGTACGCTCAGGGACGTTACGAACTGCTGCGGACCCAAGGCATCGCGATCGTGGGTAGCCGAAATCCGACGCCGCAAGGCATGGACAACGCGAGGTCATTTGCCGCTGCGCTAAGCGGCGACGGGTTGACTGTGGTATCCGGTCTTGCGCTCGGCATTGACGGTGCGGCACATGACGGCGCACTTAAGGGATCAGGAAGCACCATTGCAGTGGTCGGCACCGGCCTGGACCGCGTGTATCCGAAGCGCCATCATGAACTGGCCCATCGCATTGCCCGCCAGGGCTTGATGTTGAGCGAGTACTCGCTTGGCACCATGCCGCTGAACCAGAATTTTCCTTTGCGCAACCGCATCATCGCGGGGCTGACCCGGGGCACGCTCGTGGTCGAGGCGGCGATGCAATCAGGATCGCTCATCACCGCACGGCTCGCCTCCGAGGCTGGGCGCGACGTCTTCGCAATCCCGGGCTCCATCCATTCGCCGCAGGCAAGAGGATGCCACTGGCTGATCAAGCAGGGCGCGAAGCTCGTCGACAGCGCGCAGGACATCCTGGAAGAACTGAAGCCGGGTCTGCGCACGACCGAAAACGCCGGATTGTGTAGGAACGATTCCGTACCCGCCGCCGAGGGGGATCCGCTGCTCGATGCACTTGGGTACGAACCGGTCACGCTCGATGCCTTGGTGGCCCGCACCGGCTTCTCGGCGACGGATCTGAACACCCGCCTGCTCGAACTTGAGCTCGACGGCCAAGTCGCCCGCTTGGCTGGTCAGTTGTTCCAGCGTGTTGGACTAGGCTAGGGGCGTGTTAACACTAAATGCATACCCGCGGCCCGGAATAAGTTCCCGTTTGGGGGGCGCTGGGCGGGATGCGATGCAAGGCGCTCCGAGCGCCGTGTGGCGAGCCACACAAGTGAGGAGCAACGCCGCA
>JAJKJU010000167.1 GCA_021153565.1 Rhizobacter sp.
AAGCGCAGCCATAGCTCGTGCTATGGCGAGCATTTGCAACGACGAGCAGGGGCCTTTTGGCGTGATGAGCGGGCATGATCGAAATACTCTCAGCCTCTCAGGCAGGTTCTGCGAGGGCCGCCTCGATGTCTTTCTTCAAAGACTCGGGCGTGTCGGTCGGCGCGTAACGCTTGATCACGCGGCCGTCGCGTCCGACGAGGAACTTGGTGAAGTTCCATTTGATGGATTGGCTGCCAAGAAGTCCGGGCGCCTGCGAGGTGAGCCATTTCCACAGCGGGTGGGCCCGGGAGCCGTTCACCTCGACCTTGCTCATCATCGGAAAGCTCACGCCGTAATTTGTCGAGCAGAAGGCGGCGATTTCCTCGTTGCTTCCTGGGTCCTGGCCGCCGAACTCGTTGCTGGGGAAGCCCACGACAACGAAGCCCTGGTCGCGGTAAGAGTTCCACAGCCCTTCGAGCCCGTTGAATTGCGGGGTGAACCCGCACGCGCTCGCCGTATTGACGATCAGCAGTACCTTGCCGCGCTGTGTCGAAAGGTGAGCGGGTTTGCCCGCGATGGAGTGGGCTTCGAAGTCGTAGATGCTGCCGGCCATGGGTCATCCTTCGTTGAACGAACTTTGTCATGGTAAACGCGCCTGTTCCATAAATTCGACCTTGACCTTGGATGGCCCTGCGCGGACCATCGGCAGGCGCCTGCTTTTCCGGGCGACAGGCAGTTTGAGAGGATGAAAACAGCATGACTGCGCCGAACGCTGAACGCTATACCGTCGCACTGCAAGGCTTCAGTGATTTCGAGCGAAGTGCGCTCGCCTCGTTTTTCCGGCTGGCGGCACAGAGATCGCCGGCCTATGAGCAGGTCGACTACCTTGACCGTTGCGATTTCGTCATCGCAGATGCCGACCATCTCGAGGCCCTGCGATCGGTGGTCGACACCGGCCGTGTGCGCCAAACAGTCTTTGTCGGCGCGCACGCGCCACCGGGGGCGATGGCTTGGCTTGCGCGTCCGATCGACCCCGTGCAAATCCTTCGCCAACTCGATTCGCTCGTGGACCAGCGCCATTCGTCGCCCGGAGAGCTTCGGGCAGCAAGCGCCAACATGGACGATGAAGACGAGTTTTCCAGCCTGGGCGTGCAAGGCAGCGCGTCGTCGTTTGGCGTGTTCGATGCCAACGATTCGTTCTCCGGCCCCGATGTGCTCGTGTGCGAAGACAGTGCCATCGCGCGGCGCTTCATGCAGGTGCGGCTGCAGGAGTTCGGCTACCGCGTGAAACTCGCCACCGATGGCGAGGAAGCGATGGCGCTGCTGAAGCGGGAGCACTTCGCGCTGGCCTTCATCGACATCGTGCTCGGCCCGCCCTCGGGTTTGGACGGTCTGCAAATTTGCCAGCATGTGAAGCATCACCCCAGCTTCGCCGGTCGCGGGCCCAAGGTGATTCTCGTTTCCGGCCTGTCAGGCGCCACGGACCGGGTGCGCGGGTCTCTGGCTGGTTGCGACGCCTACCTCACCAAGCCCGTGGTGGCGGCCGAGTTGCTGCAGGCCCTGCGCACCCTGGACCCCGGGTTCGCGGCGCGCGATCCGGAGGCGAACCCCGCCCATCGGACAGGGAAGCGCAGGATGAAAGGGTCGTCGTAGCCGGAGTTGAAACCCGGGAATGTGCCTTCAGAGGCTTTCGCCGGCTACGAATGCGATGAGCCCGACGCCGCGAGCAATGCAGCGCCGATGATCAACCCGCCACCCATCGCGAGCGGAGCCGTCATCTGCCCTGCGCCAAGTGCGATCGCCGAGGCAGATGCGAACACCACCTCGCTCAGCATCACCACCGAGGTCACGTTCGCGGGCAACCTTGCGGCACCGAATTGCAGCGACAGGTTGCTGAAGATGAAGAGCCCGGCCAACACGAGTGCGATCGCCGCCCACGCCCCCGACAAAGCCGGTGGCCAGGGCGCCAGCCCCTTCAACGACAACACGCTTGCAAGCGTCGCTGACACGAGCGCGCCGCCGAGGAACATCGCAAGTGCCCGGCCTTCCTCTGGCCGCGCCGCCTCGCGACGCAGCATCACGTTGTTGAGCGAGAAGGAAAATCCCCCTGCCAGCCCCAGCCAGTCAGGCAGGGCATGTGGCATCGGCAGCGCATCCATCGACAGGCCGCGCCCCTCGGGCCACAGCACGATCGCCGCGCCCGCCAGGGCGCAGACCACGCGGATTCCCGCCGACTGCGTCAGTGCTTCATGCAGGATGAGCCGGGCCAGCAGCGCCGTCCACAGCGGCATCAGATAGAACAGCAGCACGACTCGCACCACGTCGCCGATCACCACGCCCCAATTGAAGGCGGCATTGGTGCATCCCGCGGCCAGCATCAGGATCCAGAGCGTCGGCATCGTGGCCACCTGCACAAAGGCGAGGGGCCGGACCACGCCGATCACCACAACCGCCAGCAGGAAGACGAATGCCGTGGCCCAAAGCGGATGCAGCCCATGTGCTTCAAGTTGACGAAAGGGCCACCAGGACGCCCCCCACACGAGGGCGTTGAATATGAGGGCGAGAACGGGGAGAAGGGGCGGGGATTTCGGCACCGCGCGATTGTCCACTCGAGCAAAGTCCCCATGCACCCGGCCCTGCCCGACACAACAGGGCCGAGCGGCGACGGGGGTCAATGAGATTCACCTCACCAGCAAGGGATATCGCAAAGTGGGTGTGTCCTGGACGGCCGCCATTGAGGCCGTATTGCGCCTAGACGCACCCGCTGCGGAGGATTCGAAGAGCAAGGTGACAACTGCGCAGCCGGCCTGAATCCGCTTCGCAGCGGGGGCAGCACTCTCAGTGCCTGTCGTGCCGGGCAAGCGCGATCAGGTGGTCGACCTCCGCCTTGTGATGGATGCAGTTGTTGCGGTGCCAGCGGCCGATCAGCCACATGATGGATGCGACCGCCAGACCGAAGATCGTGATGGCCCCGAAGGCCGACATGCCGAACTTGGTCAGGCCGGTGTAGAAGGCGCCCAGTCCCAGGATGCAGGCCTGTTCGTTGAAGTTTTGCACCGCGATCGAGCGGCCCGCGCCCATCAGGTTGTGGCCGCGATGCTGCAGCAGCGCATTCATCGGTACCACCATGAAGCCACCGATGGCGCCCAGTACCACGAGAAAGGGGGCGGCCACCCAGACCTTGGTGATGAAATTCATCGCGATCACGAGCACGCCCATCGCGATGCCCAGTGGAATCACGCTCGTGGCCTGATCTAGCCGCATGCGAACCGAGGCCATCACAGCGCCGACAGCAGTTCCGAGCGCCACGACACCCACCAGCGATGACGCCTCCGTGGTCGCATAGCCCAGTGCTGCCAAAGCCCAGGCCAGCACGATGTAGCGCAGGTTGCCCGAGACACCCCAGAACAGTGTGGTCGTGGCCAGCGAAATCTGGCCGAGCTTGTCGTTCCACAGCCGAGCGTTGCAGTTGGAAAAGTCGCGAATCAGGGCGCCGGCACTGTGCGCGAGCGGTTGCAGCGGCGCATCGGTGCGCGGAATCTTGAGGTTGAACGCCGCGGCGATCACGTACAGCGCCATCAGCGAGGCGATCGCCGCTTCGGGCGGCGTGTTGATGCCTGTATCGACGAAGGGCAGGTCGAAAGACAAGAGGCGCGAGGCAATGACGCGACCGACCAGCTGGCCGCCCAGCAGCACCCCGAGGATGATCGAGCCGATGGTGAGGCCTTCGATCCAGCCGTTGGCCTTGACGAGTTGCGAGTTGGGCAGGAGTTCGGTGAGGATGCCGTACTTGGCTGGCGAATAGGCCGCGGCACCAAGGCCCACGATGGCGTACGACAGCAGTGGGTGCGTGCCGAAGAGCATCATCAGGCAGCCTGCCACCTTGATCAGGTTCGAGAAGAACATGACCTTGCCCTTTGGCACGGCGTCAGCGAATGCGCCGACGAAGGGCGCGAGGATCACGTAGAAAAGGGCGAACATGGGCACGAGCGCCGCCCGTTGCCATTCTGGCTGCCCTGACGTCTTCAGCAATTCAACCGCAGCGACGAACAATGCGTTGTCGGCCAGCGAGCTGAAAAACTGCGCCGACATGATGGTGTAGAAGCCTTTTTTCATTCGCCCGAAGCGTTGTGCCTCTGTCCCGCATTGACTCCCGGCCGCACCCGCAAAACCAACTTCAACTGCCACTTCAACTGGACTTCTCCCGGGTCGGGGTGTGTCTCCCCGCGGCGCGGGTTATAGCATGAGGGTCATTGCGATTGCCTGACCACCCCGCCTTGCATCTGCGAGTGCGGCAGAATTCGCACATTCATTTTTCACTGTCGCGCGCTCCTCCCATGCCCCGTCCGATCGAAGCTTTGATCCACACCGACGCACTCGCGCACAACCTCGCCCGCGCCCGGCGCGCTGCACCCGACGCAAAGGTATGGGCCGTTGTGAAAGCAAATGCCTACGGCCATGGAATCGAGCGTGCCTACGCCGGCCTGCAAGGCGCGGACGGCTTTGCGATGCTCGACATCGCCGAAGCCGAACGGGTGCGTGCACTTGACTGGCGCGGCCCCATTCTTCTGCTCGAGGGCTGCTTCGACGCACGCGACCTCGAGATCTGCTCGCGGCTGCACCTGTGGCACACCATCCACCGCGAAGAGCAGATCGACTGGCTCGCGGCGCACAAGACCCAGCATCAGCACCAGGTCTTTCTCAAGCTCAACAGCGGAATGAACCGGCTCGGTTTCAGTGCGGCCGCTTTTCGCGCGGCGTGGCTGCGACTGTCGGGTTTGACGCAGGTCGACAGCATCACGCTCATGACCCATTACTCGGATGCGGATGGTGCTCGCGGCGTGCAGCAGGCCACGGCCGCGTTTGAAGAAGCCACACGAGACCTGCCGGGCGAACGGTCGCTGGCGAACAGCGCGGCGACCCTGCGCTTTGCGGGCGAATCGGCTTCGGTGCGCGGCGACTGGGTGCGCCCGGGCATCATGGTCTACGGCTCGGCGCCCGACTACCCGGCGCACGACATTGCGCACTGGGACCTGCAGCCGACGATGACCCTGCAGGCCGAGATCATCTCCATCCAGGAACTGCAGGCGGGGGCGACCGTAGGCTATGGCAGCACCTTCACCGCCGACCGCCCGATGCGCATCGGCGTGGTCGCCTGCGGATACGCCGACGGTTATCCGCGGCTCGCTCCGACGGGCACGCCCGTGCTGGTCGACGGCGTGCGGGCGCGCATGACAGGCCGGGTGTCGATGGACATGGTGACTGTCGATCTCTCATCGGTGCCCGACGCGAAGATCGGGAGCATGGTGACCTTGTGGGGGCGGGGGCCGAACGGCAGTGTCCTGCCAATCGACGAGGTGGCGCATGCAGCGGGGACTGTCGGGTATGAATTGATGTGCGCATTGGCGATGCGGGTTCCGACCCGAGCGGTATCGTCGGGATGAACGTCACCGTCGACCCTGCCGAAGTCGAGGTCACCGCGATTCGGGCACAGGGTGCCGGCGGACAAAACGTCAACAAGGTGTCGAGCGCAGTGCATCTGCGTTTTGACATCGTTGCATCTTCCTTGCCCGATGCGGTCAAAGAACGCCTGCTCGCGACCCGCGATCAGCGAATCACCGGCGAAGGCGTGGTCGTGATCAAGGCGCAGACGCACCGCAGCCAGGACATGAACCGTGCCGAGGCGCTGGCCCGGTTGCAACAGATGGTCGATGCGGTTGCCATCCCGCCACGACCGCGCAAGGCGACGAAGCCGAGTTACGGCGCAAAGATGCGGCGGCTCGAAGGCAAGGTCCGCCGCGGCAACGTGAAAGCGCTGCGCGGCAAGCCGGACTTGTAGCCGGGATCTCGCACGGGCTACGTGACAATGCCCGCATGGCCAAAGAGAAATCGATTTTTACCTGTACCGAATGCGGCGGCACCTCGCCGAAATGGCTGGGCAAATGCCCGAGTTGCGGGGCCTGGAACACGCTGGTCGAATCCGTCGCTGAGGCGCCGTCCAAGAATAGATATCAATCGACCAAGAACGGCTTGAACGCCAGCCAGCCGGTGGCGACCTTGTCGGAAATCGAGGCTTCCGACGTGGACCGGCAACCTACCGGCATCGATGAACTCGATCGGGTGCTGGGTGGCGGCATCGTCGCAGGTGGCGTGGTGCTGATCGGCGGCGATCCGGGCATCGGCAAGTCGACCTTGTTGCTGCAGGCGCTCGATTCACTGTCGCGCAACCTGCCCACGCTGTACGTCACCGGCGAAGAATCGGGCGCGCAGGTGGCTCTGCGCTCGCGCCGGCTCGGCCTCGACGGGTCGAGGGTGAGGGTGCTCGCCGAGATCAATCTCGAAAAAATCACCGCCACCATCGACATCGAACAACCGTCCGTGTGCGTGATCGATTCCATTCAGACCGTCTACAGTGAGGAATTGAGTTCCGCGCCTGGCTCGGTCGCGCAGGTGCGCGAATGCGCGGCGCAGTTGACGCGCACGGCCAAGAGCAGCGGCACAACCATCGTGCTGGTGGGCCATGTGACAAAGGAAGGCGCGCTGGCCGGCCCGCGCGTGCTGGAGCACATCGTCGACACGGTGCTGTACTTCGAAGGCGACACGCATTCGAGCTTCCGCCTCGTACGCGCGATCAAGAACCGCTTCTGCGCAGTGAATGAGATCGGCGTGTTTGCGATGACCGAGAGGGGATTGAAGGGCGTCGCAAATCCGAGCGCGATATTTCTGTCAACGCATGGCGATCCGGTGGCCGGGTCCTGTGTGCTCGTCACGCTGGAGGGAACGCGGCCGATGCTCGTGGAAATCCAGGCGCTCGTCGACAGTGGCGGTCCGAGTCCGCGGCGGCTCAGCGTGGGCCTGGAACGCGATCGTCTCGCGATGATGCTGGCGGTGCTGCATCGTCATGCGGGCATGGCCTGCTTTGATCAGGATGTCTTCGTGAATGCAGTGGGCGGCGTGCGTATCAGTGAGCCTGCGGCCGATCTGGCGGTGATGCTCGCAATTCAAAGCAGCCTGCGCGGCAAGCCCCTGCCGCGCGGCTTCATCGCCTTCGGCGAAGTCGGCCTCGCTGGTGAAATACGGCCAGCGCCGCGGGGTCAGGAACGCCTGAAGGAGGCTGCTAAGCTGGGCTTCAGCGTGGCGGTCGTGCCCAAGGCCAATGCACCGAAGAAGCCCATCGAAGGGCTCACCATTCATCCTGTGGAGCGCATTGAAGAAGCCATCGACCTGGTCAGGAGTCTTTGAAGGAGGCGAGCATGAAGATCGCAGCCATTTCCGACATCCACGGCAACCTTCCCGCGCTGGAAGCAGTGCTGGCGGACATCGAGACGCAGGCGGTGGATGCGACCGTGAACCTGGGCGACATCCTGTCCGGGCCCTTGTGGATCGCGGAGACCGCGGACCGCCTGATGGCCTTGAAACTGCCAACGATCAGCGGCAATCACGAGCGGCAGGTGCTGACTGTCCCGCCCGACAAGATGGGTGCATCGGATGCCCATGCTGCGGCGCGAGTGAACTCATCGCATCGTGCGTGGATGAGTTCCCTGCCGGCGACGCTGCAGTTGACTGGCGAAGTCTTCTGCTGCCACGGCACGCCGACCAGCGACCTTGTCTACTTCCTGGAAACTGTGACGCCTGATTGCGGCGAGGCGGGCGTTCGCCGCGCGACGCTTTCGGAAGCGACCGAACGTGCGGGCTCGGCGATGCGGGGTGTCGCCCATGGCGTGATCCTGTGCGGCCACACGCATGTGCCGCGAGTGATGCGGCTTGCCGACGGTCGGCTGGTCGTCAATCCCGGTAGCGTAGGCCTGCAGGCCTACGACGATGATCATCCGCATGTTCATCTCGTCGAGAACGGCTCGCCGCATTCGCGATACGCCATCCTCACCCGGCTTGCCGCAGGTTGGCAGGTGGAGTTGCGAAACGTTCCATATGACCACGAGCAAGTCGCGCAATTCGCCGAAGCGAACGCCCGGCCCGACTGGGCAGATGCCTTGCGCACGGGTTTCGTTGGTCGCCGGGAAACGAGCGTTGCTCCCCTTTCCTCTGGGCCCTCTGCGGGAGGGCTGGAATGAGAGGCATGATCGAAAAACTCTCAGCCTCTGGGGGGCGACGGCGGTGGATTGCAAAGGACTTGAATTTCGACGGCCGTCCCCATGGGAAAGGGGCATGAATGGCGTTTTCGCTGTGGGGGGCGCGGGTGTGGGAACTCCGCACTCAAGCCTGCTTTTCCACCCATACCATCCCCCAATGAACCCAATTCTCGGATGGTCCCTCGCGGCCCTCGTCGTCGCGACGGCTTGGCAGACCTATGGCTGGCAAGGCGCGGTCTTTGCGGTCTCGCTCGTGGTGTTCTGGCTGGTGCTGCAGTTCAACCGGTCCATCCGCGTCATGAAGAACGCGTCCAGCGCGCCGGTCGGCCATGTGCCAAATGCAGTGATGTTCAACGCCAAGCTCAAGCAGGGTGTTCCGTTGCTGCAGGTGATCACCCTCACCAAGAGCCTGGGCCAGAAGGTGTCAGGCAAGCCAGAGACTTTGCGCTGGACGGATGAAGGAGGGGCTCCAGCGTGACCCTTGTTTTCGACGACAAAGGCCGTTTGAAGTCCTGGGCTTTGGACCGTCCGGTGGAAGACTGCCCCGCGCCGTAAAATCGCCCGCTTCGGAATTAAGTAGGGGCACGCCATGTCGATGGCAGACCGCGACGGCAAGATCTGGATTGATGGCGAACTCGTCGACTGGCGAGACGCGAAGATCCACGTACTGAGTCACACATTGCACTACGGCTGCGGCGCCTTCGAAGGTGTTCGGGCCTACAACACCGCTCAAGGCACGGCCATCTTCCGGCTGCGCGAACACACTGAGCGCCTCTTCAACAGCGCCAAAATCCTGCGCATGAAGATTCCCTTCTCGTTCGAAGAGGTCTTCGAAGCGCAGCGCACGGTGGTCCGCGAGAACAAGCTCGAAAGCTGCTATCTGCGCCCGCTGACCTGGATCGGGTCTGAGAAGCTGGGCGTGAGCCCCAAGGGCAACAAGATCCACCTGATGGTCGCCGCCTGGGCCTGGGGTGCATACCTCGGCGAAGAAGGTCTCAAGCGCGGCATCCGCGTCAAGACTTCAAGCTTCACCCGCCATCACGTCAACATCACGATGACGCAGGCCAAGGCGGTGAGCAACTACACCAACTCCATCCTCGCCAACATGGAGGCCACGGACGACGGATACGACGAAGCTCTGCTGCTCGACACCTCCGGATTCGTGAGCGAAGGCGCGGGCGAGAACCTCTTCGTGATCAAGAACGGCGTGGTGTACACGCCCGACCTGTCTGCAGGCGCATTGAACGGCATCACCCGCAACACCATCTTCGCGATCTGTGAAGACCTGGGGCTGAAGATCGTCGAAAAGCGGATCACCCGCGACGAGGTCTACATCTGCGACGAGGCCTTCTTCACCGGCACGGCCGCCGAAGTGACGCCGATCCGCGAACTCGATCGCATCGAACTCGGCAAGGGTTCACGCGGGCCGATCACCGAGAAGATCCAGAGTGCGTTCTTCGACATCGTGAATGGGCGCAACCCGAAATACGCTGAGTGGCTGACGAAGGTAGCTGCCTGAAGCGAGGGGCTCCCTTTAGGGGATCGACCAGCAAAGCGGCGCTTTCGGCCGACAAGGAATCAAGCATGAGCGACAAGCAAGCTGTGGTCGAAGTGACCGCCAAGGACCTGCAAGGCCACGGTGCGGTCTTCTGCCCCAACCCGAAGATGCCGCTGTGGAGCGGCCATCCGAAGGTGTTCATCGACGTGGCCAGCACGGGCGAAGGCAAGTGCCCGTACTGCGGCACGGTCTACAAGCTCAAGGCCGGAGAAATCCTGAGCCACGCGCACTGAGAGTGCTGAGAGTATTTCGATCATGCCCGCTCATCACGCCAAAAGACGCCTGCTCGTCGTTGCAAATGCTCGCCATAGCACCAGCTATGACTGCGCTTTGCGCCTGGATCAGGCGCCTTTTGACGCGCTGCTCGGACATGCTCGAAAAACTCTCAGCCTCTGACGTGACGGAGTCGCGCAGCAGGCTTGCATCATGACGCGGTCGCTGGTCATCGCGCCGCAATGGATCGGCGACGCGGTGATGAGCGAACCGCTGATGGCGAGGCTGGCCGCACGGGGTGAAAAGATCGTTGTCGCGGCCCTGCCGTGGGTGGCGCCGGTGTATGCGGCCATGCCTAAGGTGCGCGACGTGATCGAGCTTCCGTTTGCGCACGGCCGGCTCGATTGGGTGGCGCGGCGTCGCATCGCCGGGGAGCTCAAGGGGCGGTTCGACGCAGCCTATGTGTTGCCGAACTCGATCAAGTCGGCCCTGATCCCCTTCCTCGCGCGCATTCCGAAACGCGTGGGCTATCGCGGCGAAGGTCGCGTCATCCTGCTCAACGAGCGTTTGCCGAACCCCGTGGGTCACCCGCCCATGGTGGCCTTCTACAGCGCGCTGGCCGCTCCCCTCGCGGGAGAGATCCGGGGTGAGGGGACTCCACCTGCGCCCAGGCTCCACTTCGACGACGCCACGCTCGCGACCGCCACATCAAACGTCCATCTCCAACGCAGCCATTTCTTCGTCTTCGCTCCCGGCGCCGAATACGGTCCCGCCAAGTGCTGGCCCGCTGGCCACTACGCCGAACTGGCGCGATTGCTGCACGCGAAGCACGCCATGCCCATCGTCCTCCTGGGTTCCAAGAAGGAAGCCGAACTGTGCGAATCCATCTCACGCATGGCGCCTGGCGCATGCATGGTGATGGCCGGCAAGACTTCGCTGAAAGATGCGATGTCGCTGATCGCCGCATCGCGCGGCGTCGCGAGCAACGACTCGGGCCTGATGCACGTCGCGGCCGCTTTCGGCTTGCCACAAGTGGCGGTGTTCGGATCGACCAGCCCCGAGCACACGCCCCCGCTCAACGCGAAGGCGAAGGTGCTGTGGTTGAAGGAAGAGCTCGGGCTTGAATGCTCACCGTGTTTCGAGCGGACATGTCGCTTCGGTCACACACGCTGTTTGGTTGAGATTGCGCCGGACCGTGTCGCTGCGGCCCTGGAGGAGACGCTACGGTTCGCAGGCTAGATCTTCAGATCTGCAGCTTCCCTGCCCACAACACGGGCCCTGTCGGAGTTCCCGTCGGCGACCCACCCGCAGGCTCGAGGCTCACTGCCAGCGCAGCCGTGTCTTCGAGTACCTTGCCCTTCTTCACGATGGTCGTGCCACTCGCCGAGATCAACCCGAGCGAACGCGGCGTACCCTTGCCCGGGACCGCCCACAGTTCCAGCGCCCGATCGGCCTGCACGCTCACGTTGGTAAGCGGCTTGGTGACCATCGCGCGGCCATCGGCGCTGATGCTCGCGACGAAGGCCGCAGGCGCGATCGATCCACCGGCTGATGCGCCAGTCGCGCTCAGCACCACCACGACTGGCGGTTGCACCGACCCCGGAATGGTGACCAGCACCGCCAGACACAATGCAGCAGCGCTCGCCAACCCCGCGAGACCACGCCACAACGCGATCTGACTCCACCACCCGGTGCGAATCGGCGCCGCAGGCTTGGCCGCCGCTGCGCCGATACGCGCCTCGATGCGTTGCCACACCTGGGCCGGCGGCTTTTCCGGCACCACGCTCACGGTCAAGGGAATCAGCCGCTCCTGCCAGTCGCGCGCACCGCGCCTCGCAGGTTCGGATGCGCTGGCAGCAGACGTTCGAATCGACGACGCGCACGCTCGCGCAGTGTGCCGGTCACATAGTCGGCAGCGCGCGTCGACAGGGGCTGCAGGGCGCTCCGTACAATTGCGCCATGCCCGCCTCCAACGAGTTCGTCCTCACACTGTCGTGCCCCGATACCAAGGGGATCGTCTACGCAGTGTCGGGTCTTCTCTACCAGGCCGGCTGCAACATCGTCGACTCACAGCAGTTCAGCGATGTGCAGTCCGAGGGTGGAACGGGCTTGTTCTTCATGCGGGTGCACTTCGAAGCGCCGCCGCACTTGGCCGCACCCGGTGTCATCGATCAGTTGTTCACCAATGTCCGCCAGCAGTTCGGCATGGACGCAAGCTTTCATTCGCTGGCACGCAAGCCCAGGCTGGTGCTCATGGTGAGCAAGCACGGGCACTGCCTGAACGACCTCGCATTTCGTGCGCATTCGGGGCAGCTCGATGTGGAGATCGCGGGCATCGTGTCCAACCATCCCGACTTCGCAGAGCTTGCGGCGAGTTATCGCATTCCTTTTTACCACCTGCCCCTGGCTGCCGGCGCATCCGCCGAAGAGAAGCGCGAGCAGGAAAAGCAGCTTGAGGCGCTGGTGGCGAACGAGCAGGTCGATCTTGTCGTGCTCGCGCGCTACATGCAGATCCTGAGCCCGGAGCTTTGTGCTTTCCTGAAAGGCCGGGCGATCAACATCCATCACAGTTTTCTGCCGAGCTTCAAGGGCGCCAAGCCTTACTACCAAGCCCATGATCGTGGGGTGAAGCTGATCGGTGCGACTGCACACTACGTGACGGCAGATCTGGACGAAGGGCCGATCATCGAGCAGGATGTCGAGCGCGTAGACCATTCGCTCGGGCCTGACGAAATCACGGCCGTCGGCCGTGACGTGGAAAGCGTCGTGCTCGCACGGGCGGTGCGCTGGCATGTCGAGCACCGTGTGCTGATGAACGGCTACAAGACGGTCGTTTTCGCCTGAAATGTCGCCCCCGAGCCTCTGAGGTGAGCAAATGTCACGTGTCAAACCCCCGCCGGTGGTTCTCGGAAATCCCGACGAAATCGAATCGCAGTTCTACGAGGCGCTGCAGCGCGGCGACATCGAGAAGCTGATGTCGGTGTGGTCGGACGATGACGACATCGCGTGCGTGCATCCCGGCGGACCTCGGCTCATCGGCCCTGAGGCGATTCGAGCGAGCTTCGAGTCCATCTTCGGCAACGGTGTCGTGAACGTGCAGCCCGAGAAGGTCCGCCGCGTGCTCGGCCACTCCAGCGCCGTTCACAGCGTGCTGGAACGCGTCGAGGTGATGAGCCCGGACGGCCCGCAATCAGCCTGGGTCATCGCGACCAATGTGTACGTCAAGGGTGCGCAGGGCTGGCGCATGGTCGTTCATCACGCGAGTCCCGGCACGTCCCAGGAGCATCAGGAAATCATAGAGATGGCCTCCACGCTGCATTGATGGACAGCAGATACCGAGCGCCGTGGTGGTTGCCAGGGGGCAATTTACAGACGATCTGGCCGGCCTTGTTTGCGAAGCGCTTCGTAGGCGCGGCGCCGATCTTTGCGCGGGAGCGCTGGTCCACGCCAGACGAGGATTTCATCGACGTCGACTGGCTGCAAAGCGCGGCAGGGGCCGACACCGCCGCGCCGATGCTCGTGCTCTTTCATGGACTCGAAGGTTCATCCGGAAGCCACTATTCGCAGGCTTTCGCGCACTGGGCGCGAACGAACGGCTGGCGATTTGCTGTGCCGCACTTTCGTGGTTGCTCGGGCGAATTGAACCTGGCGCCTCGGGCCTATCACTCAGGTGATTTCGAGGAGATCGGCTGGATCCTCTCGCAGATTCGCACGCGGCACGGTGGAACGATCGTGGCCGTTGGCATCTCGCTCGGAGGCAACGCCTTGCTGCGTTGGGCGCAGGAAGCTGGCGAATCCGCATCGAAGGCGGTGAGCGCGGTGGCGGCGGTGTGTTCTCCCATCGACCTCGCCGCCGGCGGGCGTGCCATTGGTCGCGGCTTCAATCGGCTGATCTATACACGGATGTTCCTGCGCACCATGATCCCCAAGGCGCTGCGCAAGCTGTCGCAGCACCCGGGCCTTTTCGATCGCAAGCGCCTGCTTGCCGCGCGTGACCTCTACGAATTCGACAACGTATTCACTGCACCTTTGCACGGCTACAAAAACACGGACGACTACTGGTCGCGCGGGTCGGCCAAGCCGCACCTGCACCGCATTCGCCTTCCGACGCTGGTGCTCAATGCACGCAACGATCCCTTCGTGCCGGCAGACTGCCTGCCATCTCAGGCCGATGCCGGCTCGCACGTCACGCTCTGGCATCCCGCTCACGGCGGGCATGTCGGATTCCCTTCAGGGCGATTCCCGGGCGATGTACTTGCGATGCCGCAAGGGGTGATGGCCTGGATGAAAGCCCATCTGTAGCACCATCGACTCCATGGATGACATCGTCAAGCAAGCACTCAAGAAGTGGCCCAACGTGCCGCACTGCTACGGCTGGCTCGCGCTAGACGCACGCGGCGATTGGTACATGCGCGACGACCGCGCGCAGGCGGCCGGGCCATTTCCGCGGGTCAAGGGCAGCCGTATCGAGCACAAGAAGCTGCGCGAATTCATCGAACGCAACTACGCGAGCGACGGGGCCGGGGCCTGGTTCTTCCAGAACGGACCGCAACGTGTCTATGTCGAATTGGAGGCTGCACCATGGGTGTGGCGGCTGGCCGGTGTCGATGCATGGGAAATGACGGTCACGAGTCATACCGGCCAGACCGCGCAGGTCGAAAGCGTGTGGCTGGATGAGCGGGGGCGGGTGTTCCTCGGCACGGACATCGGGCCCGGGAACGTTCACACACTGGACATGGAAATGGCCGCCGCTGCCGTCGAGGTGGGGGTGTGGACGCCGGTCGAGACGCAATTTGCGGAGATGCCAATGCGCTTCAGCTATTGCTTGAGTCCCGCGGCAAGCCACGTGGGAGTGCATTCGCAGCCAGGATGAAACCCGGGTGATTCTTTCGCGAATGTCGAACCTGGTTCTACCCAACTGCCAAAAAAAGCCGACCCTCAGGTCGGCTTTTTTGTCTGACAGAGAACGCGCGTCGAAGACTTACTTCGCCTGGCTCACCATGTAGCTCACGACCGCCTTGATATCGGCCTCGCTCGCATTCGAACCACCCTTGGGCGGCATCGCGCCCTTGCCTTTGATGGCGTTGGCCGTCAGACCGTCGACGCCTTGTGCCAGGCGAGCAGCCCAGGCGGCCTTGTCGCCGACCTTCGGCGCGTTGGCAACGCCAGTGGCGTGGCAGGCCGAGCAGGTTGTGGTGTAAAGCGCGGGGGCGGCGCCGGCCGGCGCTGCTTCGGTGGCGGCTGTCTGGGAGGTCGTTGCGGCAGCAGGTGCAGTAGCGGTTGCGACCGCAGCGGTATTCGCCGCACTGGCCGCCGCCGGACCGCTGCCAGCGGCTGCGCTGGCCGTCAGCTTCGGCTCTTCGAACTTCGCGCCGGCCTTGTTGACCATGTAGACCACCGCGCGGGCCACTTCGAGGTCGCTGAAGTCGCCGCCGCCCTGGGCAGGCATGGCGCCCTTGCCCTTGAGTGCATGCGATATCAGGGCCTCGACGCCCTGCGGCAGGCGTGGGCCCCAGGCAGTGGCGTCGCCGAACTTTGGTGCATTCAGATTGCCGGTTGCATGGCAGGTCACGCAGACTGCACCATAGACCTGCTCGCCCGATTTCATCGTGGACGGGTCGGAGAGATCCTTCACCTCGACGGAGCCCACCGGGCGAATGCGTTCGATGATGGCTTGCGGCTTCATGGCATCGCTGCCAGCCATGGGGCGCTTGTCGGCGCCGACGAAGCTCACGAGCAAGATGATGGCGATGATGGGAACGACAAAGGCAAAGAACACCGCGAGGATGAGTTGCTTGGGCGTCTTGATGGGGCCTTCGTGTGGGCCTTCGTGATGGTGTTTGGCGTCGCTCATGGAGTCCTCGACTGCGTGTAGATCGATGCGCGCCAGACGGGCGGTCGGGCTACGCAAAACCCGTCGATTATAAAGGGCGCGTTCTTCGCGAAGACTGACGCGACCGAAGGCCCCAGCCGAATGCGATAATCCGTGGTTCGCGCCCGTAGCTCAATGGATAGAGTACTGCCCTCCGAAGGCAGGGGTTGCTGGTTCGATCCCAGCCGGGCGCGCCACCCGATTGCCTTTCTTTGAAGCCCCTGACACTCCGTCGAGGTTGTGTTTTCGCGCAAGCGTCCGTCCGGATAGGATCGTGCCCCTGCCGGAGGAGATATGAGCATGAGCGAACGCGATTGCTTCCAGCCGAGCAACATCACGCCCAGCGACGAGCAGGTCGCTATTCAGATGTCGCTCTTGCCCACGATGCTTGTCCAGGCGAACGCCGGGGCCGGCAAGACAACGACGCTGGCGTTGCGTATCGCGCAAGCGTTGCACTCTGGCGTCGTTCCTGCAGGGATCCTGGTACTGACCTTCACCGACGCGGCTTGCGTTGCCATGCGGCAGGCTTTGGTCAAGATTGGCCTTTCCCGCGCAACTGTCAGCGCGCTCAAGATACAAACGTTCGACGGGTTCTCGGCTGCCGTCCTTCTTAGCCTCGAAAAAGGCAAGGTGCCATTCAGAAAGACTACGGAGGACGCTGCTGACGACGTCTACGACGTGCTTGAAGATCTGGGAATGCAGGTCGACAGCGGCTTCGTGGAGCGCTTTCTCGCGGTGTCGCGCAAGCTCAAGGGGACCCTGGCCTGGGACTGTGCGATCTGGGATGGCGCTCGTGTCGACGATGAACTTGCGCACGCCTTGCAGCTGGAGCCAGAATTCCTGCAGATTTTCAAGCGTTACGAGAACCTGCGATATCCCTCTCGTGATGGCATCGATCGTCCGTTGTTCCGCTGCGAGTTCGACGCCACTTATGATCTGGCGCGCCAAATTGCCGACCCGGAACCGACGACCTTCGTGCATGAGTTTCCGGCCTGGCCGAAGCGACTGGCGCTGGTGCTTGTTGATGAGATGCACGATTTGAACCTGGCCATGTTCAAAATCCTGCGCGGCTTGCTGGACTCGACGGGGGCCCGCTTTTGCGGCGTGGGCGACTACGACCAGGTGATCCATGCCACCGCCGGTGCCGAGCGCCGCTTCATGAGCAAGGACATCGATCTTGGAGAGGGCCGGGGGGTGCGAGTATTCCCTTTGACCTCGACACGCCGATTCAATCGTCCGCTGGCGCTCATGGCCGGCAACCTTGCAGGGAAGCCGTACTCATCTGCTGCCGATCACATGACTGCGGTCGATTGCGCGTCGTACGACAGCAGCGGAGAAGATGGTGGCGAACAGCTGCTGATTCGCAAGTTGAATGACTGGAAGGCGTCAGGCCAGATGGCCGACGTTGCGATTCTCCTGCGTCACTCGTCGCAGTCGGTGGCGGTCGAGAATGCATTGCTGACGGGCGGATTCCGCTACAAGCTCCGCGGGTTCGAGAGCTACGTCATGCAACCCGAAGTACTGTTGGTTCGCGCGCTGCTTGCGGTCGCCACCGACGACTACGAACCGCTCGGGTCAAATGAAACCCGAGCCGAGCTTGTACGCGCGATCGTTTTCTTCTGCGACATCAAGCTCGGGTATGACGTCTCGGAGAAAGAGACGAGGCAGGAGCGCCTGGACTTCGCGATTCGCAATGTCTTGGCTGAAAAGAGCAATCTCCGCGCGTTCCTCGAGTTCCAGGTGCTGAACAAAGTGTCGCCGAAAGTGGCTGGCCGAATGAACAAGGCGATCGAGATCGCTCGAAACGCGAAACCAGATGCTCCATGGTTCGATGACTTCCTTGATGCCCTGGAGATCCGTCAATGGGTTCGACAAGTCTTCATCGAACGTCAGCGACAGGCTGACGCCCTCGCGTATTTCGATGGCCTCAAGCGAGCAGCGGCGCGAGCCAAGGGGCCCAAGACCTTCTTTGCGATGCTGCGCGATCCGGCCGCGAAGTTGGAGGGGGTTCTCAACGACAACACGCGTGCACAACTGGCAGCGATTGACCGCAAGAAGACGTTGACCATCGCTCGTGTCTCCGACGTCAAGGGTTTGGAATTCGAGCACGTCATCATGCCGTTCCTTGAGCATGGCGCGTTCCCTGCTGATCTGTCCAAAGACCTCGTCGAGGAGCGAAACCTGTTCTACGTGGGCATGACGAGAGCCCGATCGAGGCTGACCCTGTTGACGAGTGCTCAATCTCCCAGCGCGTACTTGCTCGCCACGGGCGTTCAGCTTGGTCAGTGATGCCTTCCGGGTACCGGAGCCTTGAGCCCCGGCGCGAACTGCTGATCGTACTGATTGAAAATTTCCTGCCCCTTCTGCCCCGGCATCTTTGTTGTTCGGGAAGACGCGATAGCTCATCAGCTTTGCTTGCGGCGCGACACCGCGCTTGCCGTTTGGACCCGTTCCACGGCTTGCAATGATGCCGGCGACGGACCGGTTGTCCCAGAGTCTGACTCGTCCGCCACGAATACTGCGCCACCTGCGATGTTCAAGTCCGGGTGTGTGTCGCTCAACGCCGGAATCAACGATGCCAACGACCACACCTTTCCCGGCGCCGAGCGGCCGATCTCCGTACAGAATTGCGAGGAAATCCGGCGCATTGGGATTCACGGGCTCCAACTGAAACTCGAGGCCGCTCTTGAGCGTGAGGCCTCTTTGCCCAATACCCCAGTAGCCTGGGGGGCCGTAAATGGCCAGAACCTCAACCTTCTTCGACGAGGTGCCAAGGTCCAGCCAAACCTCGCCCTGAGCGGTGGTTGTCGCGGCCTCTCGCCAACGCGTTGTGCAAAGTCGGAAAGCGCGATCACCGACGCTCCAGCGACTGGAAGGCCAGTTGCCCTGTCCACGCACTTCAACGTCATCTTCGGCGCAAGCAGAGAACCCGCCGCCATTGCGCGCGTCTGGACCTTGAGCTCAGGCCGCTTCGCCAAGCTGTACTTCACGCCAAGCACCGCGACGATGCCAGGGTTGGAAACGCGCAAGGCGCCTATCTCTTCCGCACCCATCTCTACCAGCTTGGGTCAGGTGTCCCTCATGGAATGGAGGACCTTCATGATCGGACGTCGCCGGCCAACCCGCGCAGTCAGCATCAATCGCGCCGATGCAGCCGTTGAGAACGCCTTGGACGAGCCGTCCACACCGCGCATTTCCTCTGATAGCAGCCCTCTAACGGGAAGCAAGACGAAGCGACTCGTGGTGGGCGTACGTGTTCTCGCGAGCGCGGACGCACTGCGCGACTAGGCAGCGTGGTGCCCGCTGTGCGTGCGGGACTACCGGCTTGAGCAGCGGGTTTCCCACACGCCGCTCTTGTGGGCCGTGAAGCTGGTCGAGCCGTGCACCAGTCATCGGGTCGCGTTGGTCTCGTCGTGCCGGAACTGCGACGCCTCGCTCGGTGTCCGATCGGGTCTTTCGCTTCCTGTTCGCGAACTGCCCGAGATGCATGGTGCCCCTCGACACGGCCCGCAATGGCGACGTGCAGCCGGAAACATTGGCCAACGCGAAACAACTGGCCGCAAGAGAAGCAGCTCCTGACATCGGCCGACCACCGATCCTCGGTCGAGCCAGGATGAAGGACCTCAGCCCCTAACCAGGAGTGCCCCGGGCGGGGCATTCCCCGGCGCCGGCCAGTTCTGTAGCGCCTGCCAGCTGGGTGGGTTCATCGCAACCTACGACACCGTCATGCGCGTATAGGCCAACGAAACCTCGCTGGACCTCGGCGGGGAAGCCCGGGCACACGGAGCGGTGCGCGCAGACGGTTTTGCTCGCTTTTACAGGTTTTTGCCTAGTCCTAGTCCTAGTCCAAGCGGCTTTGGCGCGGGCCACCAGCTGTCACACAAAGGAAAACGCCGCCAGCGCAATGCGGTGGCGGCGTTGAAGCAAAGTTTGGCCGGGAGTATTTCTACTTAACTCCGGCCATCTGGCCAAAGTCCCGTTCAAGGTGCAGCCAACCGAGAAACGGTTGGCCTTGAAGACTGGTGGCCAAGGGCGGAATCGAACCACCGACACGCGGATTTTCAATCCGCTGCTCTACCAACTGAGCTACTTGGCCGTGAGCCGACGATTCTAGCAGGACTTTACTGGACGACTTCCCCGCCCCTCCGCTCAGAGGCTGAGGGTTTTTCGATCATGCCCGCTCATCACGTCAAAAGACGTCTGCTCGTCGTTGCAAATGCTCGCCATAGCACGAGCATGGCTGTGCTTTGCGCCTAGATCAGGCACCTTTTGACGTACTGCTCGGACACGCTCGAAATACTCTCAGCCTCTCAGTTCGCCCCGCGCTTGTTCCGCGACAAGTCCACGCCGAGTTGCTTGAGCTTGCGGTACAGGTGCGTCCGCTCCAGCCCTGTCTTCTCCGCCACCCGCGTCATGCTCCCGTTTTCTTGCGCAAGATGAAACTCAAAGTAGCTTTTCTCGAAGGCATCCCGGGCCTCGCGCAGGGGCCGGTCCAGATCAAAGCTCTGCTCCGCCTGCGGTCCGAGCGCCAGAGGCGGCACGAAGGAGGCGCTCGGCAGGCCGCCCATCATCACGCTCTCTGCCGCGTAAATGTTCTCGGGGCGCATTCCGCCGATTCCACTGATTCCGCCGATGCCACTCATGACACCCATGCCGGGGTTCGACGCCGGCCGGGCGCTGGGCTTGGCCAAGCCCTGCTCCACCGCGCGCAGCAGCTTCTGCAGGGTGATGGGCTTTTCCAGGAAGGCCATGGCGCCGTGCTTTGTGGCCTCGACCGCGGTGTCGATGGTGCCGTGACCACTCATCATGATCACGGGCATGGTCAGCAGCCCACCGGCGCTCCATTCCTTGAGCAAGGAGATGCCGTCGACATCGGGCATCCAGATGTCCAGGAGGACGAGGTCCGGACGCAGACGCTCGCGGCAGGCGCGCGCCTGGGCGGCGTCTTCGGCGAGCTCGACGCTGTGACCTTCGTCAGTGAGGATTTCCGACAAGAGGGCGCGGATGCCCAGTTCATCGTCGACAACAAGAATGGTGGCCATGGACCCTTCGGTGCACTCAGTGCGCTGGTGCTTCCGCACCCGGCGCGGCGGCCTGCGACGCATTGGCGACGCTGTCGGCAGGCGCGAATTTCGAGAATGATAGCGAGACTTGCGCCCCCGCCACCGCCGGCTCATCCGAACCTCTTTCGGACCGCTTGGCACTGATGTTTGCCAGCCGCACCCGCGCCCCGTGTTCGTCGGCGATTTTCTTCACCACCGCGAGACCCAGGCCAGTGCCCTTGGACTTGGTGGTGACGTACGGTTCGAAGGCGCGCTTGAGCACTTTGTCTGCAAAGCCCGGGCCGTTGTCCACCACCTGCAGGCGCACCGCCCTCACGTCGCCCTGCTCCGTTCTGGCCACTTCGGTTCGCACCATCACCTCGCCATCCTTGCGGTCTGTCACGGCGTCGAGCGCGTTCTGCACGAGGTTGTGGATGACCTGCCTGAGCTGCGTGCTGTCGCCGATGATGGCGGGCAGGTCACCCGCGAGGTCGCAGTGCAGCACGCCGGCCTCCTGCGACGCTGCGTACAGCTGAAGAACCTCGCGCACGAGGTCATTGAGGTCCAGCGGGCTGAGTTGCGCCGCGGGCAGCCGGGCGTAATCACGGAACTCGTTGACCAGGGTCTTCATGGCTTGCACCTGGGCCACGATGGTCGCGACTGATCGCACAAGCATGGCCTGATCCGGACCTTCGAGCTTGGGTTCGAGCTTTTGCTGCATGCGCTCGGCCGACAGTTGGATCGGCGTGAGCGGGTTTTTGATTTCATGAGCGAGGCGGCGGGCCACTTCGCTCCAGGCGGCGCTGCGCTGGGCAGACACGACTTCGGTGATGTCGTCGAAGACCATCAGGCGTGCATGCTGGGGCATGGCGGCGCCTCGGACGAGCAAGGTCAGCGTGTCGCGGTCGCTGGCGGTTTGCAGATCGAAGGAGTCTTGCCACTGATCGCGTTCCCCGGCTTCAGGGCTGGCGTCGTGCAGATCGAAGCGCTGGCGGACGGCAGCTGCAAAGGTTTCGAGGCCGGGCACGTCTTCGAGGCGTTTGCCGCGGTACACCGACAGCGGCAAGCGCAGGATGCGCGTCGCGCCCGGGTTCACAGTGTCGATGTTGCCGTCTTTGTCGAACACGACGACGCCGGCGGTCAGGTTATCGAGAATGGTCTGCAGGTTGGACCGTGCACTCTCGACCTGCGTCACGCTTTTTTGCACCATCTCGCGCGCTTCGGAAAGCTGTTCGGTCATGTCGGCGAAGGACCTCGTCAGGCCGCCAAGTTCGTCGCGCGATGCGAAGACCGGCTTGGTGCTCAGATCGCCTTGCGCCACCTCGCGCACGCCTTGGGCCAGCAGGAGCAGCGGGCGGGCGAGTTGGTTGGACAAAGTCACCGCCAAGAGCAAAGCGCCGAACACGGCGAGGATCAGCGTCAGCGTGAGCGTGCCGATGTACATCTTGCGCAGGCCCTCTCGGCCCAGCGCTCGCTGCTGGTACTCCCGGTAGGCCGTTTGCACGGCCAGCGCATTGACGGCCAGTGCGGCAGGCAGTTGCTGCGTGACCATGAGGTAGCGGTCTTGCTGCGCGAGCACGAAGTTCGTGCTCGGGATGAAGGCCAATGCGCGGATGCGCGCGCCACCCGGCACGGCATCGTCTTCCAGGCCTTCGGTTTGACTCACGACGCGCGTGATGCGGGCATTGCGTAGAAGGATGGGCGACGGCCTGTCAGGCAGCAGCGACCCGGCCCCGCTGCCGGCGGACATGATGATCTGTCCCGAGGCACCGACGATGGCGATGTCTTGGGCAGAGAGCTGTTCGCGCAGGCGTTCGAGGGCCAGAGTCTGCACCTCGCGTTGGTCGGAAGGGCGGTCGGCCAGCCGCTCGGCCGCAAGCCGCGTCTTGTTGGCGAGGTCGTTCACCAGCGCATCAAGCGTGCCGCGGCCGAGGTTGAGGCCGGCGTCCAGGGCGCCCTCAACCTTCACGTCGAACCAGCTTTCAATGCTGCGCGAGACGAACTGGTAGCTCACCGTGTAGATCAGCACGCCGGGGATCACGCCCACCAGCGCGAAGATGGCCGTGAGCTTGAGCAGCATGCGGCTGCCGAACTTGCCTCGCTGCACCCGCACGAGCAGGCGCACGGCGGCAATGCCGATGACGAGGATGAGGAATCCCGCGACCGCCACGTTGACCCAGAACAGCCAGACGTAGTGGCGCTCGTAGAAGGCGCGATTGTTGGTCGCGATGGACAGCAGGAAGGACAGCACCAGCACCGCGCCGGTGATGGCAACCAGCGAGATGATCCAGGCCCAGCGGTTGGCTTTGGTCATGCGGATCTGGAGGGTTCTCGGAGGCCGCAGGCGCTGTCCATGAACCGAACGTGAGAAGGACAAAGTATTGCTCCCTCTCCCAGAGGGCCCCCTGGAAGAGGGTTGGGGTGAGGGCCGCGGCCGAGAATATGCAAGGTCTCGTTGCCTCCATCGCCATCGCCCTCACCCCCTCCCTCTGCCAGAGGGAGAGAGAGCAATACGGTGGCCCTGGCCACCAGGAATACCCTTCGGTTCCTGCGAAGGACGCGGTTCCTGGAGAGGGTTGGGGTGAGGGCTTGAGCGTTCACGGATCAATGGAATCGTTGAGTCTTCTCAACGAGGAGAGTCCATTCCGGTTGGCCGCCGATGCCGATTTGCATCGGCCGAGGCAGCAAGGTCGTGTCTAGCCGGTAGGTGAACTCGACGTAATGCCGTCCGTCGTCGATCTGATCTTTCTCGGCGATCTTCCAGCCGCTGACGCGCCGCACATTGACGAGCGCATCGTTCAGGCTATCGAAGTTCTGGTTCAGCCCGCCGAAGCTCACACGGTATTTGCGTGTCAACGGCTGGTAGGCCACGCGCCATACGCGCGACGCCTTGGTGATCCTCTTGTCGCGCCAGTACCAGCGGTCGCGAAAGACCTCGATCTCGGCCACGAAATACAGCGGCACCCCCTTGGAAAGCGCGTCTTCCACGCCACGCGGCAGGTCGAATCGGAGAGCGAAACTGAGGGACACGCCCTCGTCGTTGCGGACGATCTCGAATTCGGTGAACTCCGGCACCTCGGCGCGTGCCTGCATGGGCAACCACAGCGCCAACCAGGCGAATACGAGCGCGGCAAACCACATGCCCCAGCCCCTGCTCAGCGCACGAGGCCGGGAGCAGCGATCCGTTTCCAGGCGGTGCACTTCCAAGGCGGGCAATTCAGCGTTTTTGTAGGAGAGCGAAATAGAAGCCGTCGGGCGATGCGCCCAAGGCGGGCACTGATGCCTCTTGCCCATTGTCGGGCAGAGGCAGCAGGTGTCCGGGCGACGGGGGTTGGTTGATGAGACTAGCGTCCGCCTGGCGTTGCAAAAAAGCGTCGATCTGGTGCTGACCTTCGGCCTTGAAGACAGAGCAGGTGCAATAGAGCATGCGGCCGCCCGTGGCCAGGGTGGGCCAGAGGGCGTCGAGGAGCCGGGCCTGCGTTTCGGCGAGGGTGGTGATGTCACCGGGACGGCGCAGCCAGCGCACGTCCGGGTGACGACGGACGATGCCCGAGGCGCTGCAAGGGGCGTCGAGCAAGATGGCGTCGAAGGGTCGTTTGTCCCACCACGCGGCAGGGTCGCCCGCGTCTGCGCAGACGGTTCTGGCTTTCAGCGACAGGCGTGTCAGGGTGTCGTCGATGCGGGTGAGGCGTTCTGGGTCGCTGTCCAGTGCAACGACGTCGAGGTCGGCAAGCTCGAGGAGGTGGGCGGTCTTGCCGCCCGGGGCGGCACAGGCGTCGAGAACGTGGGCGTGGGCTGGCAATCCGCCGCTCAGAAGCAAGGGCGCGGCAGCCTGGGCGGCGGCGTCCTGGACGGAGGCGTCGCCCTGTGCGAAGCCCGGCAGGCGGGTCACGGGCACCGGGAGATCGAGGACAACGGTGTGGGTTCCAAAAGCTTTGGCGGTGATTCCCTCGTCCTGCAGGCGCTTCACATATGTCTCGGCGGTGCCGCGACGGGCGTTCACCCGAAGGGTCATCGGGGCGCGGTGATTGTTGGCTTCGAGCAGCGCCTGCCATTGATCAGGCCAATCGACCCGCAGCCGCTTGGCCCACCAGGCGGGATGGTTGTGGGCAGCCACCGGGTCGCGCTTTGCTGCCTCAATGATTGCATCGCGTTCGCGCAGGAAACGGCGTAGAACCGCGTTGACGAATGGCGCGCTGGCATTGTGGCGCTGGCGGGCGGCGGAGACGGCCTGGTCGACCAAGGTATGGGCGGGGTACGGCGCATCACCGCCGGGCCACAGGAGCGCCAAGGCCGAGAGAGCGAGCGCGTCAACCGGCGGCGGCGGCGCCTTCGGTGCGAGCCAAGCGCGGGCGGCCTGGGCGCTGCCAAGCCAGCGCAGGACGTGGAAGCTCAGGGCCTGCGTGCCGGGACGGGCATCGGGCGGGCACCTGGACAATGCGTCATTGAGCGAATGTCCAGCGCGGACGGCCTGGATGGCGTCTGCCGTGTGGGACAGGAGGCGGGCGAGAGGCAGAGATGGGATCGGGGCAGTCACTGGTGGCAGTCTAGGCCACGCCAACGCCCGGATGACACGCGCCAGGCAGGGGGCTCAGAGGCTGAGAGTATTTCGAGCGTGTCCGAGCAGCACGTCAAAAGGCGCCGGATCTAGGCGCAAAGCGCAGCCATAGCTCGTGCTATGGCGAGCATT
>JAJKJU010000168.1 GCA_021153565.1 Rhizobacter sp.
AAGCGCAGCCATAGCCCGGGCTATGGCGAGCATTTGCAACGACGAGCAGGGGTCTTTTGACGTGATGAGCGGGCATGATCGAAATACTCTCAGCCTCTCAGCCCGAACGGGCATGGGTGCGGTCCGAACGAACGTTGGGATGTCATCCCATGCCACATCCCAAGCACATCGACAGCGACGAAAGTCATCGCCGGATGTGGACGGCCCGAATGCCACAGGCGGCACAGCAGACGCACAATGTTCAAAATCGGCGCGCACGGGCGCGCCTGCCCCAAAAGGAGACATCGAAATGTCCGCATCCACTCCCCGCGATTCCCAGGCCGAACCCACTCGCAAGCCCAAGGCCGCACTGTCTGCTGCCGAGCAAGCCCTGTGCGACGCCGCACTCGAATACCACCGCTCACCGGTGCGCGGCAAGATCGCCGTCAAGCCGACCAAGCCCCTGTCCAATCAGCGCGATCTGTCGCTGGCCTACTCGCCGGGTGTGGCTTATGCATGCCTCGCGATCGAGGAAGACCCTTCGCTCGCAGCGGACTTCACTTCGCGCGGCAACTTGGTCGGCGTCGTCACCAACGGTACGGCAGTGCTGGGCCTGGGCGACATTGGCCCGCTGGCCGGCAAGCCAGTCATGGAAGGCAAAGGTTGCCTCTTCCAGAAGTTCGCCGGCATCGACGTGTTCGACATCGAACTCGCCGAGCGCGACCCGGACAAGCTGGTGGACATCATTGCCGCGCTCGAGCCCACGCTGGGTGGCGTGAATCTTGAGGACATCAAGGCGCCAGAGTGCTTCTACATAGAGAGGAAGCTGCGCGAGCGCATGAACATTCCGGTCTTCCACGATGACCAGCACGGCACGGCCATCATCTCGGCGGCCGCGTTATTGAACGGGCTGGAGCTGGTGGGCAAGAAGATCGGCGAGGTCAAGATCGCGGTGTCCGGCGCGGGCGCGGCGGCCATTGCCTGCCTCGACCTGATGGTCGAGCTGGGCGTGAAGCGCGACAACATCTTCGTGTGTGACTCCAAGGGTGTGATCCACGATCGGCGCGAAGACAAGCTCGATGAATCGAAGAAGCGCTACGTGCAGAAGACCTCGGCGCGCACGCTCGCCGACGTGATGGAAAGTGCGGACGTGCTGCTGGGCTGCTCGGCCGCTGGCGCAGTGACGCAGGCAATGGTGAAGAGCATGGGGCCCAAGCCCATCATCCTCGCGCTGGCCAACCCGGAGCCGGAGATCAGGCCGGAACTCGCGAAGGAAGTGCGGCCCGACTGCATCATCGCTACCGGCCGCTCAGACTACCCGAACCAGGTCAACAACGTCCTGTGCTTCCCCTACATCTTCCGCGGTGCGCTCGACTGCGGCGCGACGCGCATCACCGAGGCGATGAAGATCGCGTGCGTGCGCGAGATCGCTGACTTGGCGAAGGCGGAGATCAGCGCGGAAGTGGCAAGCGCCTACGCCGGCCGCGAGTTGCGCTTCGGGCCCGAGTACCTGATTCCAACGCCCTTTGATTCGCGGCTCATCCTGCGCATCGCGCCCGCTGTCGCGAAGGCGGCTGTCGCAAGCGGCGTGGCAACACGGCCGATCGAAGACCTGGAGGCCTATCGCCAATCGCTGACCCGATTCGTGACGCACACCGGCATGTTCATGCGGCCGGTGTTCACTGCAGCGCGGCAGGCGCCCAAGCGAATCGTGTACGCCGAAGGCGAAGATGAGCGCGTTCTGCGGGCAGTGCAAATCGCCATTGACGAAGGGCTGGTCAAGCCCATCCTCGTCGGGCGTCCGGCGGTGATTGCGTCACGAATCGAACGCGCAGGCTTGCGACTCGAAGCGGGCCGCGACTATGAAGTCACCAACCCTGAAGACGACACGCGCTTCCGCCAGTATTGGGAGGCCTACCACCGGATGAACGCACGCGATGGCGTGACGCCCGACATGGCCAAGGCGACGCTTCGCCGGTCCAACACCACCATCGCCGCGATGATGGTTCGACTCGGCGACGCCGACGGCATGCTGTGCGGGCTGGTCGGCCGCTTCGACGGGCACTTCGGCCATGTGCGCGAAGTCATCGGCCTGGGTGAAAGCTCGCGCGTCTTCGCCGCCGTGAACGCGCTCATGCTCGACAAGCACACGCTTTTCATCGCCGACACTTTCGTCAACGACGACCCCACCGCGGAAGAACTTGCCGAGATCGCCGCGATGGCAGTGGAGGAAGTTCAACGCTTCGGCGTGACGCCCAGGGTCGCGTTCCTGTCGCATTCAATGTATGGCAGCAGCAAGCGCGCCTCGGCACTCAAGATGCGTGCGGCGCGCGACCTCTTCGTCAAGCGCATGCCCGAAATCGAAGCCGACGGCGAATTGCAGGGCGATGCGGCCTTGAGCGAAGAGGTGCGGCAGCGCTTCCTGCCCGAGGCGACGCTCTCAGGTGCGGCCAACGTGCTGATCCTGCCTAACCTCGACGCGGCGAACATCCTGTTCAACGTGCTGAAGATGACGGGCGGGCAAGGTGTGACGGTGGGACCAATCCTGCTCGGTGCATCCGCGCCGGTCCACATCCTGACTCCATCCGCCACGGTGCGACGTGTGGTGAACATGACAGCATTGGCGGTTGCCGACGCAAGCGCGCGGGCAAGGGTGTAACCCCGGGCGGCGGGGTTCAGCAGAATCCCGCCCCATGACCCGCGCCAAGCGCGCTCTCAGCCTCTCAGATTGTCGTCAACGAGCTTTCCGAGCGCCAAGCCGCCTTCACTGCGTTGTGCGTGAGGCTGCGTGCAATCTCGACCGGCATGGCTCGGCTGGGCGCGGCACAGCCCACGTGATACATCCACGCCGCCAAGACCGGATTGCGGCCGGCAAGGGCCTTCCAGCTCGAACGCCAGCAGCGCGAGAGATCGGAGTACGGCAACAGCGTCGGTTCGTGGCTTCGCTCGGTGTCGTCGCCCGGATGCGGATCGAACACCTTGCCGAGGTCAAAAAGAAAGGCCGTGGCGGAGCACACCTGCTCCAGTTCATCGAGCACCGGCGGCAGCGGTTCGAAGCTGCCCGGTGTGTGGCAGGGGTTCATTGCCACTTCGGCCGCAGTGATGCTGGCTTCGAGCAGCCCGTAGGCGCCGTTGTGGTGGTCGACGGCAGCAGGCTGCACGAGAAAGTTGTCGAGGTTGCCCGTGTGGCGCAGGGCCTGCGCAATAAAGGTCTGCAGGTCGGTTGACCAGCGCCCGCACAAGGCTGCCCAGCGGTACACAAGGCTGGGCGGAACGCGCAGGTAAGCGAGGCTGCCGGCGTTGACTCGCATGATCAGCTCTTGCAGAGCATGATCGTCGACGCCCTTGACGGCCGGCACGATGAAGCCGGAAATCGGCAGCAACTCCGCGGGCATCACACCCCGGGACAGGTCAGGCACATGGGAATTCAATCGAGCCTCGCTTCACCACATAACGTATTTCGTATTTTGGGTGCAGAGCAGGAAATCGAGCCGTGTAAAAGAGGCCAATGCCGGCCCTATTTCTCGCCAGGGCCTGGCTCGTGATCGACGGCAAGGCGCGAGGCGGGTGCGATTCAAACTGATGTGAAGTCATCAACACCCGTTCGCCCTGACCCTTCGACGGGCTCAGGACGGGGTACGCCTGACGGCGTATCGAAGGGCCTGTGCGGTGTCCGCAACCTGAAGCGTACACATCAGTTTGAATCGCACCCGCGCGAGGCTGGCTACTCGCGATCAATGCCCCTGTCGATTGGAGGATTCAGTTCAGTCGGCATCTGGTGCAGTGTTGCCCTACTAGGACTAGGCCTCAAAATCCTCCCATGACCATCCGCACCCGAGTCGCTGTCGCATCAGATCACCACGCCATTGCCGTGCTCTTCGATGCATATCGTCAGTTCTATGAGCAGCCACCCAATCTCCAACAAGCAATGAACTTCATCGGTGAGCGTCTGCGCAATGGCGACTCGGTCCTGATAGTTGCCGAGGACGAGCGCATTGCGCCTATAGGTTTCTGCCAGCTTTACCCGAGTTTCTGTTCGATAGAGGCAATGCCGATCTACGTCCTCTCGGACTTGTACGTGCAGCAGAACAATCGCCAACACGGCGCTGGTAAGGCACTGCTCCTGGCAGCCGAGCGGCATGCGGTCGCCAATGGTCGGGGCAAGATGGAATTGACAACCGCACGAACGAACAAGACTGCGCAGGCTGCATACGAGTCCCTCGGGTGGCAGAGAGATGAAGTCTTCTTTGGCTATGGCAAGCGAGTCGAGGCCTGATCGGGTAGCTGGAGGTATCAGAAAGCGAAACCGCCGCGCTGTGCGGAGCTGAGTGACCTCAAGCAACGCGTTCTTCTTCCTCGGGCTATCCTCTGTGCATGCCCAATATCCTCGCCGTCGATTCGGTTTCGAAGACTTACGCCAGCGGCCTGACCGCGCTGCACCACATCGACCTGAACATCCGCCGGGGCGAGATCTTCGCCTTGCTGGGCCCCAACGGCGCGGGCAAGACCACACTCATCAGCATTGTCTGCGGCATCGTCAACGCAAGCAGCGGCAGCGTTCGCGTGGACGGCCACGACATCCGGCGCGACTGGCGCGCGGCGCGCGAGTTGATCGGCCTGGTGCCGCAAGAGCTGACCACGGATGCGTTCGAGACTGTGCTTGCGACGGTCAGCTTCAGCCGCGGCCTGTTCGGCAAGCCGGCAGACCCTGGCCACATCGAACGGGTGCTGCGTTCACTGTCGCTTTGGGATAAACGCGATAGCAAGATCGTGACACTCAGCGGCGGCATGAAGCGCCGCTTGCTGATCGCCAAGGCGCTGTCGCACGAGCCGCAGGTGTTGTTCCTGGATGAGCCTACCGCGGGCGTGGACGTCACGCTGCGTCGCGAAATGTGGGCCCTGGTGCGCGGCCTGCGTGAGACCGGCGTGACCGTGATTCTGACCACGCACTACATCGAGGAAGCCGAAGAGATGGCCGACCGCGTCGGCGTCATCAGCAAAGGTCGGCTGATCCTGGTTGAGGACAAGAAGGTGCTGATGCACAAGCTGGGTCGCAAGCAGTTGACCCTGGCTTTGCAACAGCCGCTGGCAATGGTGCCCGCATTGCAGGGCGTTGCGGCCGGCGCGCTGGCACTGGCCAAGGACGGCCACGAACTCGTCTACACATACGACAGCGACCAGGAGCGCACTGGCATCGCGGAGGTGTTGCTGGCGCTGAGCCAGGCCGGAATCGCGTTCAGGGACTTGCAGACGACGCAGAGTTCGCTGGAGGACATCTTTGTCAGCTTGATTGAGGGCAGCGCATTTGAGACCGTGGCAGCCCGCACCACCGCAGGAGTTGCAGCATGAACCTGCATGCAGTGCGCGCGATTTACAGCTTCGAGATGGCGCGCACGCGCCGCACGCTGATGCAGAGCGTGATCTCGCCGGTGGTGTCCACGTCGCTGTATTTCGTCGTCTTCGGCGCGGCCATCGGATCGCGGATCCAGAGCGTGGGAGGCGTCAGCTATGGCGCTTTCATCGTGCCCGGACTGATCATGCTGTCGCTGCTGACGCAGAGCGTGTCCAACGCATCCTTCGGAATCTACTTCCCACGTTTCAGCGGCACGATTTACGAGCTGCTGTCGGCGCCCGTGTCTGCCTTCGAGACGGTGCTGGGATACGTCGGGGCGGCCGCCACGAAGTCGATCGTGCTGGGCCTGATCATCCTGGCGACGGCGGGGCTGTTCGTGCCACTGCAGATCTTGCACCCGGTCTGGATGCTGCTTTTCCTGGTGCTGACCTCGCTGACCTTCAGCCTGGTCGGATTCATCATCGGCCTGTGGGCTGACGGCTTCGAGAAGCTGCAGGTGGTGCCACTCTTGATCATCACGCCGCTGACCTTTCTGGGTGGCAGCTTTTATTCGATCGACATGCTGCCACCGGCGTGGCAGAAGATGGCGCTTATCAATCCGGTCGTTTATCTCGTCAGCGGATTCCGTTGGAGCTTCTACGGCCACGCGGACGTGGCTGTTGGCATCAGCTTGGGCATGACGCTGCTGTTTCTCATGGCCTCGCTGGCGATCGTGGTCTGGATCTTCAGGACCGGCTGGCGACTGAAGGCCTGAAGGCGGAATCGACATTGGTTCCGGCTGACAAATTGGTCAATGAAATGACCAAAAGTTGCCATTTTGGTTAATATACTGACCATATGAACGCTTCTGAAATGACCTCCGTTTTGGACCGCCAACTGCTCCTGCAGCTGGGCGACCGGCTTAAGCGCCTGCGCAAAGCACAGGGGTGGGGAACGGCTGACATGGCAGCGCGCGTGGGGATCACACGCAACACTTTGCGGGCCGTCGAGTCCGGCGACCCGGCGCCCTCCATGGGGACCTACCTGCGGGTCATGTCTGCCCTGGGCGTCAGCGGCGAACTGGCCCTGCTGGCCGGTGACACTGCAACCGCCGCCCCCAGGGTCCGCCGCGGCGCAATCCAGGCGCGGGCGGCCCGTCGTGCAGGTGCTGGTATCGGCGCAGGACGGTCGACACAGGGCGCAGGACCTGCAAAGTTTGATGCTGCACGAAGAGGCCGTGCGTCTCGCCCGTATCAACCCGGCCCTGGTGCAGCAGGCCATGGATACGGTGGAGCGCTGGCTCAGTACTGGAGATTCGCGCTCCAGCGGCTTGTGGCGAGAGTGGCAAGAGATCCTGCGTAAGGGCACGTGGCGCAAGGTGCTCGGCCGCACCCGGCGTGCCCAGGAGCTTCGGCAAGCCTCGCCGCTCGCCACCGTGCTGCCGAACAACGTGCGCCAGAGCATCCTGGCCCAGGTGCATGGACTCAAGAAGGGCGTCGTGCTGGGCGACGCCAGCAGCCCGGAGCTTCCATGACGCGCGAAGAGCTTGAACACGTCATCCGCGCCAGCGCCGACGTGACCGACCAGTACGAGTTCATCATCATCGGCAGCCAGTCGATCCTCGGCCCCGTGCCCAACCCGGAAGAAGTCTTCACGATGTCGGCCGAGGCGGATATCTACCCGCTTCACGCCCCGGAGCTGGCTGAGAAGATCGTGGAGAGGGCTCGCAATTCCACGAGACCAACGGCTACTACGCCCAGGGCGTTGGGCCCGACACCGCCATCCTGCCGAGTGGCTGGCTACAGCGTGTGCACCGGGTCCAGAACAGCAATACGAATGACCGAGTGGGCTACTGCCTGGACGTGGTGGACCTCTTCATGTCCAAGGCCGCGGCAGGGCGGGACAAGGACCGTGAGTTCTGCATGGCGATGCTCAAGCACGCCTACGTCAACCCGGCCCAGGTACTGGAGTTGGTGCCCCAAATGCCTCTGGGCGATGAGGAGCAGCGCAAGCTGCGAGCAACCATCCGCCGCTGGGCCAAGAACTTGCGCGAGGCTGGCCATCCCATCCCCGAGGAGTGAATCTAACGATTTGCGCCCTCATCGCGCGGCCCGCCTCCACCGCGCAGTGAAGTCAATTTCAGTTCAACCGGAACTCGACCAATTCAAAGCTCGTCGATTCCCGCAGGTCATTTCCCACACGCGTGGAGACCGTGTACTTGACTGTGCGTTTGACTTGCGGTGCATACCAGATCACGTGCTCGCTCACGACCGATCCGCTGCGTGCTGCACCGCGCGATGCTGACTGGCCGCGCAGCGCCACCTTGATCGCTTTGAAACGCCCCGCAGCGACGACCACGTCTTCCTCGCCTTCGATGCGCACCCGCAGCGGCACCAGAGCCTGCTCGACGCGCCTGGCTTGATCTGGGATCGCCTGCCCGGGACGCAGCCCGCCCGCCGCGAGCAAATACGGTGAGAACTCAGGTGGCGTCAATGTCCACCCCGGCATGGCGTTGAAGCCTGGTTCCAGTGGCACGAGGGTTGTGCGCAGCTTTGCGTCGGAGGTCGTAGACCATGTTTCGGCGACGCCTTCGGCTGTCACGCCGTCGACCTTGGCGGTCAGGAACAGATCGCCGATGCGAAACTGGTCCTGCACGCGGTATCGCCAGGTGTCGCCGACGTGGGGCAGCGCGTCTGTTCGCGAGGCAGGGCCTGTGGGTGTTGGCGCGGGCGCCGTGAATGCCGCCACACGTGTCTGTGCGAGCGAGGTGAAACGGCCGTTCGGATACTGCCGCAGATAGGCACGGTATTCATCGGCGCGCGTCGACGCCTGGATGCTGTTCCAGAACGCCAGTTCGCCGGCGGCTTCCACGTCACCCGTTGAGCTGGCCGTCGTCGGCACGGCACCCGGCACGAATGCGAACTCGCCTTGCAAGGATGAGCTTTCCCAAGGAACCTGCACCTGACGCGTGTCGCGCACCACGCCTTCACGCACTCGCTTGAACACATGCTCGACGGGCAGACCCGGCGTGAGCAGATGCTGTGCGAGATGCGTCGCATACAGACTGTTGGCGCCGGCACCATCGGCCGCCAGCTTGCCCGGCGCAGTCGCGTAGGCGAGCAGCGTGCCGAGCGGCGCATCCATCTGGGCCAGGCCCTGTACTTTCGCGCCGCCCTTGCCGCTGAACGGGTTGTTGCGACAGGCGTCGAGAATGACGATATTGACTCGACTGCGCGCAGCCGACATGCGGCCGAGGATGAATCCGATGTCCAGCCCGGCAATCGGAATCTCGTCTTCGCTTCGTATCTCGGCATCGACTGGAATCAGATAGTTGTGGTCTCGCAATTGCAGGCCGTGGCCCGCGTAATAGACCACAGCAATCGTGTTCTCACCGAGCTGCTTGCCGAACTCTCTCATGGCGTCGATGAGGCCTGCACGATCGAGGTTCTCGTGCAGTGCGACGACAAAGCCCGATTTGCGCAGCGCCTGGGCAATCAGCCGGGCATCATTGACGGGGTTGTCTAGCGGATCGTTGCGATAGGCCGCATTGCCGATGACCAGCGCAAGCCGTTCTTCAGTGACCGTGAGCCCGCGCATGCGTTCGGCCGCCACTGCGGGCACGGCCAGCGCCAGACACAGCATGAGCGTCACCGCGACGATCCGGCGTGGCCTTGGCTTCATGCCTCACCCGCCATCATCGACACGAGGGCTGTGGCCGGCGGCATGGCATCAAAGCAGAGGAAGTCCGATTCCTCATTGGCTCGATCGGTATCGTCGCACCACCACACGGTGGCGTTGCCGCTGGGGAAGGCGCTCAGCAAGCGATTCGCGAGTTGCCGTGTCGCACCGTCAGCCGCGCGAGCGTCGGGCTGCGCGATCTGGGACAGGCCCTGCTCCAGGTCATCGATGGTGAAGTTCACATCGAGCACCTGGCGCGCAAGCATGTCGACAGACCGGAACCAGTCGCGCGCGGCCAGCGCGGCGGCGAGCGTCTCCATGGGCTGCACGATGGTCAGCGGGAAATGCCGGCCGACGTGGTCAACGCTGGGCATCATGAGGCCCGCCCAGCCAGGTTTGCCAAGCACGCCTGGAGCGAGCCAGAAGCGTCGAATCGGCGCGACGAGGTAGCCCGCAAGCCAGGCCGCGCCGAGTTCCGCCCGTGCCATCGCCAAGCCTTGCTCCAGCCACCGGTCCCATTCCTGGATGAAGCCGTTGGACAAACGCCGCGACACGAAGTCGCCCACGTTCGGCAGCTTGCCGAACCAGCCCGGCGCGACGGAACGGCTCAAAAGCGCGTCGGACATTGGAATTGCTCCAGATCCCGGCGAAGCACCGGGTTGAGCGGCGTCGAACTCTTTACTTCAAAGCGCGCCTTGTGGCCTTCGACATCGAACACCAGTTGCGCTCGATCAGGCGATGCGCCGGGTTCCACGCGCACCCGATCGAGCAAATGGAACAGCGCCCAAGGTCCTTCGAACACGTGGCCCGGCCCGGCGCCGCCGCCCGCCCGCACGAGCTGCAGATGCACTCTACCCGTCTGGCCAGCGCCCGGCCATTGCAGGCTTTGCGGCGCCTGTGCACCGGGACGAAATCGCAGCACCTGTCCGTCGACATCGAGCGTGAATTCGCCCGCTCCTGCGTCGAGTTCAACGAGCCGAAACTCCAGCCGCGTGCCGAGCTGGCGCCCGCCGTCGCGAAAGAAGGCCTCGCGAATCGCCTGGGCGCGCTGGAATTGCTGCAGCGATTCAGGCGTTTCGCCGCGGCCACTCGCCCCTGGCTTGCGGTAGGCCCAAGGCCGTGCCGAGGTGTCGACATACGCCACCAGATTGCGCTGAAAGAACCCGTCGACCAGGCCACCAGCCCCGAAGGTGCGTGCAAAGTCTTCGCGAGACATTTCTTCACGAGCGTCTCGAGACAGCGGGTAGCGACTGGCCGTGACGCGGCTGCAGGCGGGTGCGAACTCGTTGGCCATCCTGGCGTCCAAGGGTTCGCGCACGACCGCGAAGACCTGGGCCCCGCTCGCCGCGGCCATCTGCAGCAGCATGCTGCGCACCGGCTCGGGTGCGCTTTGTGCCGCGACCTGCAGTTCGGCCACGACATCGCTGGCGGGGGGCAGCGTTTTGCGTTTCACCGCATCCTCGATCACGGCCAATTGCACGGCCAGCTTGCCGAGCAGCGCGCGCAAGTCGTCGAGCGCGGCGGGCTGGCCGACGAGGAAACGCTGGAGCGCATCGAAGCGGTTTTCGATGGTGGCATCGCTGCCTTGCGCTGACGTGCCGCTGGCCGACACCTGGGGCGTGTCAAGCGACACCTCGCGAACTGACGCGCGCAGCACTGCAATCAGCGGCGAATCCGGGCGCGCGAGCAGCTGCGCGAGCTCGGCGCTGCCCGCGAGGTCGGCCGTGGGGGCCAGGCGCAGGTCACCGATGAACTCGCCCCAGCGCGTCGCATAGTCCGCCAGATAGAGCCGCTGCACCTCGTCCGCCAGGGCTTGCTGGGCCGGCGCTGCAGCGGTGGCGGCAGGCGCGGTGCCCAGCACCCAGCTTTGCTCGCGGGCGAACTGCTGCAACACATCGTTCGTGCGTTCTCGCAGCGATTGCCGCCACACCGTGCGCGAGTAGAGGGCAGGCACGCCACTGCTCAACGGCTTGCCACTCGCCCGCACGAAGACGCGCCGCGCCGCGGGTCCGCCGACGGATTCCACCGTGAAGGCAGCGGTGCCTGCACCCAGGTCCATCTGCTTGAGCCGGTGGTAGGCACGCTGCGCAAGTGGCACGCTGCCCACGAGGCTGCGCGCGGTCGAGATGAGTCGTGGATCGGCATGCGACGGTGCCCCGACTTCGCCGCTTGCGAGAAGGCTGTCCAGGTGGCGGCGCAATGCCTCGCGCTGCTCTGGAAGCACTCCCGCCGGCAGCGTTGCGTCCCAGTCGGCGATCAAGTGGGACCGCAGTGCGGCTGCATCGAAGTTCTTGCCGCCGAACAGCATCAAGTAGGTCTTCAGGGTCTCGTAGATCAACTCGACGTGCTCGCGCTCGCCGGCGCGCAGCCGTTCTTCGAGGCGGGCGGCGACACGCGGCAGGAAAGCCTCGCGCAGCGCGCGCTCGTAGGAGTCGTGCGACGCCGCGACGAGCATGTCGCCGCGGCCCAGGCCCATGTCGAGCGCCAGGGGATTGGCGTGCGCACCGGACGGCCCGCCGAAGTCGCTCAGCACGTCGAGCACGGGCAGCAGCGCGACAGGATCGGTGGACGAGGTCGAGCGCGCCGCCGAGACATGGTGTTCGAGCGTGGGCAAGCGCTGCGCCGACGCGGCCAGCATGGTGCGGTTGACGTCATAGGCTCGCCACGACAGCGCGACCGCGGCTGCCACGGTGCACACCGTCGCTCCCACCACGCCCCATGCGAGCACGGCGCGACGGCGGCGCCAACGTAGATTTGTGCCGGCCAGGCCTGCTTCCGCGAACACCACGTCGCGCAGCAGTCGCGTCACGAAGAAGGTCTTGCCGCTGGGCCTCGCCGGAGGAACGATCTGGCTTGTCAGGCCCAGCGCACGCGCCAGTCCGCCGAGAGCGCGGTCCATCGGTGTGCCTTCCTGGGTGGCGCTGGTGAAGTAGACGCCGCGCAGCAGCGGACGCAGTTCTGGCCGCAGGTCGGCGAACATGGTCTGCAGGAAGTCGAACAGCGTCTGGCGAAGCAGGTGCCACTCCTGCGGGAAGGTATAGACCGCGCCGCGCCGTTCGCGGTCGCGCTCCCCCTGCAGCCGGTCCATGAGGCAGTCGTTGAGCCGCTTCTCCAAGGCCGCGAAGTCGCTCGCCATGCGCACCACCGGGCCGTCGCGGGTCGAGTCGTCCTGGTACGGGAAGGTCACGCCCCATACCTGCGAGCGCTCGTCCTTGTCGAAATCGGCGAAGAACTCCATGAAGCCGGCCAGCAGATCGGTCTTCGTGATGAGCACATAAACCGGGAAGGCGATACCGAGTTGGTTGTGCAGTTCTTCGATGCGTTCGCGCAGGGCGCCGGCATGGGCCTGCCGCCGCTCAGGGCTTGCGCCCAGCAGGTCGCTCACGCTGATGGTCAGCAGCACGCCGTTGATCGGGCGGCGCGGACGATAGCGTGCCAGGAGCTTTAAAAAGCCGAGCCACGCTGCGCGGTCGGCGGCGCGGTCGCTGTCGTGCGTGGTGTAGCGGCCGGCGGTGTCGATCAGCACAGCCTCGCTTGCGAACCACCAGTCGCAATTGCGCGTGCCGCCGATGCCGCGGATCACTTTCTCTCCGACTGCGTTCGCGAGCGGGAACTGCAGGCCCGAGTTGACCAGTGCCGTCGTTTTGCCCGCGCCGGGTGCGCCGATGATGATGTACCAGGGCAGTTCGTAGACGTAGGGGCGCCCCGCGAGCGCGGCAAGCCATGGGCGTTTGCCGCCGATGCGTGCCTGCCGCAGCACGGCCACCGCTTGCTCGAAGCGCTTGGTGATGACCTCGACTTCCTTCGCGCCGGGCGCGCTGGTGGCGGGCTCGTCGCGAGCAACCATGCCTTCAAGCAGGCGGCGATTGCGCCGCGCCGATTGCATGGTGCGCCATGCGGCATGCGACGCCATGGCGGCGGCCACGGCGACGATGGCCATCCACCGTGCCGGTTCGCCCGCCAAAGGAACGACACCTGCCACCGCGACGAGCGGACCGACGAACCACATCAGCGCGCCCGCCGCAAGCACGCCGACGGCCGTGAGCAGCGGCCGCATGAATGTGGGGGAGCTTCTTGTCATCGCTTCACTCGTCGGGCCGCAGCAGGCGCAGTTCAATGTCGATGCGCCGGTTGCGTGCACGTTCTGCAGCGCTGTTGTTGGGCAGGAGCGGCTCGGCGTCGGCGCGGCCCTCGGCACGCAGCCGTTCGGGGCGCGCTCCTTGTTGCACAAGGGCGGCTTGCACGGCTTGTGCGCGTTCGCGCGACAGATGCCAGTTGGACGGAAACTGCAGCGATGCCAACGGCGTGTTGTCTGTGTGGCCGATGACGGCGACTTGCCCGGGCATGTCTTTGAGTGCCTTTGCGATGCGGCCGAGCAGATCGAGCTGGCGAGGATCGACCTGTGCGCTTCCCGGAACGAACAATCTGTCAGCCGGCAGCGTGATGAGCGAGCGCAGCGCTTCGTCCTGCACCTGGATGGCGCCGCTCGCGATATCCGCTTGCAGCAAGGGTGCAAGGCGTGGTCCGGCGGCAGTCGCGGAACGCTCGCCGCGCAATGCGAGCGGCGCGGCGTGAATCTGCGTGAACAGCGGCTGCGACAGTTTTTCGAGACGCGAGTTCAGCACCAGCAGGACTGCGAGGACGATCACCGCGCCGATCGCCAGCAAGACCCACAAGGGCATCGCAGACACCTCGCGCGTGCCGTGCGTTTCGACACCCTGCCAACGCAGCGACAAGGTCCGCGTCGCTGCCGGGTCGCCAGTCGGGCGCATGGCATCGAGCACGCCTGCAGCGATCGCGTCGAGCTGCGCACGACCGCCGGGAACGCCGCGATAGCGGCCCTCGAAACCGAGCTCCAGGCACACATAGAACAACTCCAGGAGATCGGCGTTGTTCGCCGCGTCCTGGCCCAGACGCTCGAGCAATTGGAACGCCTTCTCGCCGCCCCAGCGTTCTTCGTGAAACTCCTGGAGCAAGTTGCGTTCGGCCCAGATGCCACCGTCGCCCCAAGGCGTTTGTGCGATCACCTCGTCGATGAAGCTGCACAGCACGTAGCGTGCGGCGGTGATCTTCGTCCGCGGCACGCCCCCAGCGGTGGCTAGCGCGTCGAACTCTCCAATGCACTGCAGTAATTTCACGCGCAGCGCAGCCGGATCATCGTGCTCCATCGTCGTGCGCAGCTTCGGAGCCAATGCCAAAAGCACCCCGGCCGCACCGAGCAGCGGGTTGACGCCGGCCACGAGGCGCTGCAGCTCGACGCCCGCGCTCGCGGCGGGAGTTCGCGGGCGGCCCGATCGTTTCGTGACCACAGTCGCCTGACCACCGGGGGCTGGCATCAGGATCGTTGGTTGATCCTGGATCAATGTGCGCTCGTCGACCGACATGGGCTGCGCCTCGGGTGCTTGGTTCAATTGACGGCGGTTCAAAGCTTGGCCCAGGCTTGCGGCGGCGTCAGAGGCTGAAATACTCTGCCTCTCAGAGGCTGAGAGTTTTTCGAGCGTGCCCGAGCAGCGCGTCAAAAGGCACCTGATCTAGGCGCAAAGCGCAGCCATAGCCCGGGCTATGGCGAGC
>JAJKJU010000169.1 GCA_021153565.1 Rhizobacter sp.
CAGTGCAACGGGATCTTTAGCCTACCGGCCGCGGCGGTCACGCCGTGCCGTCAGCGGAGACCGGGGCGCCGCGTCCGCCAGACTAAAGACTCTCTGCACTAGACTAAAGACTCTCTGCACTATGGCTGCGCTTTACGCCTAGATCAGGCGCCTTTTGACGTGCTGCTCGGGCACGCTCGAAAAACTCTCAGCCTCTGAGGCGTGAGTATGAATCTGGCGGCGATTGAGGTGGGCCTGCATGACGAGATCTTCCAAGGCGGCCAGCCGGTGTCGATGCGGTGTCGACGTACTGCACTCAGCTTCTCAGCCTCTCAGGCCAGGACGGTCAACCGCGCATCGCCCGCCTGCATCTGGCCGATAGCCGCCGCCTGCTGGAAACCCCCGTCGCGAAACACCCGCAGCACCTCGTCGACAGCTTCCGGCGCGCAGCTCACCAGCAGCCCGCCGGATGTCTGCGGGTCGCTCAGCAGGTCTTGGGTCAGCTTTGGCAGGGACGCAGCCAGTGTCACGTCCTGGCCGTAGCCTGCCCAGTTCCGGCCCGATGCACCGGTGATGAATCCCTCGGCGGCCATCTCTGCGACGCCTTCGAGCAAGGGCACTTTGCTCCATTCGATCGTCGCACCCAGACCCGCACCACGCGCCATCTCCAGTGCGTGTCCTGCCAGTCCAAAACCCGTGACGTCCGTGATGGCATGCACCCCCGCCATTTCGGCGAACTGCACGCCCGGCTTGTTGAGTTGGGTCGTGATCGCGATCATCCGCGCATAGCCCGCGTCGCTGAGCTTCCCTTTCTTGAGTGCTGCCGACAACACGCCCACACCCAGGGGCTTGCCGAGCACCAGCACGTCGCCCGCCTTCGCATCTGCATTGCGGCGGACCTTGTCCGGATGCACGAGGCCCATCACCACGAGTCCGTAGATCGGTTCCACTGAATCGATGGTGTGGCCGCCGGCGATCGGAATGCCGGCTTCGCGACACACCGACTCGCCACCGCGAATGATTTGCCCGATGACCTCGACAGGCAGTTGATTGATCGGCATGGCGACAAGCGCCAGGGCCATGATTGGCCTGCCGCCCATCGCGTAGATGTCGCTGATCGCATTGGTGGCAGCGATGCGCCCGAAGTCGAAGTGGTCATCGACGATAGGCATGAAGAAGTCGGTGGTGGCGATCAGCGCCTGTTCGTCGTTGAGCCGGTACACCGCGGCGTCGTCGGCGGTTTCGATACCGACCATGAGCTCCTTGGGGATCAGGCCGCCGGCGCTCTTCTTCAGGATTTCCGTGAGCACGCCGGGCGCGATCTTGCAACCGCAGCCGCCGCCATGCGAGAAACCCGTCAGACGGATCGGGGAGGTGGTGGTGTCGGACATGGTGTCATTACATCGGCCAGGACTCAGAGGCTGAGAGTTTTTCGAGCGTGCCCGAGCAGCACGTCAAAAGGCGCCTGATCTAGGCGCAAAGCGCAGCCATAGTTCGTGCTATGGCGAGCATTTGCAACGACGAGCAGGGGTCTTTTGGCGTGATGAGCGGGCATGATCGAAATACTCTCAGCCTCTCACATTGCGTGAGAACGACTATGGTACTGCGTCGAGTTTCACAGGTGAGGCGCTCGCAACACCTGTGACATGGAGCTGGTCCCTCCCCCGGAACTGAACCTCCGCAGCCAGGACGATGCGCTTGTCGTGGGGGAACATCGCCTGCTTTCTGGCAATCAAGCTGTCGATTTGATCCCCGATCTGATCCAGTGCCTCGCGCTGCACTGCGGCGTCATCGCCTTCTCTGGTGACGGCCAATTGATGGAGCGCATCGGCTCGTTCGTCGCCTTTCAGGAGGCTGACGTTCCAAGCGAGAACAATGAACTCCAGCGCGGCCCGATATTCGTCCAGCGGAGATCCCTCGGGAACCTCGGCCGTCAGAAGCGCGGCCAAGGCATGCGAGATCTTGCTCTGTGAGCGGCCGTATTCTTTTCGTCTGCTTGCTTTTCCCATCGTCTTCCCGCGTTGTCGTGGTTTCAAAAAACGATCGTTTTAGCGAACGCCCGATCGCAGCGGCCGCGGCGTGAGATCCACGGCGCAAGGCCTGTCCAGAATATCCGTTCCAAGAACGAGAGCAAGCGAGCCGCCGGCATTTGTGGCTTGACGCGACACTAGCTCACCTTCCAACCCCCACCCAACACCCGAATCAAGGCCACCGCCGCGTTCTGCCGGCTCGCCGCGATCTGCGCCACTGCACGGCGCGCACTCATCGCTGACACCTGCGCCGTCACGACTTCGGTGTAGCTCACCTGGCCGGCGTTGTAGCGATTCATCACCTGCTGCTCGGTCTGGTCGGCCGCCTCGGAGGCCTGCCGCCGCAAGGCTTCCTGCTGTTCAAGCACACGGGCGGCGGCGAGCTGGTCTTCGACTTCCTGAAAGGCGGTGAGCACAGTCTGCCGATACTGCGCCACGCTTTGCTCCCACGCGCCACGTGCTTCGTCAACGCGAGCGCTGCGTGTCCCGGCATCGAACAGCGTCTGCGCAAGCGACAGGCCCAAGGACCAGGTCGCGGCTGACGCGCTGAACAGATCGCCGATGCTTGCTGCCCCCAAGCCATGGTTGCCGCTCAGGTTGAAGGTCGGAAAGAAGGCCGCACGAGCGACGCCGATGGAGGCGTTGGCAGCGGCCACTCGACGCTCCGCGGCAGCGATGTCCGGTCGACGTTGCACAAGCGCCGACGGCACGACCAAGGGCACCGCAGGAATGGGCGATGGTTTCCACTCCACCGGCACTACCGCGAAGTTTGCGGGCGCCTCGCCCACAAGCACAGCCATCGCATGTTCCAATTTCGCGCGCTGCTGCTCGAGCCCTGCGAGATCGGCCTTCGCATTCGCCAGCTGTGTTTGCGCCTGCAGCAAGTCGCTCTTGGGTGCGATTCCGGCGTCGTATCGGTTCTTGGTGATCCTGGCCGATTGCTCGTAGGCGCTGATCGTGGTGCGCAGCAACGCGGCTTCAGCATCGGTTTCGCGAAGCGAGAAATAGTTGGTGGCGAGTTCGCCCTGCGCCGCCAGGCGCGCGGACGCGAGGTCCGCAGCGCTGGCCTGCGCTTTGGCCCCTGCTGCGTTCACGCCACCGCTCAAGCGTCCCCACAAGTCTGGTTCCCAGCTGCCACCCAGCCCGATCTGGTACTTCGTGCCGGTGCCCGGGAGCGAGCTGCCGCCACTCGAGCGCGACGCGCCGCCGCTCAGGGACAAGGTCGGAAACAGCGAGGCCCGTTGCTCGCGCACGAGTGCCTGTGCTTGCGCGTAGGACGCGGCAGCAGCGGCGACGTTCTGGTTCGACACCTCCACGCGTTGCACGAGTTCGTTCAGCGCAGCGTCGTTGAACAAGGTCCACCATGGTCCGCGGTCGAGCGCATCGGCCGGGGCGGCGGTGATCCATCCCGGCGGCACCTCCTTGAAAGATGCGGACGTCGGCACCGTTGGCGCCTCGGCATTGGGCGCGTGGGCACAGGCCGACAGCAGAAAGGCCAGCACCGCGGCGGCCGCAAGGGGAGTTCGAGTGGTTGTCATCGTGTTCATCGCGCTTCGCCCTCGGCCGCGGCCGCGGCCAGCGGCATCTCGCCGCGGACACTCAGCAGGCGTTCGTTCGCGCCGCGGCGGCGCAGCTTGTCCATCAGCAGGTAGACCACCGGGGTGGTGAGCAGTGTGAGCAACTGGCTGGCGATGAGTCCGCCGATGATGGCAATGCCCAAGGGCCGTCTGAGCTCTGCGCCTTCGCCGAATCCGATGGCCAGTGGAAGGGCGCCCAATGCCGCAGCCAAGGTCGTCATGATGATGGGGCGGAACCGCAGCAGGCAGGCTTCGCGTACGGCGTCGAAGGCGCTCAGGCCGCGCGCTCGTTCTGCTTCCAGAGCGAAGTCGATGATGAGAATGGCGTTCTTCTTCACGATGCCGATCAGCAGGAACACGCCGATCAATGCAATGAGCGAGAACTCCATCTTGAACATCAAGAGCGCAAGCACTGCACCCACGCCAGCCGAGGGCAGGGTAGACAGCACAGTGATCGGGTGCACAAGGCTTTCGTACAGAACCCCGAGCACGATGTAGATGACCACCAGCGACGCGAGGATGAGCAGGGGTTGCTGATTCTGCGTCTGCTGGAAGGCGGCGGCTGTTCCTTGCATGCTGCCCCGCACATTGGTCGGCAAGCCGATGTCGGCGGCCGCCTGCGCGATGGCTTCTCGGGCATCCGAGAGCGTGCTGCCTTCAGCGAGGTTGTACGAGACGGTGGTGGCGAGTTCGCCGTCCTGGTGGTTGATGCTGCTGGGCGTTGACGCTTCTGCAAAACGTGCGATGGCCGGCAGCGGCACCATCGAGCTCACGCGGGTGTTGACGCTGGCACCGGTGGAAGCGTCGCGCAGGCCGGGGTTGGCGCTGATGGTGGGCGTGGCGGCTGCGGCGGACGCTGCCGATGATGTCGCCGATGTGCTGGTCGTCTTGCTGGAGGGCACGTGCACGTCGTTCAATGCCGCCGGACTCCGTCCAAACTTGGGGTCCACTTCCATGACGACGTGATACTGATTCAACTGGTCATACAGCGTTGCCACCTGCCGCTGCCCGAAGGCATCGTAAAGCGCGTTGTCGATGTCGCGGTTGGTCAGGCCCATCCGTGCCGCAGTGTCGCGGTCGATGTTGACGAAGGATTCGACACCGTTCTCCTCCTGATCGGTGTCGACGTCGGTGAGCGCGGGCTGCTGCTTCATCGAATCCGCAAGCTTGCGAGCCCAGATTTTCAGATCGGCGGCGTTGTCACTCTTCAAGGTGTATTGATAGGTCGAACTGCTTTGCCGGCCACCCATGCGAAGGTCTTGCACAGGGTTGAGGAACAAGCTCACGCCCGTAACACGCGCCAGTTGCGGACGCAGCCGCGAAATCACCGCCTGCCCGCCGATCTTCCGGTCGGCCAGCGGCTTCAGGTTGACGAAGAGAAAGCCGCCACCGGCGCGCGAGCCGCCGGTGAAACCGACGACCGTGTCCACTGCAGGATCGGCCTTGATGATGTCGACCAGTTGCCGCAGCTTGGACTGCATCGCCTGAAACGAAATGCTCTGGTCGGCACGAAGGCCGCCGTTCAACTGTCCCGAGTCCTGCTGAGGAAAGTAGCCCTTGGGCGCTGCGATGAAGAGCCACACGTTGAGTCCGATGACCGACAGCAAGATGAGCATCACGAGCGCTTTCGAGTGCAGCGCCCAATCGAGGCTGTGTTCGTAGACACGCAGCGTGCGTGCATAGCCCCATTCGGCGATGCGCGCGAGTCGGCCTGGCGGCTTGGTCTTTTTCTGTGGCGGGCGCAGAAGCCAGCCGCACATCATCGGTGAGGTGGTCAGCGAAATGACGAGCGAGATCATCACCGCCGCCGACAGAGTGATCGCGAACTCGCGGAAGAGACGTCCCACTTGTCCACCCATGAACAGCAGCGGAATGAACACGGCGACCAGCGACAGGCTGATCGACAGCACCGTGAAGCCGACTTCGCGCGCTCCGAGCAAGGCGGCCTGAAGTCGGTCCATGCCTTGCTCGATGTGGCGGGTGGTGTTCTCGAGCACCACGATGGCATCGTCGATGACGAAGCCGGTGGCCACCGTCAGCGCCATGAGGCTCAGGTTGTTGAGACTGAAGCCGAGCAGGTACATCACGCCCAGTGTCCCCAGCAGCGACACGATGGTGGCCACCGCCGGCACGATGGTCGCGCGAACGCTGCGCAGGAAGACACTCACGACCAGCACGACGAGCACGATGGAAATCAGCAGCGTGATTTCGATTTCGTGCAGCGACGATCGAATGGAGTTCGTGCTGTCCGATGCAACCTGCACATCGATGTCGCTCGGCAGTTGCGCCTTCAGTTGCGGCAGCAGCGCGCGAACGCCGTCCACCGTCTGGATGATGTTGGCGCCGGGCTGCCGCGTCACGAGCACGATGACGGCGGGGCTGCCGTTGAAGAGGCCCAAAGTACGCACGTCTTCGGGGCCGTCGGTCACTTCGGCGATGTCGCTCAAGCGCACCGCGGCGCCGTTGCGCCACGCGACCACCAGTGGGCGAAAGTCGGCCGCGGTGTGCCCGCCGGCGCCGGTGTAGATCTGCAGCCGGCGCTCATCCGATTCGATGCTGCCCTTGGGGCGCGTCGCATTCGACGCCTGGATGGCTGCGCGCACATCTTCCATCGGCACACCGAAGCGGTTGAGCGCCAGCAGGTTCAACTCTACACGCACGGCGGGAAGCGAGCCGCCGCCAATCTCCACGTCGCCCACGCCGTCGACTTGCGCCACCTTCTGCTGGACGATGTTGGACACCGCCTCGTAGATCTGCTGCGGTGTGCGTGTCTTCGAGGTGAGCGCGAGGATGACGATCGGCGAATCCGACGGGTTCATCTTGCGATAGGTCGGGTTGCTGCGCAACGTGGCGGGCAGGTCGGCGCGCGAGGCATTGATGGCGGCCTGCACCTCGCGTGCGGCACCGTCGATCTTGCGGTCGAGGTCGAACTGCAGGCTCACCCGGGCCGAGCCGCGACCGCTCGACGAGGTCATCTCGTTCACGCCGGCAATGATGCCGAGTCGTCGTTCAAGCGGCGTGGCCACGCTGGTCGCCATGGTCTCAGGGCTGGCGCCGGGGATGCTTGCCGACACGGAGATGGTGGGGTAGTCCACCTGCGGCAAAGGCGACACAGGCAGCACGAAGAATGCCGCCACGCCCGCGAGCGCAATGCCGATGGTGAGCAGCACCGTGCCAATGGGCCGACTGACGAAAGGCGACGAGAGATTCATCGACCCGGACTCCCATCCCGACCTTCCTCCAGAGGTGGAAGGATTGCTGCTCCCTCTCCCGCCGGGCGAGGGTTGGGGTGAGGGCGACGCCCTCCGCGCAATCGGGCTCCCAGCCGATCGAAAGCAAGATAGATCACAGGCGTCGTGAAGAGCGTGAGCAGCTGGCTCACGATCAACCCGCCGAAGATCGAAAGACCCAGCGGGCGGCGCAGCTCCGCGCCTTCGCCCCAGCCGAACATCAGCGGCAGCGCGGCGAACAGAGCAGCCATGGTTGTCATGAGGATGGGCCTGAAGCGCAGCAGCGCCGCCTGGTGAATGGCCTCCTGGGGTGCCTTGCCATCATTGCGTTCAGCATCGATCGCGAAGTCGATCATCATGATCGCGTTCTTCTTCACGATGCCAATCAAAAGAATGATGCCGATGATCCCGATCACGCCCAGGTCATGGCCGCCGATCAAGAGCGCGAGCAGGGCACCCACGCCGGCGGAAGGCAGCGTCGACAAGATCGTGAGTGGGTGCACATAGCTCTCGTACAGCACGCCCAGCACGATGTACACGCAGATGATGGCGGCGAGGATCAGCCACAACTGGTTGGACAGCGACTTTTCATACGCTCCAGCGGCGCCCAGGAAGGTCATGCTCACGCTGGGGGGCAGGGCGATGTCTTTGGCCGCGGCACGGATTGCATCGACTGCGCCGCCCAGCGAGACACCGTCCGCCGTGTCGAACCCGATGGTCGTCGCCGGGTACTGCGCGACGTGGGTGATCTGCAGCGGCGCTTCGACCTCGTGGATGTTGGCAATGGCCGAAAGAGGCGTCGGCTCGCCACCGCTCGTCGGGACGTGCAGGTTGCCGATCGACTGGGGGCTTGCGATTGCATCCGGCCGGGCTTCGAGAATCACGCGGTACTGGTTCGTCTCGGTGAAGATGGTCGAGACGATGCGCTGGCCAAAGGCGCTGTAGAGCGCGTCGTCCACCGTCGACGCGCTGACGCCCAGGCGTGAGGCGGTGTCCCGGTCGATGTCGATCTGCATCGCGAGGCCGCGAGCATTCGCATCCGACACGACGTTGCGCACTTGCTTCACGTCCTGCAGCTTCTGCGCGAGCTTCGTCGCCCACAGCGCCACCGTGGCGTCGTCGGCACCTTCGATCGACACGCGGTATTGCGTCGGCCCGTTCTCTGCATCGATGGTCAGATCTTGTGTGGGTTGCAGGTACATCGTCACGCCGGCCACCTGCCGCACGCGCTGCTGCAGTCGGTCCATCGTCTGCTGCTGCTTGTCGCCTCTTGCAGTCTTCAGGTTGATGAGCATGCGACCTGTATGCAGCATGGTGTTGTTGACTGCATCGACTCCGATGAATGACGCGAGGTTGGCGACATCCGGGTCATCGAGAATCGCCTTGGCCGCCGCCTGCTGCAACGAGGCCATGCGCGCATAGCTCACCGACTGCGAAGTTTCGATGCGGGCTTGCAACTGGCCGGTGTCCTGCGTCGGGAAGAGCCCCTTCGGAATCACGACATAGAGAAACACCGTCAGTGCGAAGGTTGCGAGCGCCACCCACAGCGTGGCGCGCTGCCTGCGCAGCACCCATTGCAGCGCCAGGTCATAGCGCGAGATCACATGATCGAAACCTCGCTGGATGCGCTGCCCGATGCCATGCGGATGCTCGTCATGGCGCAGCCAGCGCGCCGACATCATCGGCACGAGCGTGAGCGACACGACGGCGGAGATGAGGATGGTGATGGCAAGCGTGATGGCGAACTCTCGGAATAGCCGGCCCACCACATCGCCCATGAAGAGAAGCGGGATCAGCACCGCGATGAGCGACACCGTCAGCGAGATGATGGTGAAGCCGATTTGTGTCGCACCTTTCAAGGCCGCGTCCATCGGAGGTTCGCCCTCCTCGATGTACCGCGAAATGTTCTCGATCATTACGATGGCGTCATCGACCACGAAGCCGGTGGCGATGGTGAGTGCCATCAGGCTCAGGTTGTTGAGGCTGTAGCCAAGCAGGTACATCGCGCCGCAGGTGCCGATCAGCGAGATGGGCACGGCCAGGCTCGCGATCACGGTGGCGCGCACGCTGTGCAGGAAGGCGAAGATGACGAGCACCACCATCACGACGGCGAGCACGAGTTCGATCTCGACGTGCTTGACGGAGGCGCGGATGCCGGCGGTGCGGTCGCTGAGCACGTCGACCTGCAAGGCGGCAGGCAGACCGGCCTGCAGTTCCGGCAGTCGCTTCTTGATTGCGTCGACGGTCTGGATGACGTTGGCGCCTGGTTGGCGCTGCACATTGACAATGATCGCTGGCTTCAGGTTTGCCCAGGCGCCGAGCTTGACGTTTTCTGCGCTGTCGACCACGCGTGCCACATTCGACAAGCGAATCGCGCTGCCGTTCTTGAACGCCACGATCAGATTCTTGTAGTCGTCCGCCGTGAGCAACTGGTCGTTGGCGTTGATGGTGTAAGAACGCGTCGGCCCGTCGAAGCTGCCCTTGGCGCTGTTCGCATTGGCCGAGCTGATGGCGCTGCGAACCGTGTCGAGCCCGATGCCGTAGGACGCGAGCGATTGCGTGTCGGCCTGGATGCGCACGGCGGGCCGTTGCCCGCCCGACAGCGTCACGAGGCCCACGCCAGACACCTGGCTGATCTTCTGCGCGAGTCGCGTGTTGACGAGGTTCTGCACCTCGGTGAGCGGCAGCGTTTCGGACGTGATGGCGAGCGTGAGCACCGGCGCGTCGGCGGGGTTGACCTTGGCGTACACCGGCGGCGCGGGCAGGTCGGCGGGAAGGGACGAGTTGCCCGCGTTGATGGCCGCCTGCACTTCCTGCTCGGCCACGTCAAGCACGAGGCCGAGCGAGAACTGCAAGGTGATGATGGACACACCGGCGGCGCTGGTCGAACTGATGCGCTGCAGGCCCGACATTTGGCCGAACTGCTTTTCGAGCGGTGCGGTCACGGTGCGGCTCATCACTTCGGGACTCGCGCCGGGGTAGAGCGTTTGCACCTGGATGGTGGGGTAGTCGACCTGCGGCAATGCCGACAAAGGCAGGAAGCGAAAGGCCACCATGCCCGCGAGCACGATCGCAAGCATCAGCAAGGACGTTGCTACCGGGCGCAGGATGAAGGGGCGTGACGGGCTCATTGTGTGTCGCGCCGGGTGAGGACCGATCCCCGTTCGGGCTGACCCTTCGACAGGCTCAGGACAGGGTACGCCTCACGGCGTATTGAAGCCCCCCACCGCGAGTTGAGGCCGGATAACTGCACGCGATGGCCGTGCTTCCGCTCGCCCTTCACCGACCCCCGTTCGGGCTGACCCTTCGACAGGCTCAAGACAGGGTACGCCTCACGGCGTATCGAAGCCCCCCACCGCGAGTTGAGGCCGGACAACCGCACGCGAGCACCGTACTTCCGCTCACCCTGCACCCATCCCCGTTCGGGCTGACCCTTCGACAGGCTCAGGACAGGGTACGCCTCACGGCGTATCGAAGCCCCCCACCGAGAGTTGAGGCCGGACAACTGCCCGCGAGCACCGTGCTTTCGCTCACCCTGCACCCATCCCCGTTCGGGCTGAGGTATCGAAGCCCTCCACCGCGGGTTGAGGCTTCGATACGCCGTGAGGCGTACCCTGTCCTGAGCCTGTCGAAGGGTCAGATCGAATGGAGTCTGGGACATTGTTCCGAGCCAAATCCTGGAGGTCCGGATCGATCTCATGGCACCACCACTTCGCTCGCGTGCCGACGATGCGGGCGGCTCGCGCCATTTGAAGCACCACTGGCTGCATCAGCTGCCGTGCCGGCCCGATCGCGTCCTGCCCATGGCGAAGAACCGCCGCCGCGCGGGCCCGAGGCCCGGTTGCCCCATGCGCCGCCGCGCCCGCCGAAAGCGCCGGATGCGGGCCTGTCGTCGGGCAGCTGCACGCGAGCGCCGTCCTTCAATCGGTCCGCGCCTTCGGTGATGACTTTCTCTGCAATCGCGAGTCCCGACGCGATGGCGACGCGATCTCCTGTGGCTTGTCCCTGTGTCACCTTGCGCAGCGCCACCGTGCGGTCGTCGTTCAACACATAGACGAAGTCACCGTCGCTGCCATGCCGCAAGGCCGTGGTGGGCACGACAACGGCACCCGCAATCGTGTCGAGCAGCACGCGCACATTCACGAATTGGCTGGGGAAGAGCGTGCTCTTCGGATTGGCAAAACGTGCCTTCGCACGCACGGTGCCAGTCTGCGTGTCGACCTGGTTGTTGAGTGTCGAGAAGGTGCCCTTGTCGAGCTCCTTGGTGCGCGTCCTGTCGTAAGCCGTCACAGGCAGTGTCGCGCCCTGGGCCACACGCTGTTCCACGTCGGGCACGCGGTCTTGCGGCACCGAGAACTCCACGTCGATGGGCGCCAGCTGCGTGATGACCGCGATGCCGTTGGCATCGCCCGGAGACACCACGTTGCCGACGTCCACGCTGCGCAAGCCCACTCGTCCGCTCACCGGCGCCACGATGCGCGTGTAGTTGAGGTTCAGGCGTGCCGTGCCTTCAGACGCCTTGTCGGACATGACGGTGCCTTCAAGCTGCTTCACCAATGCGGCCTGCGTGTCGACGTCCTGGCGCGCGATCGAGTCTTGCTGCAGCAGCGTTTGGAACCGCTGCAAGGTCAGCTTCGCGTTGTCGAGCTGCGCCTGATCGCGCAGACGCTGGCCTTCGGATTGCATGACGGCCATCTCGAAGGGGCGCGCGTCGATCATGGCGAGGAGTTGACCGGCATGCACCATCTGGCCTTCCTTGAACATCACTTGTTTCATCACGCCGGAGACTTGCGGTCTGACGGTGACGGTGGCCGAGGGGGTGACGGTGCCGAGGGCATCGAGCCAGATGGGGATGTCGGCCAGTTCGGCGCTTGCCACGCCGACGGTGGTGACGGGGCCGCCTCGCCCGCCTCGTCCGCCGCCACCGCCTGGACCACCGCGGCCGGCCGCGCTGGCTCCGGATGCACCATCGGCTGCGGCTGTCGGATGGGTCAAGTACCAGGCGAATCCGGCCAGCGCAGCCAGCGCCAGGATCGCGATCACACTGCCCAACCAACGATGCCGCCGCGTTGGCACGCTGCCACCAGCGGGTGCAGGAACCAGGCTCGTTCCGGGATGCGGATGGCCCTTGTGTTGTTCCTCGTGTTGCTCTTCCATGGCTTTACTTTTACTTTCTTCGCGAATGAGACGGGCAGCACTCGCCCTGAGCGTCGCCCAAGCTGCACCAGCAAATGACACTCCCGCTGGCCCTGTCGACGCTATTGCAGCAGGAAATGCAAGGGAAGATGACGCTACTGTGGTGACCGTGCGTATCCCGCGTGCTGCAGCAGGGTCAAGGGATGTAAAGAAGGGCGGCAGGTCTGCACATACCAAGCTTCGCTTCCAGAGCTTCGATTCGTCGAACGCCCACAGGCCGCCCAAGGGCAATCATGCTTGTCGATCGCGCAAATAGAAGATCCCAATTTCCCGCCGCCGGCATCAGTTCATAAGCTGCGACCCACTATCAAAAACCTAGAAAGGCACAGCATGTTCCAAAAGCTTCCTCGTTACGTTCCAGTCGTGGCACTCGGCTTGGCCGGGTTCCTCGGCTACTCGTCATTGGCCTTGGCGCAAAACCTCACCCGCGACAACGGAGCGCCCGTCGGGGACAACCAGAACTCGCAGACCGCAGGCCCCGGAGGGCCGGTTCTGCTGCAGGACGTACAACTCATCCAGAAGCTGCAGCGCTTCGACCGCGAACGCATGCCCGAGCGCGTGGTCCATGCACGAGGCACCGGCGCGCACGGCGAATTCGTCGCCTCCGGCGATCTCTCCAACGTCACGCGCGCCAAGGTGTTCGTTCCCGGCACCCGCACGCCGGTCTTCGTGCGCTTCTCCACCGTGATCCACGGCAATCACTCCCCCGAGACGCTGCGCGATCCGCGTGGCTTCGCCACCAAGTTCTACACGACCGAAGGCAACTGGGACTTGGTCGGCAACAACCTGCCAGTGTTCTTCATCCGCGACGCGATCAAGTTCCCGGACATGGTTCATAGCCTGAAGCCCAGCCCGGACACCAATGTGCAGGACCCCAACCGCTTCTTCGATTTCTTCTCCCACGTGCCCGAGTCCACGCACATGCTGACGCGCTTGTACTCGGACCTCGGCACTCCCGCCAGCTATCGCACGATGGACGGCAACGGCGTGCATGCCTACAAGTTCGTCAACGGGCAGGGCGGCATCACCTACATCAAGTTCCACTGGAAGAGCCTTCAGGGCGAGAAAAACCTGACGGCCAAGGATGCGTCCGCCGTTCAGGGCAAGACCTTCAACCACGCCACTGAAGACCTGATCGACGCCATCAACACCGGCAATTTCCCGAAGTGGGACCTGTACGTGCAGTTGCTGAAGCCGGAGCAGCTCGACAGCTTCGACTTCAACCCGCTCGATCCCACCAAAGTCTGGCCCAACGTACCTGAGGTGAAGGTCGGCACGATGACGCTGAACCGCAACCCCGCCAACGTGTTCCAGGAAACCGAACAGGCCGCCTTCGCGCCCGGCAATCTGGTGCCCGGCATCGAGCCTTCGGAGGACCGGCTGCTGCAGGGACGCGTGTTCAGCTACGGCGACACACAGCTCTATCGTGTCGGCGCCAATGTCCTGCAATTGCCGATCAACGCCTCGAAAGTGGCGGTGAACAACAACAACCAGGACGGCGGCTCGAACGGCGGCTCGCGCAACGGCAAGGTGAACTACGAGCCCTCGCGCCAATCGCCCAAGCCCCAGGACGTCGCGTTCCGCTACAGCGTGCAGGCGTTGAGTGGCAGCGTGCAGCAAGCCCGCATCGCCAAGACCTTGAACTTCCGGCAGTCGGGCGACTTCTATCGCTCACTGTCGAAGCAGGAGCAGGCGAACCTGGTCGCGAACCTGGCCGGTGACCTGGGGCAGGTCAAGGACGCGACGACCAAGCTCACGATGCTGTCCCACTTCTATAAGGCAGACAGCCAGTACGGTACGGCCTTGGCCAAGGCGGTGAATGCCGACGCCAAGCAGGTGCAGCAACTCGCAGCGACGCTGAGCGAGTGATCGGAATCGAGCGAGGAATCCGATGACGCCATTCCGCACGCTTGTGCTTCAGCACGGCTTCATGGCGTTGGTCTTTGCGCTCGCGGCGACGGCCGCGAGCGTCACCGCAGCGCAGCCGCCCGGCGTCGCTGCGGTGGCCGAGCGCGACGAGGCCAACATCAAGCAGGCGCTGAAGGACTATTTCTTCGACGCCGCGCGCCGTGGCGATGTCGCGATGCTGAAGGAGTTCGTCGCCGCCCGGTATGACCTCGAGATGCGAGACGCCAAGGGCTACACCGCGCTCATCCTGGCCACCTATCACGGGCACGAGGACGCATCCCGGCTGCTGATCGAGTCAGGGGCCAATCCTTGCGCCACCGACGCGCGCGGCAACACCGCGCTGATGGGCGCGATCTTCAAGGGCGAGCTGACCATCTCGCGGATGCTCATGAAGGCAGGCTGCGATCCGAACCAGCGCAACAATGCCGGACAGACACCCGCCATGTATGCGGCGCTGTTCGGACGAATCGAAGTGCTCAAGGCCCTGGCCGCCCGAGGTGCCGACCTGCGCGCGAGCGACGCGGCTGGAAACAGCGCGCAAAGCCTGTTGAGCGAGGGCACGAACTCCGCCTTGCCAATGCAGCGGCCGCAGTAGAGGGAAGATTTAGTAGGGCAGGCTTGGAATATTTCCCAGTTCAGGCTGACCCCCCATCCCGTTCGGGCGGACCGCCATCCCGTTCGGGCTGACCCCCATCCCGTTCGGGCTGACCCCCATCCCGTTCGGGCTGACCGCCGTCCCGTTCGGGCTGACCCCCATCCCGTTCGGGCTGAGGTATCGAAGCCCTCTACCGCGGTTTGAGGCTTCGATACCTCAGCCCGAACGGAGAGTGCTTGCGTGCCTGAAAAAGGGGGGGTGTAAGCCGGCTCCTTTCCCGCTTAAAGCTCAGACTTGCGCCAGATCGCAGCCATCACCGAACCGCAGGTGTAGACCGAAGTTTCCTTGTATCCCTGCTTGGTGTATTCCAGGTTCTTTGCCGCGTGGTCCGCAATGCTCATGCCGTGGTGCGAGACCCAACTGCCCTTGGCCGGAATCCAGGTGGTGTCGTAGGTGGCGCCGTTGTTCTTGCAGCTGACGGTATCGGCCATGACGCCCGAATCGACGAAGTGATCGAAGACGCGCTGGTAGGCCGCGGCCTCGATGCCGTTGTACGTCCAGTTGCCCACAGGGTGCGGTGGCCAAACGAGGATCGTCGCGCTCGGCAGCGCACTACCCTGGAGCCGGGTCCAAGGACCGTTGAGGCTGGCCGTGTTGTTGAATGGCGTGGTCTGGCCGCGAGCGAACTTCATGGGCTGCCAGGTATTCGACGTATCGACAACGTGGACGTGCAGGTGCGGCTCGCTCGAGTTGCCTGAATTGCCAACGTGGTAAAGCAGTTGCCCGGCGGTGACGGTGGCGCCGTTGGTGACGGCGGCCTCGGGCTCCGTCCAGACCGGCCCGCCCTGCGCCTTGCCGGTCAGCAGTGTCCCGTTGTGAGGGCACAGGCTGGACGGGATGTCGCCGGTGGGGGCGTGGGCGTACAGCGCAATCTTGCCGTCCGTCTGCTTGATCCACAAATGATTGCCTTGCAGATAGATTTTGCCCGTGGCGTTCTCGGGATGCTTGGTGTGTCCCGTGTTCTCTGGCGCATTGCGCCAGCAGCCAATCACCTGGCCGCTGGCCATGGCATAGACCGGGCGGCCATAGATCAGGTAGTTGCTGTTGACGGAATCGTCAGTCTTGCCTGCTTTCAGCACCTGCCAGTTGTTGTCGGCGACATGGCGGAGGATGCGCAAGTCCTTGGCGCCTGTTTGCGGGCCACCGCCTGTGGCATGGACGGCAGTGACGATCCGCTCGCCTGGGTGGAGGTCGTGCGCAAGCAGCGGGAACTCAAGGGCCATTGCCGGCGCGGCACTGAGGCTCGCCGAGATGAATGCACCGAGCATCACACATGTTTGCCTATTGCTTGTTTTTGTCATCACGAACCTTGATTGGTTGAAAGACTTGAAGGGGTTGATTGACCTAAGCACCTGCCCGGTCTTCCGTTGATCTGCCCGAGATCAAAGGCCCCGCGGAGTCTAGTCGTGCATCGAAGCCTCGACACCCCCTAACCCTTGGGAGAAAGCCGGTGAAGCCTGCCTGCTTTCGGATCAGCGTCCGAACAAGCCCTTCATTCGATCCCCGATCGACTTCAGCACGCGATCGAAACCAAGGCTGGCCAGCAGCCGCTGACTGATCGCCTTCGCGATGCGGTCGCCCAATTGCGCTGGCGTGAGACCACCTTCTTCGCGTCCGAGATTGCGCAGAACGATGTCCGGCAAAGTCGCCGATACGGATTGCCCGAGCATTGCCGGCGTCGTCGCCTGGGCATGGGCGCCTCGAATGATGAATTCGTCGATGATGATCTTGCGGGCGGGTTTGGACATTGGCCCAGAAGGCGATCCGCCCGCGCTGCCGCTCGCCAGCGAGCGCGCGATGTTGCGCTGGATGACTTCGAAGTTCGTTCCCGCGGCACCCTTTTCATAAATGACGTCGGGAGCTTCGATCACGATGCGCTTCACGACGACCACCGGGTCGGCGACGGTGCGGATGTCGATCGCCACCTCGATCACGCCGACCTTCAGCGCGTGCGCGGTCTTGAATCCTTCGGGGTTGCCGACGACCAACCCTCGCACGACACCTAGACCGTCGGCCGTCCTGATCTTCACTTCCTCGACCTTGACGGTGGCCTGCGTCATCTGGCTGCCGTAGCGGCTGATGGCGCGTTGCACGATCGAATCGAGATTGCCAAAGAGCCAGTAGGCGCCGCCTGCGATCAAGAGCAGGGTGAGGAGAAAGGCGCCGAGCAGGGCATTGCGAAAACGAGTCATGGCGAAACTCAGAGGCTGAGAGTATTTCGAGCGTGTCCGAGCAGCACGTCAAAAGACGCCTGCTTCGCTCCCTCTCCCTCTGGGAGCTGACCTTTACGCACGCTGGACACGCGGAAAGTTTCGCGTCTTTACTGGCTGTGACGACATGCTTTTGCAGTGATGTGAGTTTTCGACCGAAATCGATGTGAATGTCAGATGCATCAGGGGAGATGGGGGTGATTTTTGAGAGACCCCTCACCCCAACCCTCTCCCCCCGCCGGGGGAGAGGGAGCCGAAATGCGTTACTTCGAAG
>JAJKJU010000170.1 GCA_021153565.1 Rhizobacter sp.
CAAATGCTCGCCATAGCCCGGGCTATGGCTGCGCTTTGCGCCTAGATCAGGCGCCTTTTGACGTGCTGCTCGGGCACGCTCGAAAAACTCTCAGCCTCTGACCGTCGCGTCAACGCTACTTGGCAACTGAACCCACTTCGCAGCGGGTCTATCGCGCTGCGTGCCCGAATTGCGGCGCGCCGGTCGAGTTTCGATCGGCGGCATCGGCATTTGCCGTCTGCAGCTTCTGCCGCAGCACCATCGTTCGCGAAGGCGACACGCTTCGCAAGACCGGCGAGAGCGCAGAACTTTTCGACGACCACTCGCCCTTGCAACTCGGTGCGGGCGGCAAGTACCAGGGCGCGGGCTTCACGCTCGTCGGGCGGCTGCAGTACCGCTACAACGAAGGCACGTGGAACGAGTGGCACGCGCTCTTCGACAACGGGCGCAGCGGCTGGCTGTCAGAGGACAACGGCCGCTATGTGATGGCCTTCGACGCGCCGCTCGCACAGTCGGCGCCGGCAGCGACGAGCCTGCGCGTCGGCACGCAGCAGATCGTCAACGGGCAGAGTTTTAACGTCGCGTCTGTCACGGTTGCAAAGCTGATTGCAGCGCAAGGCGAGCTGCCGCATCCGCCTGAAACGCAGCGCGGATTCGTGGTCGCCGACTTGCGCAGCGCCCGTGGCGAAGTCGGCACGCTCGATTACAGCAATGCCCAGGCGCCGATCTGGTCGGTGGGCCTGCCGGTTGCGATCAGCGAGCTTGCGATGAGCGGCCTGGCCGAGTCGACCGAGAAGACGCTGAAGGCGCGCAGCATCGAGTGCCCGAGCTGCGGCACTTCGCTTGAAGTGACTCTCGCCACCACGCAGTCCATCGTGTGCCACCAGTGCCACGCCGTGGTCGACGTGTCCCAGGGGGTCGGCGGAGAACTCAGGCACTACACACAGGAAAACGGATCGCAGCCGCAGCTTCCGCTTGGCAGCGTGGGGACATTCACGCTGACCCGCAGCAAGGCATTGCCATGGCAGGTGGTGGGCTATGTCGAGCGATGCGAGGTGCCCGGCGGGTCGGACGACGAGCAAAGTTTCTGGCGTGAATATCTGCTCTACAACCGCACGGAAGGCTTTGCCTTCCTGGTCGACGCGGAAGACGGCTGGAGCTGGACGGCCCCGATAACAGGGGTGCCGCAAACCGCGGGCCATCAAGTCAAGCACGAGGGCGTGAGCTTCCGCAAGCTCTACAGCTACACCGGGCAGATCACGTACGTGCTGGGCGAGTTTTACTGGCAGCTCACACGCAATCAAAAAACCTGGAACACCGACTACGTCGGCACCGGCGGCGACAGCAAGAAGCGGCTGAACCGCGAGATGACCGGCAGCGCACAGACGCAGGAAATCGTCTGGTCGGGCGGCGAGACGCTGAGTGCCGACGAGGTGGTGAAAGCCTTCCGGCTCGCGCCGGAACAGCGCGCCGCATTGCAGCGCGATGCGACACCGACGGCCACGTCCGCATCCACGCGGGTCAAGGTCTTCGTGGTGGTCGCGATCGTCATCGTCATCCTGCTCATGGCGCGCTGCAGCGGCAGCGATCGGTCGAACTGCGACCAGCTTCGCAGCACCTACGGCGACACGTCCTCCGAGTATCAGAACTGCCTCTCGAACAGCGGAAGCGGCTCGCGCACGAGCGGCGGATCGTACGGCGGGTTTTCAAGCGGCGGCGGCGGCCACAAGTAGGCCGGCGCGTCATTAACGCATTCACAAGGAGAACGCACATGATGGGCATCGAATGGCTGAAACCAGCCATCTTCTTCGGATCGATCCTGTACGCGATGATCGGCGTGCTGGTGTTCTGGATCTCCTTCCTCATCGTCGACAAGGTCACGCCCTACGACCTCTGGAGCGAGATCGTGGAGAAGAAGAACGTCGCTCTCGCCATCGTCGTCGGCGCGATGTGCATCGCCATCGGGCTGATCGTGTCCGCCGCCATTCACGGGTAGTGGGCGATGTGGCGCTGGATTTCAGTCATCGGGCTGGTCGTCGCCGCTGTCGCGGTTTGGACCGGACATTGGCTGGTCGGCCTGGTGGTGTTGGCGGTGGCGATCTGGCTGTGGTGGCTTGACACTCCGAATCGACAACGGCGAAGGGATCCCGGCTCTGGCTCATCGGGGTCCTTTTCGCAATCGCTTCCGAGCCTCTCGCCATCCCTCCCGAACTTCTCGCCATCGTTGCCGTCCATACCCTCATTGAATGTCGACCTCGATTGACGCGCGCAGCTCCATTCCCGGTCGAAGAATGACTGACGCGACCAACCCAGAAGTCGACAGCGCCAATTCTGCGCGGACCTGCGTTCGCCCAGCCGAAGTCGCGCTGCTCGCATCCGTCTTCGTCGTCGCCGCTTGCGGGTTGGTCTACGAACTGGCCGCCGGCGCGCTCGCGAGCGTGCTGCTCGGCGACTCGATCCTGCAGTTCTCTACCGTCATCGGCACCTACTTGTTCGCGATGGGTGTGGGCTCTTACCTGTCGCGCTTCTTCGAGCGGCAACTGGTCGCGCACTTTCTTCGTATCGAGCTGCTGGTCGGCCTCGTCGGCGGCCTGATGCCTGCGGCGCTCTTCGCGCTGCACACGCTCGCGCCACCGTCTTTCCGGTTTGCGTTGTACCTGCTGGTGCTCGCCGTGGGCGTGCTGGTGGGGCTCGAAATTCCACTTGTGATGGGCATCCTCAAGCGGCACTTCCGCGACCGCTATGCGTTCAAGGACCTGGTGTCTCAGGTGTTGACCTTCGACTACCTGGGCGCACTCGCCGTCGCGGTGGCGTTCCCGCTGGTGCTGGTGCCGCAACTCGGCTTGATCCGCACGGGCGTCTTCTTCGGGCTGCTCAACGCAGCCGTCGCGTTGTGGGCCTTGTGGCTCTTTCGCGGCGAGCTCAGGCACTTGAAGTCGCACACGGTGGCTTGTTTCGCAACGGTAGCGACGCTCGGCGTTGCGTTCTTGTCAGCAGACCGTGTGACGACCTGGGCCGAAGACAAGTTCTATGGCGACCACATCGTCTACAGCGAAACAAGCCCCTACCAACGCGTGATCGTGACGGCCAGCAAGGCAGGCGTGCGACTGTTTCTGAACGGCAACCTGCAGTTCAGCTCGCGCGACGAATACCGCTATCACGAAGCGCTGGTGCACCTCGCCATGTCAGCACATGGCGCGCCCAAGCACGTGCTGATTCTGGGCGGCGGCGATGGCATGGCGGCGCGCGAAGTGCTCAAGTATCCGAGCGTCGAGGACGTGACGCTGGTGGAACTCGACCCGCACATGACACGGCTCTTTTCGCAGGAGCCCATGCTCACGCAGCTCAACGCCGATTCGCTGCGCTCGCCGAAGATGCGAATCGTGAATGCCGATGCGTTCTCATGGCTCGAACAGAACGCGAGGCACTTCGACGTCATCGTGGTCGACTTCCCCGACCCGACCAATTTTTCCATCGGCAAGCTCTACACGACGAGCTTTTATCAACTGGTGGACGAGCATCTCAGTGCAGGCGGATTCGCCGTGGTGCAGACGACCTCGCCGCTGATCGCGCGCAAGAGCTACTGGACAGTGGCCGCGACGCTCGAAGCCATTGGTTTGACGACCGCGCCGTATCACGCGCATGTGCCGAGCTTTGGCGAGTGGGGTTTCATCCTCGCGAGCCGGCGGCCGTTTCAGTTGCCGCGCACGTTGCCGGATGGGTTGCGCTTTCTGAACGTGGCAGGTCTGCCGTCCTTGTTTGATTTTCCGCCGGACATGTCACGCGTGGCAGCCGAGCCGAATCGCCTGTCGAACCAGGTGCTGGTGCAGACCTTCGAGCAAGAGTGGGGCAAGGTGCACTAGTGTCGCGTCAAGCCACAAGTGTCGGCTGCTCGCTTGCTCTCGAAGCGCATTGCGGCGTTGCGCCTCCTCGCCATAGCGACGGCCATGACTCGTCGGCGCGCCTTGCACTGCGCTGCGACAGCGGCGCGATCAACCGACACTTGTGGCTTGACGCGACACCAGTGGATGCCGCCCGGCGTGCACTGCTGCTGGCCGCTGCCGCCGTGCCGCTGGCCGCTTGCTCGCAGCGAGCGGCCGATTACACCGGTGGCTGGATCGGCGGCAACAACGAGCGCGGACATCGCTTGCGCGACACCAAGAGCGGGAACCTGCCCGCCCCCGCCGTGCAGCGAAGGGTCGGCGTGGCGATCGTGGGTGCAGGCGTGGCGGGACTCGCCTGCGCGCGAATGCTCGCAAAGCGCGGCGTCGACGACGTGCATCTCTTTGATCTCGAAGATGCGGCCGGCGGCAACAGCCGCGGGCATCGCATCGCCGGCATGGCCTGCCAGCTCGGTGCTCACTACCTGCCGGTGCCAGGCAAGCACGCGACGGAAGTCGCGCAACTGCTCGAAGAGCTGGGGTTGCAACGAACGGTCAACGGTCAGCCTGTGTACAACGAAGAGCATCTCTGCCACAGCCCTCAGGAGCGCCTCTTCATCGACGGCCATTGGCACGACGGACTGCTGCCGCCCGTCGATGCTCTGCCCGTCGTCGATCGCGCGACGACACTGGCGCAGTACCGGCGCTTCGCGCAGCTGGTGACAGACGCGAGCCGCGGCGATGCCTTCACCATGCCCACTTGGCGGTCGGCATGGCGAGCAGAACACGATGCGCTTGACGCGCAGACGTTCGCACAGTGGCTTGATTCGCAACAACTCACTGCGCCAGCCTTGCACTGGTACCTCGACTACTGCTGCCGCGACGACTACTGCGGCGGGGCGCAAGAAGTGTCTGCATGGGCAGGCCTGCACTACTTCGCGAGTCGCCATGGCTTTCATGCACCGGGAATGGCGCAGGACGAACGCGATGGCGTGCTCACCTGGCCCGAAGGCAATGCGTGGATCGCGTCGCGCCTCGCAGCGCCGTTGCAGGATCGCATCCACACCGGCATGGTGGCGCTGCGAGTGCAAGAAGGGCGTGGCGGCGTCGATGTCGATGCATGGAATGCCAAGGAGTCCCGCGTCGAGCGATGGACCGCGAAGCAAGTCGTCTTGGCGGTGCCGGTCTTCATCGCTGCGCGAATGCTCGAATCGCCGTCATCAGCGCTGACCCATGCAGCCTCTCGCATGCGATATGCGCCGTGGATGGTCGCGAACCTGCACCTCGACGAAGCACTCGACGACCGGCCCGGCGCGCCGCTCTCCTGGGACAACGTGCTCTACGGTAGCGAGAGCCTGGGCTACGTCGACGCAATGCATCAGAGCACGCGGCCGTATCCCGGGCCGACGGTGCTGAGTTCGTACTGGGCCTGGGGCGCAGCACCCGCACATCGGCAATCCCTGCTCCAGGAAGGCTGGTTCACACGCGCGGCGCGGGTGGTGCAGGAGCTCTCGAAGGCGCATCCGGACCTGCCGTCCAAAGTCCGGCAGATCGACCTGATGCGCTACGGTCACGCGATGAGCATTCCGGTTCCTGGGATGCGCAGCAGTGCATCTTTGAGGGCCCTGTCGCAAGTCCGAGGACGTGTCGTGTTCGCGCACAGCGACCTGTCTGCCTACTCGGTGTTCGAGGAAGCGTACTTCCACGGCGTGCGTGCGGCGCGTGACATTCTGGATGGCGAGCGGCGGGACCGCGGGTGGAAAGTGCCCTCCGGAGTCACCCCCTGATGGGGGATCGCCTGCACGGCATGAGTGTCCCTAGGATGCACCCCGCGCTCAGCCTCTCAGTTCAGCGCAGGTCAAATCCAACAGGGAGTTCTCTCGATGAAACGTTTCAAAATGTGGCCCGCCGCGGCCTCGCTTGCGCTCGCTTCGCTGCTGTCAGCTTGTGGCGGGGGCAACGACTCCACGCCGCCGCCGGTTCCCACACCCGTCACAATCGCGACCGTCTCGGGCACCGTGCGTGATGCATCCGGTGCCGTCGCCCCGGGTGTTCACGTGACGTTCGGCACTCAAACCGCTGACACCGACGCCTCCGGCACTTATTCGCTCAACGTTCCGAGCACGTCCACCGAAACGGTGCTGTCCTTCGCCAAGACCGGATACGCCGGGCAAACGCGCAAGGCACAGTCGGTGTCTGTGGTCGCGCTGCAGGCGGTGGACGCAACGCTTACGCCGATCGATGCGAGCAGCAGCTTCAATCCTGCCGCGGTCGCTACGCTCAGCGTGCCTGGCTCTAGCGCACAAGTCACGCTGTCGGCGGGTTCGCTTGTACGATCAAACGGCAGCGCTCCGACAGGGCCCGCCACGGCAGAGTTGACAGTCATCGACGCGAGCAAAGACTCGTCAGTCATGCCCGGCAACTACCTGACTGGCGCTGGCGCGATGATCGAGTCCAATGGCGCACTGCAGGTGAATCTGTTCGATGCCGATGGAGCAACGCTCAATCTGGCGGAGGGCAAGACGGCCACCATCCGCATCCCCGCTGTGTCTCGCGGCGGAATGCCGCTGCCGACGACCATCCCCCTCTTCTATTTCGACGACACCACCGGCGTGTGGGTTCAGGAAGGCAGCGCCGCATTGCAAGGCACCGCGCCGAGCCAGTACTACGAAGGCGCGGTCAGTCATTTCACAGTCTGGAACGCGGATCGAATCGTCGACGTTGTGTACATCAACGGTTGCGTGCAGGAGTCCGGCGGCGCACGCGTTGCAAAGGCAATGGTGGTCGGTTCCGGTGTCGACTACATCGGTTCGAGCGTGGCAATCACGGATGCCACCGGCGCCTTCCGCATCGCCGTGAAGAAAAGCGCGACGACGCGCCTCTACGGCCAGAGCCTGCTGCCGTATCGCTACGGCCCGACCATGGATGTTCCCGCCGGCGCGACCGACGTCACGATGCCGAACTGCCTGGTGCTGACGACTGACGGTGTCGCCCCCGCCTTGGTCTTCCCGCCTGTCCCTCCGGGCCCGACACCCGTGGGCGACTACGCCGGCAGCTACAGCGGCACCTTTTCAGGGGCGGAGTCCGGCACTTTCGCTGTGACCTTGACGACAGCAGGCGTCGTGGTCGGCTCCGGTCACTCGGCCACCTACAACTTCGATTTTCTGGTCAACGGCAATGTCTCCGCGGGCGGCAGCATCTCGCTCAACGCGACGGCCGGCACGGCAGGAGCCTCTGTATTCACAGGGTCGATCAATGTCACCACCGGAGCGGTCACCGGCACGTGGCGATACTCGACGACGCCTTCAGGGACAAACAACGGAACATTCACAGGAACGCGCGGCTAGCGAGAAGATGCGGCGGTGAACGCCGCATCCATCAAAACAAAGAGCAAAGAGCCGACCTGAAGGTTGGCTCTCTGGTCTTCCTGTCTTCCGCGTCACGCGCATCAGTTTCGCATCAAAGCCTCGATCTCGGCCGCCTCGACCGGCACGCCGCGCGAGATCAACTCGCAGCCATCGGCCGTGACGATTGCATCGTCTTCGATGCGGATGCCAATGTTCCAGAAGCGCTCGGGCACGCCCTCGGCGGGTCGAACGTAGATGCCGGGTTCGATGGTCACCGCCATGCCCGGCTGCAACAGGCGAGATGGCTTTTTCACGACCATTCCGCCCCTGCCGTCGCAGTGTTCGAGAGGCGCTTCGCCGAGCGAGAGGTATTCACCAACGTCGTGAACATCGCGGCCGAGCCAGTGGCCGGTTCCGTGCATGTAGAACTGTCGATAGGCGGCACTGCGAATCACAGCATCGACGTCGCCGACCTTGTCGCGATCGAGCAGTCCGCAATCGAGCATGCCCTGCGAAAGCACGCGCACCGCGGCCTTGTGGGCGTCGCGCTGACGGGCGCCCGGCTTGGTTGCCGCGATGGCCTCCTTTTGCGCCGCGAGCACGATTTCGTACAGCTCGCGCTGCGCCGGGCTGAACCGACCGTCCGCAGGAAAGGTGCGCGTCACGTCACTCGCATAGCCCTCGAATTCACAGCCCGCATCGATCAGGCACAGCTCTCCGGGGCGCAGCAGCGCATTGCTCGCCGCGTAGTGCAGGACGCAGGCATTCGCACCTGCGGCGACGATGCTTGTGTAGGCCGGGCTTTGCGCCCCGTGGCGGCGAAATTCATGCAGCAACTCGGCCTCGATCTCGTATTCGCGCACGCCCGCCGCGCCGCTTCGTAGACGCTCGGCACAAAAGCGCATCGCACGCGCATGCGCGCCAGCCGTAATCTGCGCTGCGTGACGCATGGTGGCGATCTCCACCTCGTCCTTCACGAGGCGCATTTCGTTGAGCAGCAGGTTGATATCTCGCTGCGACGAAGGGCATTCGACGCCCTCGCGGGCGCGGCCTCGCACTGTCGTGAACCAGGCTTCGACCTGCATGGGCAAAGTCGGATGGATGCCGAACGGAAACCATACGGCCTCTCGATTGGCAAGCAACTCGGGCAGCTTCGCATCGAGTTCGCGGACGGGATACGCCTCGTCGACGCCCAGCACCGCGGGTGCTGCCTCGGGTCCAAGGCGAAAACCGTCCCAGATCTCGCGCTCCACATCCTTCTCGCGGCAAAAGAGCGTGCTGCGACCGTCGCTCGAAAGAACGAGCCATGCCTGGGGCTCGCAGAACCCGGTGAGATGATGGAAGTGACTGTCGTAGCGATACGGAAAATCGCTGTCGCCGTTGCGCTGCCGCTCGGGCGCGGTCGGGATGATCGCGATGCCGCCTCCCTGCTTCGCCATTGCGGCGGCGATACGGGAGCGCCGTTGCAGATGGATCGCGTGGACCGAGGGGGAAGCCGGAAGGTCGTTGAGCAGCGCGTTCATCGATTGATTCTCCCATCGTGTGCCGGATCGGTGCGCCCCTAGTGTCGCGTCAAGCCACAAGTGTCGGTTGATCGCGCCGCTGTCGGAGCGCAACGCCGCAATGCGCTTCGAGAGCAGGCGAGCAGCCGGCATTTGTGGCTTGACGAGACGCTCGACGAACGTCCAATCCGAAGCGATCTCGGGTCGTCAATGTGTAGGTCGCTTTTGCACTGCAGTAATCCGCAGCTTGGCGAGTTCGCGCTGCAACTCGTCGTCTGCCGCGCTCGGCATCCCTGGCGGCGTATGGGACGGCAGGTCGAGTTGCGACCTCAGGACGCGCCGCTCGCGCTGGGTTTCCTGGTCGCGCATCTGCTGCAGGCGCATGTGCAGATAGTTGCCGACCGACTCGACCGATGCGAGCCCATTGTGGCCATCGGTCTTGGGCAGGGCGATCACGCGTTTGTCGGACATACGCACCTGCAACCGGACAAGGCGGTTTTCCCTGCCATGCCTGAGGGTGAATCCGCGAACTTCGGTTTCTTCGACGCTGCCGTCGCGCACGTTCTCGAGCGCCACTTGATGGACCTTGCCACGAAAGCCACGCTGGAACCACAAGTAGTGGGCGCTGACCGCCACGCGTTCCCACCAGAGCACGTCGAGCACAATGACGGCACCCACGCAGAGAAAGCCGGCCACCCACCATAGGCCGCCCGCAGCCAGCGCCGCCAGCCAGGGCAGGCCGGCAAGCGCCGCCGCCGCAGCCACTAGCATCATGGGCTTGTCGGCTGTGTGGTAAACCTTCCGCTCATACGAAGCGGCCTCGGGCTCGCCGCTGGCCAATGGCGCCCAGGCCCACAGGACCACCTTCACACCCTTGGCGACAAGGAAATGCGCAACCAAGCCAAAGGCCAGGGCGAAGGGGAGTGCAAAAACGATCTGGTACGGCTTCACTCGCACACGATAGCCAAGGTGGCCCAGAGTGAAAAGCCAATAAATCCCTGTTATCTGTGCGGTGTCTTGCCGAACGGTGCAACGTGGCCGCTGAACGGTTGTGAGTCTGTGGCTAAGGACATGGCCCGAAATAAGTTGTTTCGGGCCATGTCCTAAGATGCCAAACAGATTCCGTTCCAACGCCAAAGACCATGAACTACCGACGTCTCGGCCGCAGCGGCCTGAAGGTGAGCGAACTGTCGCTCGGATCGTGGGTGACGTATCACAACCAGGTCCACGAGGGTGCCGCAAAGGAGATGATGGCCGCCGCCTATGACGCGGGCGTCAACTTCTTCGACAACGCCGAAGCCTATGCCGGTGGCAAGAGCGAAGAGCTGATGGGCGCGGCGATCCGCGCGCTCAAATGGCCGCGCCTGAACTACGTCGTCTCAACCAAGTTCTTCTGGGGACTCGATCGCGAGGGTGATGCAGTCAACCGCAAGGACACGCTCAACCGCAAGTACCTGTCGCAAGCCATTGATGGCTCGCTCAAGCGCTTTGGGCTCGATTTCATCGATCTCGTGTTCTGCCACCGGCCTGACCCACAGACGCCCCTTGAGGAAACCGTCTGGGCCATGAGCGACATGATTACCCGGGGCAAGGCCTTGTACTGGGGGACGAGTGAGTGGAGCGCCGCCGACATCCGCGCTGCCTGGGACATCGCAGACCGCCATCATCTGCACAAACCGGTGACGGAGCAGCCGCAATACCACCTCTTCCACCGCAAGCGTGTAGAGGAAGAGTACGCGCGGCTCTACGAAGACATCGGCCTGGGGCTCACCACCTGGAGCCCGTTGGCGAGCGGCCTGCTGACGGGCAAATACAAGAACGGCATTCCGAGCGACAGCCGAGGCGCGATGAAGAGCATGGGATTCCTGGAAAAGGGACTGACCGACGACCTGAAGAATGCGGCCGTCGCCAAGCTCGAAGGCGTCGCGGCCGAACTCGGCTGCAACGTCTCGCAACTCGCCATTGCCTGGGTGGCGAAGAATCCGCATGTCAGCACCGTGATCACGGGCGCGTCGAAGATCAGCCAGTTGCAGAGCAATCTCGGCGCAGAGGCGGTGGTTCCAAAGCTGACGCCGGAGGTGCTGGCGCGCATGGACGAGGTGACGCTGGCGCTGGCTTGAGAGGCTGAGAGTTTTTCGAGCGGGCATGATCGAAAAACTCTCAGCCTCTGAGCCTGCCTCTGAGCCCTCTGGCGGCATTGGTGCCGACCTTCATCGGGCTACGAATTCGTTTCGCATGACGACTCACATTCGCAAGCTTTCGCCACCCGATGCCAAAGCCTTCCAGGCCCTTCGCCTGGAGGCACTTCGCACCGACCCTGTCGCCTTCGCCTCCAGCTACGAGGAAGAGCGTGACTTGTCGCTTGAGAAGGTCGCCGAGCGGCTCGTCCCCACGGACGACCGCGCGATCGTCGGCGCCTTCGACTGCGGTGAACTCGTCGGCCTGGCGGCTTGGCACCGCGAAGAGATGTTGAAGCTCGCCCACAAGGGCTTCGTCTGGGGCGTTTTCGTCAGGGACTCCCACCGCGGCCGGGGCCTGGCTCGGCGCCTGATCGAAGCGGTGATCGCGCTCGCCAGGCGCTGCGACGGCATCCTGCTGCTCAACCTCACCGCCTACGCCAACAACCAGCCGGCCATTGCCCTCTATGAGTCGCTGGGCTTCGTGGTGTACGGCCGCGAAACTGCCGCAATTTGCATTGACGGCACTTTGCACGATGACGTGCACATGGCGCTGAGGCTATAGTCGGCCATCGATTCAGCGATTCGAGATCGGAGCACCGTTCATGGGTTCTGAGATCACCGGGTCACAGGGCGCACGTCACATCCGCCTCACGTCCCACCCAGGCCAGCAAGGCGCCACAGGCGCGCCTCCTATTCGCTGGGGTGCGCCCACGGCAGCCGAGCGCGGGCCGATCGTCGGCACCACCGTCAGTCGGGGCCAGCGCAACGTCATTGGCACCCATTCGGGCTCGTATGGCGTGTACCGGGCGCTCGCGGTGGCGGCGGGCAACCTCGTCAAAGGCCACCGCGCCGACCTCACCAACACTTCGCCCACTGACCTGATCGGTCCGTATTCGCAGTGGGGCGATGCGAGCAGGATGGTCTCCATCGACCCGTGGGGGGCGTCGGTTGCCGACGTGTTCTCGGACCACCTCGAGCAGGGCTACGACATCCGCCCGACCATCGCCGTGACCAAGGCGCACATCCACCTGCCCGAGGTGCGACAGGCCATTGCTTTCCAGCGCCTGTCGGTGGATGGCAAAGTGCTGCTGGAAGATGCGTCTGCGGCAGTGACCAAGATCGCGATCGAGCCGGTGTGGTGGCTGCCGGGCGTGGCAAAGCGATTCAACGTCAGCGAAGCGGACCTGCGGCGCGCCTTGTTCGAAGAGACTGGCGGCATGTATCCCGAGCTCGTCACGCGCAGTGACCTCGAGGTCTTCCTGCCGCCCATCGGCGGGCAAACGCTCTACATCATGGGCAACCCGCGCGATCTCGCCGACCCGAACGTGACGCTCACCGCCCGCGTGCACGACGAATGCAACGGATCGGACGTCTTCGGCTCCGACATCTGCACTTGCCGGCCCTACCTCACTCATGCGATCGAGGAGTGCATCAAGGGCGCGCAGGCGGGCGGCGTAGGGCTGATCGCCTACAGCCGCAAGGAAGGTCGCGCGCTCGGCGAGGTGACGAAGTTTCTTGTCTACAACGCACGCAAGCGGCAAGCGGGCGGCGACAGTGCGGACAAGTATTTCCTGCGCACTGAATGCGTGGCGGGCGTGCAGGACATGCGCTTCCAGGAACTGATGCCCGACGTGCTGCACTGGCTGGGCATTCAGAAGATCCATCGGCTGGTGTCGATGAGCAACGACAAGTTCGATGCGATCACGGGCAGTGGCATCGAGGTGGGCGAGCGCGTCAAGATTCCTGACGACCTTGTGCCGGCCGATGCGCGTGTCGAGATCGAAGCGAAGATCGCAGCAGGGTATTTCACCGACGGCAGCGTGCCGGATGAGGTGATGCTGGCTGCGGTGAAGGGGCGCGGCCTTGAATGACGATACCGATGTCGGTGCACTACACGAAGCGGTGCGCATTCTGCGATCGACAACGGCGGTGCGCGAGCGTTGCGCGTCGATTGCAGCGGCGGTCAGTGCGGGCTCGTCTGCGCACTTCGAGCTCAACCGGGCCGCATTGGACGCAGTGGCAAAACGGGTTGCCCGATTGACTCGCGAGCGATATCCGACGCTCGACATTCCATATCACAGCCGCTGGCGGCACTTCGAGGCGGGCGGGCTGGATCGCAAGTCGGAGCTGGACGAGCATTTGCTGGAGCGAAGCACGACGGCGGCGGCGCGCTCGCGAATCGATCTCACACTGATCAGTGTGTTGCTGGATGCGGGCGCTGGACCGGATTGGAAATACCGGGAAGCCGGCCGCAGTTTCAACCGCTCCGAAGGCCTGGCCGTCGCGAGCTTCCGCGCCTTCATGGCCGGCGGCTTTTCATCCGACGTCGGCGACCCCTACCGCGTCGACGCCGCAGCACTTCTCAAGATCAATGCCAAGACACTGGCAGACATCTTCCAGGTCAGCGACAGCAATCCGCTCGTCGGACTTGAAGGCCGCGCCGCACTCTTGCGCCGCCTTGGCGAAGCGCTTCGCGCTCAGCCCCAGATCTTCACCGCCATGGGCCAGCCCGGACACTTGTACGACGCGCTGACCTACCATGCCCATGCACCCAAGCTGCGCCATCACCGCCCCGCGGCTGCGTCGCAGCGGCACCATCACGTCAAGGCCTCGCGCATTCTCGCAAGCCTGCTCGACGCCTTCAGCGAGATCTGGCCGAGCGGGCAGTCGCTGGGCGATATACCCATGGGCGATGTGTGGCGGCATCGGCATGCCGGTGGCCACGGCGCAAGCGCCGGGCATGTGCCGTTTCACAAGCTGTCCCAGTGGCTTACCTACTCGCTGCTCGAACCTTTCGAATGGGCGGGCGTCGAGGTGACCGATCTCGACGAACTGACCGCCCTGCCTGAGTACCGCAATGGGGGGCTGCTGATCGATGCGGGCGTGATCGTTCCTCGCGCCAATGGCTTTGCATCGCGCGAGATGTCGCCGGGCGACGAATGGGTGATCGAATGGCGGGCCCTGACGGTGGCTCTCATCGACGAACTCGCTCCACTCGTGCGCAGCGAACTCGGCCTCACGGCAGAGCAGATGCCGCTGGCCCGCATCCTCGAAGGCGGAACCTGGGCAGCGGGGCGGCAGATCGCGAGCGAGTTGCGCAAGGATGGATCACCGCCGGTGCGAATCCGAAGCGATGGCACGGTGTTCTGATTGGGTGGATGAGCGCAGGCCAGTGCATCCTGCGCCTGTCGAAGGAGCCCACGCGGACAGACGAATTAGCTCGAATGACAACCGCGTGGGCACGCTTCGCTTTGCCCACCCTACGGAGATTAATCCTTGACAGCACCGGTCCATCACGTCACCCACCCGCTCATTCAACACAAGCTCACGCTGATGCGCCAGAAGGACCGCAGCACCAGCAGCTTCCGCCGCCTGCTCAATGAGATCAGCATGCTGATGGCCTACGAGGTCACGCGTGACATGCCAACGCAGATGATCGAAATCGAGACGCCGCTGGAAACGATGCTGGCGCCTGTCATCGATGGCAAGAAGACGGTGTTCGTGAGCATCATGCGGGCGGGCGCGGGCTTTCTCGACGGCATGCTCAACGTCGTGCCAGGCGCGCGCATCGGGCACGTCGGCCTTTACCGCGATCCGAAGACGCTGGTCGCAATCGAGTACTACTTCAAGATGCCGTCGGACATGCACGAACGCGATGCCATCGTGCTCGACCCGATGCTCGCCACCGGCAACTCCGCGGTGGCTGCGGTAGATCGGTTGAAGGAAACTCGGCCGAAGTCCATCCGCTTCGTCTGCCTGCTGGCCGCGCCCGAGGGCTTGGCCAACTTCCATCGCAACCATCCGGATGTGCCGGTGTACGTGGCCGCGATCGACCGCGAGCTCAACGAGCATGGCTACATCGTGCCGGGACTCGGTGACGCGGGCGATCGGATTTTCGGGACGAAGTGAGAGCATGAGCGTGCTTCTCCTTCGAAACGTATCGTTCACCGATGGCCGCACGGGCCTCGACGTTCTGGCGCAAGGAGGACGCATCGCGGCCATCGAGCCATCCTTGCCGGTGCCCGAAGGCGCGCAGGTGATCGAAGGCCAGGGCCACCTGCTGTCGCCGCCTTTCGTCGATGCGCATTTCCATATGGACGCAACGCTCTCCTACGGCCTGCCGCGTGTGAACGTCAGCGGCACGCTGCTCGAAGGCATCGCGCTGTGGGGCGAGTTGAAACCGCAGTTGACGCAGGAGGCGCTCGTCGAACGTGCGATGCGCCACTGCGATTGGGCGGTGGCCAAGGGGCTGCTCGCGATCCGATCGCATGTCGATGTATGCGACGACCGGCTGCTCGCGGTGGAGGCCTTGCTCCACGTCAAGCAACGCGTGAAGCCCTACATCGATCTGCAGCTCGTCGCCTTTCCGCAGGACGGTGTGCTGCGCTCGCCGACGGCGCTGGCAAATCTGAAGCGCGCCCTCGACAAGGGTGTCGACGTGGTCGGGGGCATTCCGCACTTCGAACGGACCATGGCCGAGGGCGCAGAGTCGGTGCGCGTGCTCTGTGAACTGGCGGCAGAGCGCGGCTTGATGATCGACATGCACTGCGACGAAAGCGACGATCCGATGTCTCGGCACATCGAGACGCTGGCGTTTCATACGCAGCGGCTCGGGTTGCATGGGCGGGCGACGGGATCGCACCTCACGTCCATGCATTCGATGGACAACTACTACGCCTCCAAGCTCATCCCGCTGGTCGCCGAGGCGCAGGTGAACGCAGTCGCGAACCCGCTCATCAACATCACGCTGCAAGGCCGTCACGACACCTATCCGAAACGCCGCGGCATGACGCGTGTGCCAGAGCTGATGGCGGCCGGCGTGAACGTAGCCTTCGGCCATGACTGCGTGATGGACCCCTGGTACTCGCTCGGCTCGGCCGACATGCTCGAAGTGGCGCACATGGGGCTGCATGTGGCGCAGATGACCTCGCAGATGCAGATGCGGGCCTGTTTCGATGCGGTGACGGTGAACAGTGCGCGAGTGCTGGGCTTGAAAGACTACGGAATCGAGGTGGGCTTGCCCGCGAACTTCGTGCTGCTGCAGGCACGCGATGCGATCGAGGCGATTCGCCTGCGGGCGACGCGGCTGGCGGTGGTGAGAAACGGCGAGGTGATCGCGAGAACGCCGGAGGCGACGGCGAGCATCGCTTTGCCTGGCCGGCCCGACTCGGTAGATTGGATGACGTAGACCCGATGCTATCGGGTCCAAGTTCAACGCATCGCCGCTGCGTTGCGAAAAAATGCAATGCGCTCTGCATCGGCCGGATGCGATGCGATCGCGATTCCGAGCCAAGAGCGATCGCGATGGCCCGGCTCGCGCGGCGCGGCCTTGTCGTCGATGGGCTTCGGCGTCTCGACCCCCCCTCCTTCGCCGCCACCTTGTCCGCATCTGGATCGGGCATTGCGAGAATCTCGATGAACCGAACCATCACCGTCGGCTCACGAGGAATACCAGACCCGCGATAAGCGCGGCACTTTCTGGCGCAGCATTCGGACTTCTCCCGCCCAATCCGCTGAACAGGCCGAGCGCCATCGCGATACCAAAAACGAGTGCAACGACGATGCTGGAGAGCATCGACACGCCGAAAGTCTTGAGGCACACGGCATAGAAAGATCCACGCGAGGACTTCAACTCGGTCTGCAATTGACCCAGCGAGTAGTACGTTGATTGAGTCATTGCCTTCCCTGTCCGCCGCTCAGGATTTGGCCCGGAATAAGTTCCCGTTTTGGGGGCGCTGGGCGGGATGCAATGCAAGGCACTCCGGCGCCATGTGGCGAGCCACACAAGTGAGGAGCAACGCCGCAGCGCGCCCGCCCAGCGCCCCCAAAACGGGAACTTATTCCGGGCCAAATCCTAAAGAATGGGCGGGGTCTTCTCGGCAAACTCTACCATCGTGCAAGGCGATCCCTTCGCTAGA